>DATDGG010000060.1:0-22978 GCA_036522235.1 Xanthobacteraceae bacterium
CGAGATCGCGGGCGAGCTCCGCGCGCGGAACCGGAATGCCGACCTCCTGCAAAAGCTGCTTGGCCATGTATTCCGGGATCACGCCCGCCGGCAATCGGTCGCCGGCGGCCCCCGGAGGAGCGGAAGAACCGCCCTGCGGCACCCGTTGCGCAGCGAGCCGCGCCAGCGCGCGCAGCGCCCGCTCGGGCGAGCGGAAGAACGGCACGCCCAGGCTGCGCAGCTTGGCGATGATCTCGGGCGGCACCTCGCTGTCCTCGCCCAGCATGGCGAACACCACCGGCTTGCGCGGCCCGAGCTCTTCCAGCGCCGCGATGATCGGCGCCATCTTGCGCTTGCTGTGGGTCGGGCTGCTCAGCACCACGGCGAGCACCAGGCTGCCATAGCGCGGGTCGTCGAGCAGCGGCTGCATGGCCTTGCGATAGAGATCGGGGTCGATCAGGGACTGGGCCGTGAGGTCGAGCGGGTTGGTGGGCAGGATGAGGTCGGGCGCGACCGCACCCAGCGCCGCTTTGGTCGCCGCGGACGGCTCCGGCAGATCGAGATCGCTGCCCTCGCAGAAATCCAGGACCAATGCCTTGAGGGCCCCCGAATCGGAAATCACCGCGGCGCCGCCGCGCGGCGGGAAGGGCCAGCGGATCATGAGCTCGCCCAGATCGATCAATTCCTCGAGCGACTCCACCACGGTAACGCCGGCATGCGCCACCAAGGCGCGCATGACCGCATGGTCGCCGCTGAGCGCCCCGGTATGGGTCTTGGCCGAAAGTCGCGCCGCCGCGCCACGGCCGGGATGCAGCAGGACGATCGGCTTGCCCGCCGCCTGGGCGCGCCGCGCCAGCGCCAGGAAGCGCTGCGGATGACGGAACTGCTCCACCAGCATCAGCAAGACATCGGTGGATTCGTCTTCGATCAGGTAGTCGACGAAATCCTCGGCTGCGGTGAGCGCCTCGTTGCCGGTCGAGATCGAGAACGAGACCGCGACATCGTGCGCGTGCAGGGCGGCGCGCAATACGCTCGCCATGGCACCGCTTTGCGACACGATGCCGATGCCGCGGCGCTCCCCCGGCGGCGCCGGCGCACAGGAGCTGAAGGTCAGCGGAACGCCGTCCACGAAGTTGATATGGCCGAGGCAATTGGGCCCCGCGACCGCCATGCCGTGCGCCTGCGCGATGCGGGCGATCTCGGCCTGCAGCCCCCTTCCGTCCGGACCGGCCTCGGCAAATCCCGCCGCGTAGATGATGACGCCGCCGACGCCGCGCGCGGCACAGCCCGCGACCGCATCAAGAATGCCGGCGCGCGGAATGGCCAACACCGCGCAATCGACGTCCGCCGGCAACGCTCTCGTGGAATTCACGCATCGCCGGCCGTTGATCTCCGCCCGGCTGGCGTTCACCAGATGAATGTCGCCACGGAACGCGAAGCGCTCCAGATTGGCAAGCAGGCTCGCCCCCAGCGACCCGGCCGACGGCGAAGCCCCGACGATCGCGATCGAACGCGGCCGCAGCATGCGTTCGATCGCCGACCGCGCAGGCGCTTGCGCCCCCTCATGCATCGCGCTTGTATCCGCCGAGCCCGGGCCGGAAGCTCTTCTCGTCCAGGAATTGCTTGAGCCCCTTGCTGCGGCCGCCCTCGGTATCGAGAAAGCGGGCCTGGGCACTTTTCGCCATCAGGTATTCGTCCGACATTTCCCAGGACATGAACTGCACATGGCGCACCGCCGCCTTGGCGGCCCGCAGCACCGTCGGGTTCTTGCCGAGCAATTCCTTGGCGAGCGCGGTGGTGCGCGCGCGCAGCTCCGCGCGCGGGCAGGCCTCGTTGACCAGTCCCATCTCGGCGGCCTTGCGGCCATCGAAGGTGCGGCCGGTCATGACATAATACATGGCGTTGCGCAGGTTGAGGGTCGCGACCGCGGCGCGGGTGACATTGCCGCCCGGGATGATGCCCCAATTGATCTCCGAAAGGCCGAATTGAGCGTCCTCGGCCGCGATCGCGAGATCGCAGGCGACCAGCGGCGTGAAGGCGCCGCCGAAGCACCAGCCATTGACCATGGCGATGGTGGGCTTCGAATAGTTCATCAGCATGCGCCATTGCCACTGCCAGGCCGAGCGGCGCGCGCGCATCTGCCGCGCATAGGGGAGCGGGTCGACGTCGCGAAAATATTCCTTGAGGTCCATCCCGGCCGAGAAGGAATCGCCGGCGCCGGTGAGCACCAGCACGCCCGCCTCCTCGGCGATCTCGACCGCGTCGAGCACCTGCACCATCTCGTTGTTGAGCGCCGGGCTCATGGCGTTGCGCTTCTCGGGGCGGTTCAGGGTGACCCAGGCGATCCCGTCCTCGATCTCGAGCAGCACGTTCTTCCAATCCCCGGTGGTGGCCGGGCGCGTGCGCCCGGTCGGCTTGCGTTTCGCCATGACGTTCCCTTCCTCAGCCAACGCGAAGACAATCCCAAAAAATAGAGCCCGGTAACAGGCCCTGCCCGCCTTGCCGATGCAAGCCCTGAGATTTTCCAGAATACCGGCCGCGTTGAGTTTGCTACTACCTCGCGCAGGATTCTTCGGTCCCCAGGATTTCGGCTCCAGATTTTTCGGCTCCAGATTTTTCGGCTCCCTGTCGAAATCCCGCCGGTCCGAACGTCATCGCGCAGGTCGCCCATGTGGCGCGGCCGCTTTCGTAGAGGAGATCACCATGAAATACCTGCTGCTGATCTACGGCAACGAGGCCAATATGCTGTCCGCCAGCAAGGAAACCGCCGGGCAGATGCTCGCCGCTTACGGGGCTTATACGGAAGCCCTGAAGAAGGCCGGCGTCCTTGCGGGCAGCAATCGGCTGCGGCCGACATCGTCCGGTACCACGGTGCGGGTCGCCAACGGCAAGACCGAGGTGCTGGACGGACCCTATGCGGAAACCAAAGAGCAGCTCGGCGGCTACTACATGATCGACGTGCCCGATCTCGATGCGGCCCTGTCGTGGGCGGCGCGCTGCCCCGGCGCCAGCCACGGAGCGATCGAAGTCCGCCCAATCTGGGAAATGTAGCCTCGGAAGCATGAGCCCGCGATGCCGCCGGAAACCGACCAGCCTGCCCGCGATGCCGCCGAGGCGGTGGCGCGCCGCAGCTACGGCAAGCTGGTCGCCTTTCTGGCGGCGCGCACCCGCGATGTCGCGGGCGCGGAGGACGCCCTGTCGGACGCCTTCGCGGCCGCCTTGCTGGATTGGCCGCTGCGCGGAATTCCCGCGAGCCCGGAAGCGTGGCTGACGGCGGTGGCGCGCAACAAGATGGTCGATGCCGCGCGGCGCCGGCGCAGCACCGAGAACGCCGCCGGATATGTGCAATTGATGCATGAGGAGCTCGAGGCGGTGGCCGCACGCGCAAACGAGATTCCCGACGACCGCCTGCTGCTGATGTTCGCCTGCGCGCATCCGGCGATCGATCCGCCAATTCGCGCCCCGATGATCCTGCAGACCATCCTGGGTTTCGATGCCGCCACCATCGCGTCGGCCTTTCTCGTGTCGCCCGCCACCATGGGTCAGCGGCTGGTGCGCGCCAAGAGCAAGATCAGGCAGGCCGGCATCCCGTTCCGCCTGCCCGAGCGCGCCGACCTGCGTGAGCGCCTGGCCGCCGTGCTGGGCGCCATCTATGCCGCCTTCTCGGAGGGCTGGTCCGATCCGGGCGGCACCGAGTTCCGCCGCCGCAACCTGGCCGAGGAAGGAATCTGGCTCGGGCGGCTGGTGGTTTCGCTGCTGCCGGAAGAGCCCGAGGCGCTTGGCCTCTTGGCGCTGATGCTGCATGCCGAGGCGCGGCGCGGCGCGCGCCGCAATGCGCAGGGCGAATACGTGCCGCTCGCCGCGCAGGATCCGAAATTGTGGAACAGTGCGCTGATCGAGGAGGCGGAGGCGTTGCTGTTCCAGGCGAGCCGCATCGGCGACATCGGCCGCTACCAGATCGAGGCGGCGGTGCAATCCGCCCATGTGGTGCGCCGCGTGACGGGGCACACCGACTGGGCTGCGATCGAGCGACTTTACGACGTGCTCTCGACCATCATCGATTCACCCGTGGTGGCGATCAATCGGGCCATCGCGGTGGCAGAGGCACGCGGCCCCGCGGCAGGCCTCGCGGCGCTCGACGCGCTCGCGGACGATGTGCGGCTGGCCGAATACCAGCCCTATTGGGCGGCGCGCGCCGGATTGCTGGCGCGCACCGGCGAGCACGCGGCTGCCGAGCAGGCCTACGAGCGGGCTATTGGGCTCGAATCCGATCCGGCGGTGCGGGATTTCTTGCAGCAACGCCGCGCCGCGCTGCGCAGGTCTGCGGCGGGCTCGCAATGACCCTCAGGTGTCATCATCCGCGAAAGCGGATGACCCAGTAATCCGCGGCGACACGGGCGTACTGGGTGCCCGTTTTCGCGGGCACGACAAGTTGGAGATTCATCTCAACTCTCCACATAAGTGCGCAGCCAGGCCAGGACCTGCGGCCAGCCCTTGTGATGATCGCGCGAGGCCTCGGTCGAGAGGCCCGAATGGGTCAGGCGCACCGTGGTGATGCCGTCCTTCTCGTCGAGATCGAAGCGCACCAGCGATTCGGGCGCGTCCTTCTCCCAATCGGGGAGCCAGGTGAAGACCAGGAGGCGCGGCCGCTCGATCTCGCGATACTCGCCGGCCACGCTGAAGGACGTGCCGTCGCGGCCGACGCCGCGCGTCAACCACTTGCCGCCGAGGCGCAGGTCGGACTCCATATGCGTGCCCCGGTAGGCGCCTTCCGCGCCCCACCATTTCAGGCGTTGCTGCGGATTGGTAAGCGCCTCGAAGACCCGCTCCGCCGGAGCCTTGATGGCGATTTCCTTGACGATCGTGTCGCTTGTCGTTGTGGGACTCATCGATCCTCCTCGAGGTAACTCTTGAGATTGAGCAGGCTGTCGTTCCAGAAATCTTCGTATTGGTGCAGCCAGTCGTTGACCGCCCGCAGTGGCTTGGCGTTGAGCTCGCAGATGCGCGCAGTGCCTCGGCGGTGCGTGATGACGAGGCCGGCGGACCGCAACAGCCGAAGATGCTTCGAGATCGCCGGGCGGCTGGCGCGAAAATTTCGCGCGATCTCGCCGACGGTGTGCCGGCGGCCGCGCAGCAGCGCCAGAATGTCGCGGCGGGTCGGATCGGCGATCGCCCGAAACACCAGCTCCTGTTGCTTGCGTCGCGGGGCAACCATCTTGGCGGCCTTCATTTGGTAACCATCTGGCTACGAATTGAGTAACCAAAAGGTTACGGAGTGTCAAGCCTCCTGACCGTAGCCCGCATGAAATGCGGGACCGCCCTTCCCGCATTGCGCTTCGCTCCATAGCCCGCGAAGACGGGCGTAAACGCCCTGATGGCGGGCTACGAAGCTGCAAAGCCGGCTACGAAGCCGGCGATTTTTCGCTATAGTGCCGCTCGCGGAGGATCGGCATGGGAATCATCGAGAAGACCGAGGCCAGGCGGCCAGCAAGCGCGGCCGATGTCGATCGGTTCCGGCTGCGGCGCTTTGTCGAGAGCCTGCCGGCCGATGAGCTCGACACCCGCCGCGAGCCGATCGACCTCGCCGACGTCGCGGCCGCGCTCGAGGACAATCCGCGGGCGGTCCTGTTCGGCGCGGTCGGTCCGGAGCCGCTTCAGCTGGTGGGCAATGTCACCGGCAGCCGTGCGCGCATCGCGCGCGCCTTCGCGGTCGCCCCCAATGAATTGACCGGCGAGATCCGGCGTCGCCTCAGCCTCAAGCCGGAAGTCTTCGAGGTCGCGCGCACGGAGGCGCCGGCACAGGAGGTCGTGCTCAGAGGCGAGGAGGCCGACCTGACCGCGCTGCCGGTCCATCTGCAGCATGGCGAGGACGGCGCGCCTTACATTTCCGCAAGCATGGATTTCGCGATCGATCCGGCGACCGGCTGGACCAATGTGGGCATTCGCCGCCTCATGCTGCGCGGCCGACACGAAGCCGGCGTCGATCTCAATTCGCCGAGCGACCTGCGCGCCCTCTACGAGGCGAGCGCGGCGGCGGGGCGACCGTTGCCGGTCAGCTTCGTGGTCGGCGCCCATCCGGTCGATCACGTGGCCGCGGTGATGCGGCTGCCGGTCGATGAGCTTGCGCTCATCGCATCGCTGCGGGCGGCGCCGCTCGCGGTAGTGAAATGCGTCAGCAACGATATCCGGGTGCCCGCGGATGCCGAATGGGTGCTCGAAGGCCATCTCGACGCCCGCGGCCATGTGGAATCGGAAGGACCCTACGGCGAGTTCCTCGGCTATTACGGCAGCGTGAAACGCAATCCGCTGTTTCACCTGACCGCCATCACGCGCCGCCGCGACGCGCTGTTCCAGACCTCGACCATCGGGGGTCGGGCGCTGGGGTGCACCGACACCGCGCCGCTCAACGGCGTGCGCACCGAAGTGATGATCTGGCGGGCGCTTGAATCGGCGGTGCGCGAGCCGCTGGCCGTCTATGCCACCACGTCAAGCGGCGGCATGTTCAACCTGCGGGTGGCGCTGCGGCAGCGGGTCGCCGGCGAAGCCCGCAACGCGATCGCGGCCTGCTTCGGCGCGCTGCCCAACGTCAAGAACGTCTTCGTGGTGGATCCCGACATCGACGTGTTCTCGGACCAGCAGATGGACTGGGCGCTGGCGACGCGGTTCCAGGCCGACCGCGACCTGGTGGTGATGGGCGGCATGCGCACCCTGCCGCTCGATCCCTCGCTCACGCCCGGGGCGTCCGGTGCCAAGGCCGGGTTCGACCTGACCTGGCCGTTCGGCAGCGGAACGCGCCTCGAAACGCGCGTGCCGGCGCCGCCGCGCTACGAGGGCAAGCGCTTTGCCTCGATCGAGGCAGCGCTAGCGGACGGACCCAAGTCCTTCGAGCAGCTGATGAGCGCGCTTGGCAGCCGCGACGGCCGCGAGATCGTGCGCGCGCTCGAGGCGCTGCGCGGCAAAGCCGTGCTCACGCGTGACAGCGAAGGACGATATCTCATCAAATCCCCACAGGCCGCCGGATGAATAGAATCATGGCCATGCTCAAGCGGAATGTGCTGATTTGGCTCGCGCTCGTGGGCGCCGCCGCGGCGGCGCATGCTGACGACGTCACCGTCAAGGTCGGCATGGTGAAGTCGATCTCCTCGGTCGCGACCCTGACCGCGATCGAGAAGGGCTATTTCAAGGCCGCCGGCATCCGGGTCGAGACCGAGGATCTCGACACTTCCGCCAATGTGATCGCGCTGCTCGCGCAGAACCGGCTGCAGATCGTCGAGGGCGGAATCTCGGCCGGCTATTTCAACGCGCTCGAGAAGAACCTTCCGATCACCATGGTGGCGGACCGCGTCTCGAGCCCGCTCGGCCATCAATTGATGATCCGCCCCGATCTCAAGGGCCAGATCACGCGGCTCAAGGACCTCAAGGGCAGGACCGTGGCCAGCAACGGCCAAGGTTCGGTCTCCACCTACGAGGTCGGCAAGATGCTGGAGACTGACGGGCTGAGTATCGCGGATGTCGACATCAAGGTCCTGCCGTTCACCCAGATGGCGCTCGCCTTCACCAACAAGGCGATCGACGCCGCGATCGTCATCCCGCCGTTCACCTCGCAATTCCTCGACCGCGGCTACGCCGCGGGCCTCAAGGAGCCCGACGACCTGGTCAAGCCGTGGCCACTGACCATCGCGGTCGTCATGATCAATACCGACTGGGCCAAGCCCAATGGCGAGCTGCTGCGCAACTATTTCACCGCCTATCTGCATGGGGTGCGCGATTATTGCCAGGCCTATCACGGCGGCGCCAACCGCGCCGAGCTGATCCAGCGCCTGATCCGCACCGGCACCGAGACCCGCGAGGAGCTGCTCTACAAATATCCCTGGCCGGCGCGCGACCCCAATGGGCGCATCAATGTCGCCAGCATGCTCGACATGCAGGCCTGGTACAAACGCAACAAGTTCGGCGGTACCGACCTGCCGGCCGAGCGGCTCGCCGATATGTCCTATATGGAATACGCGGCCGGCAAGCTCGGGCCGTTCGAGCTCGAGAACAAGGCGAGCCCGCTCGCCGGCTGCCGCTGAGGCGGAGCCGCCGGAAGGCTTTCGATTCGCATTTAGCGTTCCGGCCAAGAGCTGGTTAACCAGGCCGGCACTCCGATGCGCCGCTGTCGAACGCAGGCGCGTGCCGCTTCGACAACCGATGACAAGACGGAGCGCGGTCATGAAGCAATTCGCCCACATCTTCGCCCATGTCCTGGTTGCCGGCCTGATGATCTCGGCAGGCCCGGCCTATGCCTGCAGCCCCGCCGAGCTCATCCAGAAGCAGAAGGCCTACGGGGATGCCGTCAAGGCGGCCTTCGACCGCGACCCCGCCGGCGACGACGCCCGCAAGTCGCAGGCCATGGTGGTCATCGGCCGCTACAGCGGCCTCAAGCCCGGCCCCGGCGGCTATATCATCGACATGCTGTGCAAGGAGAACGACGAGCTGTACGCGATCTACAAGTAGCATCCCTCTTCGGTCGTTCCCGCCCCCGCCTTCGCGGGGGCGGGAATGAACGGGTGCCCTTCGTTACTTCTGCTTGAAGTAGCGCAAATCCGGCGGCGGCTGGTCCTTCTTGGCCGGCATTAGGTGGCCGTCGGCGCTGAGGTAATAGACCTCGCCGGCGATGCCGACGTGGCTGTTGTCCTCGGTGCAAACCTCCTCGAACCAATCCGGCTGCGCGACCTTCCGGCGCTCGTATTTCTTGAGCACCGTCCAGGGACGCGTCAACGCATTGTCGATGGTGGTGATCTCGTCGGTGAGCTCGTCCGGCTTGGTCTTGTCCCAGTGAATCTTTTCCTTGATGACGCTTTGATTGTCCGGATGGAGCGGGATGCCGGTGGCGTCGAAGGCGCGCGGACCCTTGAAGTAGCGGGTCTCCGCTTCGAGCGTGTCGTAGCGGCCGTCGCCGTCGGTGTCGAACCACTTGCCGATCGAATAGCCCTGGAAGCTCGGATCGATCGAGTCCTTGTTCTTGGGCCAGGTCCGTCCGTCGGTGAGGATGCGCCGCGAGTCGTGGATATGCTCGATCAGAATGTGGGTGGTCTCGGGCGTGATGACGATCTCCATCTCACCGTACGGCGTCATGACGCGCGGCATGCCGGGCGACAGACAGTTGAAGGTCGGGTCGCCGCCCTGCCCGCCCGCGGCCTGATCCTTGACGTTGGCCTCCCAGATGGCCTGGAACTCCGGCTTGAGCGGGGCCTGCTGCGGAGCACCCTGATTGCGGGTCGGATCATAGGCCGGCTGGCCCACGACCCCGGGGAAGCGGGCCCTGACCCACTGACCCTTCAGATCGGGATATTTCGATTCGTCGAATGCCTGGGCGGGTGCGCATGCCAGCACCAGCGCCGCCGTCAGCAAGGTGGTGCCCATCAGGTTTCGATAGCCAAACATCACGTCTCCTCCCTGCGATCAGAGCCGGCGCGTCGATCCTCACTTCTTGGTCTTGAAATAGCGCAGGTCCGGCGGCTGCTGGCCCTTGCGGGCGGGCATCAGGTTGCCGTCCGCGCCCTCGAAATACATGTCGTTGCCGATGAAGACCAGGCCGCTGCCCTCGACGCACATATCCTCCGGCCAGATCGGGAACTCGGTCTTCTCGCGCCGGTACTTCTTCGCAACCGTCCATGGCCGCGTCAACGCGTGGTCGATGACCGTCATGTCGTTGTGCAGGAGATCGGGCTCGCTCTTGTCGAGATAGATGCGCTCCTTGATGACGGTATGGTTGTCCTCGTGCAGCGACATGCCGCTCGGCTCGAAGGGGCGCGGTCCCTTGAAGGAGCGGGTCTCGACCTCGAGCGTGTCGAAGCGGCCCTTGTGCTCGGTGTCGAGCCAATGGCCGATGGAGTAGCCGTCGAAGCTCGGGCGGATATCCTCCGGCCAGGCGCGCCCGTCGGTGAAGATGCGCCGGCGCGAATCGCGGATGTGATCGATCCTGATATAGGTCACTTCAGGCAGGACGATGATCTCCATCGGCCGGAACAAGGTCATCATGCTGGGCATCCCGATCGCGAGGCAGCGGCCGCCCGTCCAGCCGCCCTGGCCGCCGGCCGCCTGATCGGCAAGGCTCGCCTCGAAAACCTTCTGATATTCGGGGGTCAGCGGCGCCTGCTGGGCGAGGCCCCAGGACTTGTCGGGATCGAACGGTCCCTGCCCGGTGACGCCGGCGGGCGGGCGGGCGCGGACCCACTGGCCCTTGAGGTTTGGATATTGCGCGTCATCGAACGCGAACGCGCCGCCGACCGTCGTCAGCAGCGCCGCCATCACCGCGATGGCACCGATCGAGCCTCGGGAAAGCATAGCCGTCCTCCTGCCGGTCGTTTCGGCGCAGCCCCTTCCTTTGCAACGATCGGAGATTCCGGCAATCCCGACAGAGGGGCGATTTAATGACCAAGGATATACCGAACCCGCCACCCCGCGAAAGGGTGCCGGGCGATCAAGGTGAAGGCGCCGCCGCAGGGCTGCAACAAAAAAGCGGCGCAGCGTAGGAACGCTGCGCCGCGTGTTGCGGGCCGGAACCTCGGCTTACTTCAGCTGGTCCGCGACCTTGTCGATGCCGGCCTTGGCGCAGGCCTCGTCCTTCTCGCCGCCGGGCGCGCCGGAAACCCCGATCGCCCCGATGACGTCCTCGCCGACCTTGATCGGCAGTGCGCCCTGCGCCGGGATCATATTGGCGAGATGGAGCGCACCGATGGTGGGGTTTTCCTTGGCGGCCTTGGCGAAATCGCCGGACGGACGCCGCTGCATGCGGGCCGTATAGGCCTTGCGCATCGAGTTCTCCAGCGTGTGCGGGCCGGTGCCGTCACCCCGCATGGCGACGATCACCTCGGCGTCGCGGCCGAGCACATGGGCGGAGACCTTGTAGCCCTGCGCGGTGCAGGTCTGGATCGCGGTCTCCGCCATGGCGACCGCGATCGGGAGCGTCAGATCCTTGTGCGCGGCGAGCTGGGCGTTCGCGGCGCCGCCGGTCAATGCCAGCGCGAGGCCGGCCACGATATGTGCAGTCTTCAACATGAGAAGTCCTCCCTTGAAAGCCCGCGCGGTCTGGGCGGCGGGCGAGAATGAGATGTGAAGCTTCGCCTATTTGAGATCCGCCGAGACCTTGTCGATGCCGGCCTTGGCGCAGGCTTCGTCCTTGTCGCCGCCGGGCGCCCCGGAAACCCCGATGGCGCCGATCACGTCGTCGGCGATCGTGATCGGCAACGCGCCCTGGGCCGGCACGATGTTGGCGAGGAAGAGCGCACCGGCGGTCGGATTGCCCTTGACGTTCTCGGCAAACTTGCCGGACGGCGTACGGAAGGTCCGCGCCGTGTAGGCCTTCTTCATCGAGTTCTCGTATGTCGCCGGGCCGGCGAGGTCGTTGCGCAGGCCGAGGATCACCTGGCCCTCGCGGCCGATCACGTGCACGGACACGTTATAGCCCTGGCCCTTGCAGCTTTCGATCGCGGTCATGGCCATGGTGGTGGCCATGGCGAGAGAGATATCCTTGTGGGCGAGCACCTGCGCATTGGCGGAGCCGGCGGCCAAGCAGGCCAGCGCCGAGACGAGTGAAAGCCCTACGGCCCGATATCCAAGCTTGAACATGATTAGTCCTCCCAAGTGTTGGCAGCGTTGTATGGACCGCGCGTGTTATAATATGGCGACAAGGTGCCGCCAAGCCTGCCCATAGGGGTCGGGCCGCAAGGCCCCTCGGGCGCGGGTTGTTTCAAATCCTGGCCCTTGCGCCTGCCCGCCGGTCGAAGCGAGAGGTCTCATGATGCGCCTGTCGATGATCGCTGTCGTCGCGACGCTCGTTACGAGCGCTCCGGCCGCCGCCCAGAGCTGGCCGACCCGGCCGCTCAGCATGGTGGTCCCGTTCGGGGCCGGCGGGGCGACCGACGTGATGGCGCGCGCGCTGGCGCCGCGTCTGTCGGAGCTGCTGGGCCAGCAGATGATCATCGAGAACGTCACCGGCGCCGGCGGCATGAGCGGGGTGGCGCGCGTCGTAAAGGCTCCGCCCGACGGCTATGAGCTCGCACTCGGCAATGCCGGCACGCAAGCCATCAGTCAAACTTTGTACAAGCAGCCGCTCTACAACTCGGTCGCCGACCTCGTGCCGGTCGGCATGGTGGCGCAATCCTTCTTCGCCCTGATCACGCGCCGTGACCTTCCCGCCGCCACGCTGCCCGAGTTCATCGCCTATGCGCGGGCCAATCACGCCAAGATGCAATATGCTTCCGCCGGCGTCGGCTCGACCTCGCACATGATGTGCGTGCTGCTCAACATCGCGATGGGCACCGACATCACCCACGTGCCTTATCGCAGCACCACCATCGCCATGCCCGACATGATGGCGGGCCGCATCGATTTCATCTGCGATGCGGTCGAGACCGCCGCACCGCACGTCCAGGCCAACACCGTCAAGGCCATCGCGGTGCTGGCGCCGAGCCGCTCCGCGGTGCTGCCGGATCTCGCGACCGCGACCGAGCAAGGCGTCGCGAACCTGGCGGCGTCCGGCTGGTACGGCCTGTTCTTCCCGAAGGGGACTCCCGACGCCATCGCCCGCCGCCTGAGCGGCGCCGCGAGCGCGGCACTCGACACGCCCGCGGTGCGCGCGCGCATCGAGGGCCTCGGCATCAATATGATCCCACCCGAGCAGCGCACGCCGGAATTTCTCGCCGCCTTCCTGCCCGCCGAGATCAAGAAATGGGCAGTGCCGATCAGGGCGAGCGGGGTGTCGATAGACTAGGGAACCCCCGCCTGATACCTCTGCGGTGATGGGCTGAGAATCTTCACCACGGGGCGATCACATGAATTTTCCGCAAGCCATTGGATCTTGCTTCAGGAAATACGTCGATTTCTCCGGCCGGGCGTCAAGATCAGAGTATTGGTACTGGGCATTGTTCATTTTCCTCGGCCGTATCGTGACCGCGATATTGGATGTCGCCATCCTGCAGGCACCACCGGGCAGTGGGGGTGTGCAGCCCTTAACGGCAGTCTTTTCGCTGATCATACTCTTGCCTTCGTTCGCGGTTGCGGTGCGTCGGTTGCATGACGTCGACCGCAGCGGCTGGTGGCTGCTGATGTATCTGACCATCATCGGCATCATCTATCCGCTGCTGGTGTGGAAATGCACCAAGGGGACAACCGGGCCAAATCGCTTTGGCGAGGACCCGCTGGGACTGGCTTGGGTGGCGAAGCAGTTTGAATGAAGAGGCTGCGGGCACACAGCAAAGAGCCCCGGCATGCCCGGGGCTCTTCGCTTGCAGACTTACCGAAGAAAGTTTAGCGCTTCGGCATCAATGCGTCGCGCGGTGCTTCTGGATCGGCTCCACCGCAAAGCCATAGGCGGCGTAGCTGCTGGGCACCGCGCGGGCATGCGGACCGAACCAAGCCGGGTGGTACACCGGATTGACGCCCACCATGCTCCCCGGCATGACGAATCCACCGTGATAGTCGCCGCTGTTGTTGTCGCTTGCCTGTGCGGCCGAGGCGCCCGCAATGCCGAGCGCGATTGCCGCGGAAAGAGCGATCAGAGTCTGCTTGCCAGTCATGGAAATCTCCTGCTGTTGACGATGCGGTTCTGGTTCTACTGCGTAGTGAACAGAGCATAGTCCGCGACCTTCACGCCTGGATTTCCCGGCCCATACATTCTTGTAGGGAACAACGTGCTTTCGTTTATATGTATTGTTGTAGCGTAAATTTCGGTAACCAAGATGCAAGCGCGCTCGAAGGAGCCCTCGAGGAAATTACTTCCTCCGCTCATTCCCGGCGGGGACGACTCGGGGCCGACAATTTCCTCACAGCCTCGAGGACGGCGATAAACGCTCGACTCGCCTTCCCCACCCTGCGGCCCCCTTGCTTGATTTTTCGTGCTATAAATCGCGACCCGACCAGGAGGGCGAGCGTATGAACAGAATTTTGACCGGAGTCTCGGCGGATCGGACGCGGCACTGCTGGAACCTCATCGCCGCATCGGCGCTGACGCTCGGCGCAGCGCTCTGCATTTTCACTGCGCCCGCGGCCGCGCAGGCGCCGTCCGCCGCGCGTCCGACCATCGCGGTGCTTCCGCTCGAGAACAATTCCGGCGAGGCGACGCAGGACTTCTTCGCCGGTGGCATGACGGACGAGCTTGCCGCCGCGCTGACCGGCGTGCGCGACCTCGACGTCGTGGCGCGCTCGTCCGCGTTCCGCTTGCCGGCGTCGGTCAAGGACACCAAGGCCATCGGGCAGGCGCTCAACGCGCGCTATCTGGTGCAGGGCTCGGCGCATATGGCGGCGGCGGGTCGTGTGCGCCTGAATATCAGGCTGGTGCAGGCGAGCGACAGCGTGGCGCTCTGGTCGAAGGAATATGATGCCGAGCGTGCGAGCATTTTCG
Source organism: Xanthobacteraceae bacterium (assembly GCA_036522235.1). GTDB lineage: Bacteria > Pseudomonadota > Alphaproteobacteria > Rhizobiales > Xanthobacteraceae > VAZQ01. The sequence goes on from DATDGG010000060.1 coordinate 14,366, forward strand.
ATCTCGAGGAGGATATCGCCGGCAAGATCGCGGCGGCCCTGAAAGTGCCGGCAAGCCCGCCGCTGGTGCGCAGCCGCGCCGCCGACTTCGACACCTATCTCGGCTTCTTGCGCGCCAAGGTGGCGGCGCGCGAGCGCGGGCCCAAGGCGCTGGCCGATGCGGCGGCGTTCCTGGAGCCGGTGGTGACGCGCGACCCTGATTTTGCCCCGGCTTCGGCGCTGTTCGCCTATGATTTCGCGCTGACGCCGCTGTTTGCGCCCTCGCTGCGCGCCGGGATGCCGGAGGAGGAGCGCAAGGTCGTGGAGCGGACCATTCCGCGCAGCGACGCGCTGGCGCGGCACGCCACGCAGGTCGATCCCAGGAGCGCGGACGCATTCGTGGCGCTCGCCTACGCCAATATGGTGCAGCGAAAGATGCTGGCGGCGGAAGACGCCTTCAAGCAGGCGCTCGCGCTCAATCCGAACCAGGCCGACGGGCTGCACGGCTACAGCCAGCTGCTGGCGGCGCTCGGACGCATCAAGGAATCGCTCGCGATGCGCGATCATCTGCAGGCGATCGAGCAATCCATTATCAACTACACGGCCGACACCGCCGAAATCTATTGGCTCGACGGCGACACCGAGAAGGCGGTCGCCATGCTGGAGCCGTTCCGCCCGGGACGCACGCTCGAGCTCGCCTTGGTGCAGGCCTCGGCCGGGCGCTATCGCGAAGCCGCAGCTGCGATCCGCGAGATGCAATCGTCGAGCTATCCGCCCGGAATGACCGAAGCGGCGGCGAAAATGCTCGAATCCGCGCCCGCAAAGTCGCCCGCACCGGCCGAGCTGCCGCGGCTCGGCAATTTGAGCTTTGCCTTCATGCATGTGGGCGCGCCCGAGCGCGTGCTCGAATTCTACGAGGACGAGATCAAGGGCAATTATTTCCAGCCGATCTCCACCACCTGGTTCTGGCATCCGACCTATGCGGCGGTGCGCAAGACCGAGCGGTTCAAGAAGGTCGCGCGCGATCTCGGCCTGATCGAATATTGGCGCGCGCGCGGCTGGCCGGCCCAGTGCCACCCGGTGGGAGCCAATGATTTTGCCTGCGGGTGACGCGGCGCTGCCTGATCCGGGCGAGGGAGACTCCGTTTCTGCGCTTCGGGACGCAGACCCGAAGCCAACACGTGAAGCATCAACTCTGCGAGGGAGGACGACCATGAAGCATGCAATTCGAGCGACACTGATGATCGCCGTGGCCGCCGGCGCGCTGATGGCCTTGGCGGGAAATCGGGCATACGCCCAAGCCGCCGATCCGAATGCGGCGCCCAATCCGTACAAGATGGAGGAAAACTGGGCGCAGCTCGCCGCCGGCCGCAAGTTCGGAGCGGCCATCAAGATCCAGGTCGATCACAGCGACGGCAAGAGCATCTGGGTGTTCGATCGTTGCGGGGCGACCGAATGCACCAATTCGTTGGTCGCGCCGATCCAGAAGTTCGATGCGTCCGGCAAGTTCGAGCGGGCCTTCGGCGGCGGCCTGTTCGCGGTGCCGCACAGTCTCTACGTGGACCGCGACGGCAATGTCTGGGCGGGCGACCAGATTGCCCGCAACGGCAAGGGCGCCGATCTTTTCAAGTTCAGCCCCGATGGCCGGGTGTTGATGACCTTGGGCACGCCCGGAATGCCCGGCAACGATGAAACGCATCTGAGTGCGGTCAGCGCCGTCGTGGTCGCGCCCAATGGCGACATCTATGTCGATGATGGGCACGGGACGGCGACCAATGACCGCATCGTGAAGTTCTCCAAGGACGGCAAGTTCATCACGGCATGGGCCAAGCACGGCAAGGCGACGGGCGAAACCGACACGCCGCACGGCATCGCGCTCGATTCGGCGGGACGGGTCTATGTTGCCGACCGCGCCAACAACCGCATTCAGGTTTTCGAGCCGGACGGCAAGTTCGTCGCCGAATGGAAGCAGTTCGGCCGGCCAAGCGACGTCGCCATCGACAAGAACGACATGATTTACGTGGCCGATTCGCAATCGACCCCGGCCGTCAATCCCGGCTTCAAGCAAGGCATCCGGATCGGCAGCGTCAAGGACGGCAAGGTCACGGCCTTCATTCCCGGACTGTCGGGTGGGGAAGGTGGCGCGGAAGGTGTCGGGGTGGATGATGCCGGCAATGTCTTCGGCAGCTGGACCGACCAGAAGCTCGTGCGGCGATTCGCGAAGCAGTGACGCAGCGACGCAGCAAAGGACGCCCGAGCGGTCGCCGCTTCGGTCCAGTCGGGGACCGCTCGGGATTCATGCACGCAACAACGCCTCCGCCAGCCGGGGATTCGGACCGTCACGCGGCTGGGCTGGCGTGGGTCAGCTTGGAAACCTTCTTGAGGTGCGCGATCGCATCGCGCGCGCCCGTCGTCTTGGTGAGCAAGTCGAGGTTCTCATCCTGATCTTCCCCGACCGGGGTCAGCGCCAAGTCTGTGTAAGCCCGCGCGTTGCTCGAGAGTGTGATCGCCATGGCGGCGACCGCAAGCCTGCCGATCGCGCCAGCCAGGAGCACGTGCAGCTCGAGTGTCTGCCACACGTAGCGTGGCCAAAAGATTAGAGGGTGCTCGCGTGCCAAGCCCTGGCGGCGCTCCGACGGATGCTTGTGACGCAAAACTCCGCTCTGGAGCGGATGCACCCCTTGCAGGCGATCCGCCGTTGAAAACTGCACCAGAAGCTTCACCAGGCTCGCAACCGGCCCGCCGGTTGCAGCCATGCGGCGAATGAGGGTGCGCATGTGTTCGGGAGAGTAGTAGAGCGACCAAGCCTCCCGATAGACCGCTTGCCACTCCTGTCTGCTCATCTTGGGATGGTCTGTGCAGACATGCTCAACGTCGTAGATGTTGAGGTCGGCCTCCATGGCAATGCCGTTTCGCCAGAGGCGTTGGTGGTCCTCCGATCCGGGGAGCGGGGTCAGGCAGAAGAACTCGATAATGTCGAGCGGTAGCTCCTTTTGGATGATACGGATATCGCGCCTGATCGTCTCTGCGGTGTCCTCGGGAAAACCAAGAATATATCCTGCGAGCGTCATGATGCCCTGCGCCTTCCACGCCAGCAGCATCTTGCGGTATTCGGTGATCTTGTTCTGGCGCTTCTTCGCCGCGATAAGATTGTCCGGGTTGACGTTCTCCAGTCCAATGAAGACGCGCGTGACGCCGGCACGCTTGGACTTTTCGACAAAATTCGGAATCTTGTGACAGAGCGTGTCGACCTGGATCATCAAACCGAGCGGAATCTTGTCCTTCTCGCGCAACTCGGCCAAGCGATCGAAGATCGCCTCCCACTCTTTGTTGCGTGAAAAATTGTCATCGGTAATGAAGAACTTGTGGATGCCCTGCGCCCAATTGATACGCACCAGGTGCTCGACATCGTCCGCCGAGCGGTAGCGCGACTTGCGTCCCTGCACATTGATGATGGTGCAGAATGAACATTGATAGGGGCAGCCCCGTCCGGCATCGAAACTCGCACTGAGAGCGAGCGTGCGAGCGACGTATTGCTTTGGGAGAAACGGAACCGGTGCTCCCTCCATCCCCGGCAGTTGGTCCATGAAATTGTAAAGCGGCGCGAGCCTGCCCGCGGCCGCGTCGTGCAAGACGATGTCGAGCCGGCCCTCGGCCTCGCCCGCGAATATCGCTATGCCCAAGTCCCGGCAGGCATCGAGACCGACCGCATGGCCGTCCAGCATCGACAGGCAGCCCGACACGTGGAAGCCCCCGATTGCGACAGCGATCCCGGCATCGCGAAACAGCCGCGCGATGTCGAGGGCACGGGGATATTGGTTCGATTGCACGCCGACCAGGGCAACCAAGCCGAAATTACCATCGCGGCGATAACGGGCGATGAGCGCCGGCACATTGACGCGCGTGTTGGTCTCGTCGATGGCGTCGATTTCGATCTCGACATCGGATCCCAACACCCGACGCGCGGCGCAATCGGCCGCAATGCCGTACACGGCGGCAAGCGAATTGGAAGGGATCATCGCGCGCCACCAGCGGATCACATAGCCATCGTCGTCGTAATGCGACGGCTTGATCAGCAAGAGCTGGAACTTGCGCATTTTCCCCCCTTGGCTTTGAACCGTTACAGGCCCGCGCGAGCCGTAGCAAGTCCAATCCAATTGCGGCCTGAACCGGGATTCCCCAGTTCACTCCAAACTTCTACCCCGCGCGAAGTCGGGCTTGCCCGACTTCGCCACCATACATGGCCGAAGTCGGATATATCCGACTTCGGTTGGAGAAAAACTCGCTACTTCTGCGTCTGCTTGAAATACCGCGTGTCCGGCGGCTCCTGGCCCTTGCGCGAAGGCATCAGCAGGCCGTCGGCGCTGAGGAAATAGTTCTCGTTGCCGATCGCCACGTGGCCATTGCCTTCGGCACAGATGAATTCCGGCCAATCGGGCCGCGGTTCGGGATTGCGGACATAGGTGCGGGTCACCGTCCAGGGCTGCGTCAAGGCGTGGTCGAACACGGTGATCTCGTTGTGCATGAGATTCCGGTCGGTCTTGTCGAGAGAGATGCGCTCCTTGAAGACCGACTGGTTGTCGTGGTGCAGCGGCAGGCCCGACGCATCGTAGTGGCGCGGTCCCTTGAAGCCGCGGGTCTCGACCTCGAGCGTGTCGAAGCGCCCATTGCCGGTGGTGTCGAGCCACTTGCCGATGGAATAGCCGACCAAGGTCGGCTCGATCTCCTTGGGCCATTCGCGGCCGTCGGTATAGATGCGCCGCGTATGCTCGACCCAGTCGATCAGCACATAAGTGGTCTCGGGCGTGACGATGAGCTCCATCGGCTGGAACGGATACATGATGAGCGGCATGCCGAAGCCGCGGCAGGAGGAGCCGAGCCAGTCGAAGAAGCCGCCCTCGCGCTGAGACTTGAGGTTGGCCTCGAGCACCGCTTGATATTCGGCCGTCAGCGGCGCCTGCTGGCCCTTGCCCCACGGCTTGTGCGGGTCGAAGGAAGGCTGGCCGGGAAGTCCCGTCACGCGCTCGCGGTTCCACTGTCCCCGCCAGTCCGGATATTTGCCGTCCTCGCCGGCCACGGCCACGCCCGTCATCAGCACCGCCAGGACCGACGCACAGATACCGATCGTGCTCGCCTTACGCATCGCTATCCTCCCTTGTGCGGGCGCCGCTTGCCTGCGGCGCGTCTCTCATCGGGTGAGGCTACACCACTTGCGGTGGCGCGCAAAAGCGGGGAAGAGTAGCGCTTTCCGGCCGCACTCGCGTGGTCCGGATTGAGCGTTGTAACCACCCCTGCGATCAGGCAAATTGCAGCGCCGATGCCAGAGCTGAGCATCGCGCTTGGAGGAGAGACCCATGAGTAGAATCTATGTCGGATTGCTGGCGGCGGCCGCCGCGGCATTCGTCGGCGTCGGCACAAGCCGCGCGGCCGACGGCGACCAGTTCATCATCCGCGGCGACGCGACCAAGACCATCCTGGAGCAGAACGAGATCAACGTCGCGACCGCCGAGGCGATCAGCAAGGCCTGCGTCGATGAGGCCACCAAGCAGGGCGTCAGGATCAGCGTCGCGATCATCGACCAGTTCGGCGAGCCGGTTTATCTGTACCGCATGGACGGCCAGAACAAGATCAATATCGATACCGCCATGATGAAGGCGCGCACCGTGTTGAACACGCGCCAGCCCAGCAAGGCCACCATGAACGCGGTGCTGCAGGGCCGCTCGTCGGAGCTGCGCCAATATTCGTTCGGCAATTTCGCCAATTCGGGCGGGCTGCCGATCGTCATCAACGGCAACCAGTTCATCGGCGCCATCGGGGTCGGCGGCTCGGCCCCCAAGCTGCCGGAATGGAGCGACGAAATCTGCGCCTGGCGCGCGCTCACCAAGGTCATGGGCACGCAGCCGCCGCTGCTGCCGGACGTCCAGCGGACGCAGTGAGACGCGAATGGCGAGTAGCGAACGGCGAATAGGGAATAGGCAGCGGATAGGGGCGCGCCCCTATTCGCTACTCGCGATTTCGCTATTCGCCCTGGCACTCGTGCTGGCCGCGCTCTCCGCCACCGCCAGCGCCGCCGAGATAAAGGTTCTGGCCGCCGGCGGCATGCGGCCGGGGCTCAATGCGGCGGCGCAGGCGTTTCGCGACCGAACCGGGACCGAGGCGAAATTCACCTATGAGCCTCCGGTCGATCTCGGCAAGCGCGTGGCCGGCGGCGAGGCGGCCGACATCGTGGTGTCCTCGCCCGCGATCGTGGCGGACCTGAGCAAGGCCGGCAAGGTCTTCCCCGACACTCAGATGCATCTCGGACGGGTCGGGGTCGGAGTGGTGGTGCGCGACGGCGCGCCGCTACCCGATATTTCGAGCCCACTGGCCCTGAAGGACTCACTCATCGCCGCCGAGGCGGTCGTCTACAACACGGCGTCGAGCGGCACCTATATCGACGGCATGCTGAAGAAGATCGGCGCCTTCGATCAGATCCAAAGCAAGCTCGTGCGCCTGTGGGACGGCACCGCCGTGATGCACCACCTGATGGAAGGCAAGGGCAAGGAATTCGGCTTCGGCGGGATCACCGATATCCTGGGCTATCGCGATCGCGGATTGCGCCTGGTCGGCCCGCTGCCGGCGGAGATTCAGAACTATGCGAGCTACAGCGCCGCCGTGATAACGGTGGCGCCCAACCCCGACGGCGCCAAGGCCTTCATGGCTTATCTGGCGTCCCCGGAGGGTCGGGCTTTGTTCGTGGCGAACGGAATTCCGCAATGACGAGAGTGGCGAATAGCGAATAGGGGAAAGACGGCGAAGGCAGAACACCACTATTCGCCATTCGCTATTAACCCGCGGAGGCCCACAATGAGCGATGAGACCGATCACACCAGACGTTGGCTGATCAATGCCGGCGGCGCCGCGATCCTGTCGAGCACCCTTCCGGCCACGGCGGCAAACGCGCAGACCGCGCAAAGCGCACAGACCGCGCCGGCGCCAGTCGGGCCGGCGGCCACGGGCTCGGCTGCGGTTTCGCCGGCCACGGCCGCGCTCGCCGACCATGTGGTGCAGGCGCTCGATCGCGAGCTGCCACCCGAGGTCGTGGCGCAGACCAAGCTGCATGTGCTCGATACGTTGGCCGCGATGGTGTCGGGCTCGCGGCTCAAGCCCGGCAGTCTCGCGGCCCGCTATGTGGAGAGCCTGGGCGGCAAGCCGCAGGCGATGGTGATCGGCACGCCGATCATGACGTCGAGCGTCCATGCGGCGCTCGCCAATGCGATGGCGGCGCATGCGGACGAGACCGACGACACCAATCCGGTCGGCCCGGTCCATCTCGGCTGCGGCGCCGTGTCGGCGGCGCTGGCGACGGGCGAGCTCGCGGGTCGCAGCGGCCGCGATCTGCTGCGCGCCGTGGCGCTCGGCTACGACGTCGGCACCCGCATGGTCATGGCGCTCGGCGTCAGCCAAGGGTCGGGGCCGCGCAGCCCCTCGGTGCTGATGACGACCTTCGTGGCCGCCACCAGCGCCGCCGCGATGCTGCGGCTCGACGAGCGGCAGGTGCGGCACACCTTTTCCTATGCGGGGCAGCAGGCGTCCGGCATCGGCTACTGGACCCGCGACCGCGAGCATGTCGAGAAGGCGTTCGATTTCGGCGGCATGGGGGCGCGCAACGGCGTCATGGCGGCCACCATGGTGGCGATGGGAATGACCGGGGTCGACGATCCGTTCAGCGGCGCCGAGACCATCTACACCGCGCTCGCCGACAGGCCGGCGCCCGAGAAGCTCCTCGCCAATCTCGGCGCGAACCACGCGGTGCTCGGCACCACCATCAAGAAATGGAGCGTCGGCGCCCCGCTGCAGTCGGTGCTCGATGGGTTGGCCGCGCTCCTCGAGGATCCGGGCGTGCGCGCCGACAATATCAAGCATATCAGGGTCGACATGCCGACCGCGAGCATGCGCATCGTCGACAACAGCACGAGCCCCGACCTCTGCCTGCAGCACCTCGCCGCCCTGATGATCGTCGACCGCGGCGCGAGCTTCCTCAGCGTGCACGACGCGGCGCGCATGAGCGACCCGAAGGTGCTCGCCATCCGCAAGCTCGTCGAGCTGGTGCCGAGCGAGGAGCTGCAGGCCGCGGTGCCGCCGCGCCAATCGATCGTGCGGATCGACCTGGCGGACGGGCGCTCGCTCAGCCGCCGCACCGCCGTGGTGCGCGGCACCGCCGGCAACCCGATGGATGCCAAGGAGGTCGAGGCCAAGGCGCTCGACCTGATGGCGCCCGTGCTGGGCGCGGCGCGCGCCCACGAGCTCATCGCCGCGATCGGCGACCTCGAGCGCATCGGCCAGGTGTCCGACCTGCGCCGGCTGTTGCAGGCCTAGGCCCTCTTCCCCTCCCCCTGAAAGGGGAAGGGTGGCCCCGAAGGGGCCGGGTGGGGGTTCCGCCTCGGCTCGCGGCAAATCCGTTGTTGTGGCGTAACCCCCACCCGGCGCTAATGCGCCGACCTTCTCCCTTTCAGGGAGGTTAAGAGAAGGCCAGCATCAGTTGGTCGCGTCGGGGACGCTCTGCGGCTTGTCCTTGTCCATGACCAGGAGCTCGATGGTGCGGGTCGGCGCGTTGCTCTTGTTCTCGTTGCGATGGATCGTGCCGCGCGGGATG
>DATDGG010000061.1:0-2880 GCA_036522235.1 Xanthobacteraceae bacterium
GCCAAGCTCGCCGATGCTTTGCGTGCGCAGGGCCACGAGGTCAGCCCCAATACGGTCTCCAAGCTTCTTGAGGAAAGGCTCGGCTACGCGCGGCAGGTCAATCTCAAGACACACGAAGGCGCCAGCCATCCCGATCGCAACTCCCAGTTCGAGCACATCAACGCCAAGGTCACGGCTGCGATCGCGGCCGGCCAGCCGGTGATCTCGGTCGACACCAAGAAGAAGGAGCTGATCGGAAACTACCGCAACGGCGGCAGCGATTGGCGGCCGAAAGGAGACCCGCACCGGGTCAAGGTGCACGACTTCGAGGACAAGGATCTCGGCAAGGTCGTGCCCTATGGCGTCTACGATGTCGGCGCCAATGCCGGCTGGGTCAGCCTCGGGATCACCAGCGACACGGCCGAGTTTGCAGTCGCCTCGATCCGCACCTGGATCGACCGCATCGGCCGCCCACGCTACCGCGTCATGCAGGAGCTCAGGATCACCGCCGACTGCGGCGGCTCGAACGGCGCGCGCGTCAGGCTGTGGAAGGTCGAACTCCAGAAGCTCGCCGATGCGACGGGCCTCACGCTGCACGTCAACCACTATCCGCCGGGCACCTCGAAGTGGAACAAGATCGAGCACCGGATGTTCTGCCACATCACGCAGAACTGGCGCGGACAGCCGCTGGAGAGCCGGGCCACAGTGATCGAGCTGATCAGCAGGACCACGACCAAGACCGGTCTCAAGGTCGAATGCGCGCTCGACGAGCGCACCTACGAGAAGGGCATCCGCATCAGCAAGACCGAAATGCGCCAGCTCGCCATCGAAGGCGATGCATTCCACCCGGAATGGAATTATACCATCAAACCACGCCCAGCGCCGTCGTAGCGGTTATTGTTGCAAGTGTCCTTAGAGCATGATCCCGAAAAGTTGCAGACTTTTCGGACAAGATCATGCTCCAAAACAAAGAGATAGAGAGCGCTAGCGATTCAACCCTGAACGCATAGCGCTCTAGGGTGAGGCTTCTTGGGGTGAGACCTAACGTGCAGGCCCGCAACGACGATTCGCCTCAGACCGAGCGCCCGCGCGTTCGTTTCGGCCTGTCGGCCAAGCTCCTGGTCATGACGGTGCTGTTCGTGATGCTCGCGGAAGTGTGCATCTACGTGCCCTCGATCGCCAATTTCCGGCTGACCTGGCTCAACGACAAGCTGACCGCGGCCCATACCGCGGCGCTCGTCTTCGAAGCGGCGCCGATGGTGCCGGAGAGCCTGTCGCGGCAGATTCTCGACAGCATCGGGGCGCGGGCGCTCGCGATGAAAATGGGCCAGCAGCGGCGGCTGCTCGCGACGGCCGAGCCGCCGACCGAGGTGCTCCAAGAGGTCGATGTTCGCGACATGATGTCGCTTGACGCCATCATCGAGGCTTTCCGCACCCTCCTTGTCGCCACCGACACCGACCTCATCCGCGCCATCGGGCCGGCCCCGATGGGCGGCGAATTCGTCGAGATCGTGATCGAGGCGGGCCCGCTGCGGCGGGCGATGTGGCGCTATTCGCGCAACGTGCTGTTGCTCTCGATCGCGATCTCGGCGATCAGCGCGGCGCTCGTCTATTTCGCCCTGCACTATCTGTTCGTGCGCCCGCTCTACCGCATCACCGGCAACATGATGGCGTTTCGCTCCGATCCGGAGAATCCGGCCCGCGTCCTCGCCGCGAGCCCGCGGCGCGACGAGATCGGCATCGTCGAGCGCGAGCTCGCCGATATGCAGCGCGACCTCGCCTCGATGTTGCAGCACAAGACGCGCCTTGCGACGCTCGGGCTCGCGGTCTCCAAGATCAACCACGACCTGCGCAACCTGCTCGCCTCGGCGCAGCTCTTTTCCGATCGGCTGGCCGGCCTGCCGGACCCGCAGGTGCAGCGCTTTGCGCCGAAGCTGATGCGCGCGCTCGAACGGGCGATCGACCTTTGCCAATCGACCCTATCCTATGGCCGCGCCCAGGAGCCGCCGCCCGATCGGCGGCCGGTCGCGCTCGCCGAGCTTGTCGAGGAGGTGCGCGATACGCTGGGCGTTGCGCCCGAAGCACGGATCGGTTGGATCGCCGCGGTCGAGCGCGGCCTGATCGCCGATGCCGACCGCGACCAGCTGCTGCGCATTCTGGTCAATCTCACCCGCAACGCCCAGCAGGCGCTCGAGAGCCGCCAGGCCAACGATCCGGCGCGCGACCAGATCAGGATCACCGGACAGCGCGAGGGTGCCGTCGTCATCATCGAGGTTGCCGACACCGGGCCCGGTTTTTCCGAGCAGGCGCGCGCCCATTTGTTCGAGGCGTTCCAGGGCTCGACGCGCACCGGCGGGACAGGTCTCGGCCGTGCGATCGCGGCCGAACTCGTGCGCGCCCACGGCGGGGAGATCAATTTGGTCGAGGGCACGATCGGCGCGACGTTCCGCATAAGAATTCCCGACCGGCCGATCCCGTTCCCGGCGCGCCGCGACGAGCGCGCGCGGGCATGAGGGGCGGAGAGGGTGGACTGCGGGCGATGCTATCCCGCCAGGCTGCGCACGCAGCTCCCAGTTTAGGTCGGGCAACGCCGCCTCCCGGCCGGCCCGCCCCTCGTCTTGCCAAGCCCGCGGCGACCCTATAGCTATGCCCGACCGCAGGGCTGGCGGCCCTGCACCGCGCGCCCGTAGCTCAGCTGGATAGAGCACCAGACTACGAATCTGGGGGTCAGGAGTTCGAATCTCTTCGGGCGCGCCAGTAATCTATTGATTTCAATAGATAATTTCTGCGCGATTTTTCGAGCTTGACAATGGGGCTCCCAGGGCAGCACCCGGGCAGCACGAAGATCGTTTTTACCCGTACAAAGGCCGCTCGGTCTTTCGTATTCGGTCTCAGGTGTGT
>DATDGG010000062.1:0-17521 GCA_036522235.1 Xanthobacteraceae bacterium
CTTCATCGAGGCCGGCCTGCCGGCAGGCGTGCTCAATATGGTGTTCGGCGTGCCCGCCAATGTGTCGGAGCACCTGATCGCGTCGGCGGCGGTGCGCAAGATTTCGTTCACCGGATCGGTGCCGGTCGGCAAGCATCTCGCGGGCTTGGCCGCCAAGGGCATGAAGCGCGCCACCATGGAGCTCGGCGGCCACTCGCCGGTCGTGGTGTTCGCCGACGCCGACCCGGAGAAGACGGCAGATACGGTCGCGGCCTTCAAGTATCGCAACGCCGGCCAAGTCTGCATCTCGCCGACGCGCTTCTACGTGCAGGAGGGCGTCTATGACCGCTTCCTCAAGCGCTTCACGGAATTCGCCAATGCGGTCAAGGTCGGGGACGGGCTCGAGCAGGGCGTCACCATGGGGCCGCTCGCCAATGCGCGCCGGCTCGACGCCATGGAGGCGATCGTCAACGACAGCAAGAGCCGCGGCGGCAAGATCGTCACCGGCGGCAAGCGGCGCGGCAATCAGGGCTATTTCTTCGAGCCGACCGTGATCACCGACGTCCCGGACGACAGCAAGATCATGACGCAGGAGCCGTTCGGTCCGGTCGCCCCGGTGACGACCTTCAAGAGCTTCGATGAGGTCGTGGCGCGCGCCAATTCGCTGCCCTTCGGGCTTGCCGCCTACGCCTTCACCTCATCGGCGCAGACCGCGACCGCGATCGGCGACGCGCTCGAATCCGGCATGGTCGGGGTCAACAGCGTGCTGATCTCCACGCCCGAGACGCCCTTCGGCGGCGTCAAGGAATCGGGCTACGGCCACGAAGGCGGGATCGAGGGGCTCGAGGCGTATACGGTGAAGAAGTTCATCGTGCAGGCGTGAGGGCATGCGGCGCGCTTGTAGAATGGATTGAGCAAACCCGTCGCGGGCCATCCCGCATGGATGGGCCCATGATGGGTATCGCTTCGCTCAACCCTCCCTACGAAGGCTGCGTGGCGATACTGTCGCTATCCGAGGCTGTGGCCGCGTCCGGCGCGGTCCGCAGGTCCTGCAGCATGGTGATCTTCTGCCAGATCTTTTGCGAGAGCCCGGAGCCGACGCGCTCGATGTCGCTCACGACTTCGGCGACGGCCTGGTCCTCCAGGCTCTGACCGAACAGCACCGCGACCTTCGAGGTGAGCGAGACCATCTCGGAGCAATAGTCGAGATAGCGCGTCATCTGAAATTCGTTGAGCTCAAGGGGCGGAGACGACGGCGTATTGCCGCCGACGATGAACTTGCTCGGGTCCTTGGTCAGCTGATGCATGTCGATCACATGCACGATGGAACGAAGCTCGTGCAAAGCCGCCAGCGCATTGCGGCGCTTGAGGCGTTCCTCGAGCTTGACCAGGAACAGGATCACCGCTCCGGTGAGAAGCGTGAGATTGGCGGCGGCCTCGATGCCCTCCAGGATCGAATACACGCTGTCGGACGCGGTGGGGGCCGCGGTCTTGGTCAGGTCGATGACCGACACGACCCAGGCCAGGGTCGCAACCCCGGCTGCCAGGATGACGAAGACGAGGACGCGTAGCCACACATAGCCGCGTGCGATGCTGATCGCGCGCAGTGTATCTTCGCGCGCGATCAGGCAGAGCTCGGCACAGACGTCGGCCAGGCCGCAATTCCCGAATCGCTCGCGAATCCGCGTCTCGAGCGTCTCGAGGGTCGCGATCACTTTGTCGGGCAGCAGAATCAACTTTTCACGGCCGGATGTCGCAGACATCGATGTCCCTCGGAGCCAGTTGCGGTATTGGGAGATGGTTGCGGGCGCATCCCGCCGGAGAGCTTTATCCGAGCAAGCCTGATCCAAGCAACGAGGCCTTACAGTTTCGTGACAGCCTGCGGTGCGGAGGTACGCGCACGCTGTGCGGCCGGGACGAGCCCGGCCCCCGGCCGCGAAGCGCGGTCGTTTTGAGTCCATATCACTTGACTCGACCCTGCAAATCAGTGGATTAGGGAAATTGAAACTCACGAAGTGTGCGCCGATCCCGGGCCTGCCCGGGATCGGTTTTTTAGTGAGTGCGCAAGTCGGATATATTTATCCGACTTGCGAGCCGGGAGACCGCGCCGGGCTTTTTCGTGTTCGCGGGTTCAATCGAGAGAGCGCTGTGACGGTCAAAGAACTGTGCTTATTCGCACCGGTGGCAGCTTTGGTCGCATGGCTATTTTCTGGCACCCGATTTGATGGGCCCGTTGCCTTGATACGCCCAGTTCGTCTCCGATCGCCTGATAGGTGGCGCCAGCCTCAATAGCCTTGGCAATTGCGATCGCAAGTGGAACGCGCTTTGCAATTAGCTGACGCATGACCGACAGTGCTGCGTCGGTGCGGCGCCTCTTATCCCGGCGGCGCGCCAACCGCCGAGCCGTCTCCTCTTCTGCTATTTGCAATTGGGAGCGAAACACCAAACCACGCAGACGAACGGATCGTCCTATCACCGCGTTCCGGGTGGCTCCCAGTCGGTCAGCCATTTGTTCCGCAGAAAGACCTGCCGCCTCCAGCTTTTGAAGGCGCCTGTCCCGCTCGGGTGTCCAAAAACTGCCAGCCATTCCGCGTCCCAGCCGCAGTCCGCAGCTTGGACTTGATTCTGTCTTGCGCGTCAAGCATTCGCGTGACTGATTTTGTAAGGCGGCGCCGGAAGACAATTTCAAAATCATCCACCTGACCGTTGCCCGCTGCGCTCAGGGAATTCGCATAAACTTCTTGCCTTTGTTGCCGGCCGCGAATCCCGAGAAGACCTCTTTGACCGTATCCCAGTCCGGGGAAAATAAATGTGGCGGCTAATTTGCCTTACTCTCCGTCGTCGGCGCCGCCAAGAGCAGTGCCTTGTCGATGGCCTGTCGCAGGCTGCGGGCTGCCAGAACATTCCCGCGCAGGTGCGCAACCACGACCTGATCATTCATGACGCCGTCCGGCCCGATCCAAGTCCGGCTGGCCGACAGCGTGATGTTGACGCCCCCATTTGCGAATCCAAATGTGGGGGCGACCTCAAAAGATGAAGGGAGCGTGCGGCTTGTCGCTAACCACGGTCACAGCCCGTTCGTTCGGGCGCGTATCGGGGCTGTCTACCATGATGGCTCCTTCCATAGCTGAAACCGTGCCAGCCGATCCCGACGGAAGTTCGGCGACATTGCGAGGCGGTGTCCAAGCATACTGCGGCCCGATATTGGTCGAAGGCAAGTCGTCGGTACCCGAGATGGCAGCCGCGTCATCTCAGTACCTCGCACGCAAGCGATGCTACAGGACTGCTCCGAATGCTCATACAGGAGATGATATCGAGGGATCTCTGTAGCTTCACTTATGTACCTCCGCACGCCCTCAAATCGACCAGCAATGATCACGCTTCCGGGCTTATGAAATCTTCTTCTCGTCGAATTCCTGTTCGCAAATTCATCCTTGTCGAAATCACAGTTCGATGAAATGCAGGCGCATGCGTCGCGACTGGTCGCGCATAGACAGCGGGGGGAATGCATCCGTGGCAACACCACAACAACGCCGAGCGTTTCGGAAGTAGGCGCCACCTTCCGCGATCTCACCACCCTCTAGTCACCCGCGCCCAGACAGCGATTTGAGCGATCGAAACGGATCCATTCGCTTTGGATGACGCTACCGACTAGCAAACGATCAACAGGATCAACAGGATCAACAGGATCAACAGGATAGAGGACAGACAGCATGGCTAGGCAAATGACTTTCGCGGAAATCGGCACGCTTTACAATTCAATAGCCAATGAATTGCAGGGTGGCGTCACCCCGCAAAACCAGGATCTGCTGGTCCGTCAGGTCTCGACCGTACAAACGCAACTTCAAGACCTGATTAACAGCGGAGCCCTGAATAATCTGGACGGCGCTGGGAATGCGGCCGTAAGTGTCGTGCATGCCCAGAATATCGCCGATCAAATGAATTTCTTGAAAACCGAGATCGGCGCGTTCGGGACAGACACCTTTGTCCCTAAATTCATCAACGATGTCGTCAGGGATGTTCAAGACATCGTGGCCGGTGACACGGCCCTGGTCGCGCTCGCCCATCAGGGCAATCATTCGGGTTTCCAACAGGTCTCCTTTCTCCTGACGCCACCGACACCCTTCCCTGATTCAGGCGCGCAGACAGCGACCCTTTTGCAATTTATCACAGACTCGAATTCGCTGGCTACGCGCGCTCAGGCACTCGCCGGCACGGATCCCAATTCAACAGCGGTCCATCAGCTGGAAAGCGACATTCATACATTTTCCGTGAATGCCGATGCTTATTCGGTGGCTCAAGGGGGCCTGTTCTCAGCCCGTTTCAACAACGAATTTACCCTCGACGGTGTCCAGGGAACGGCCTCCCGTGAATTGATCATCGGCCTCCAAACCGGGAATGCCGATCTCGTCAATGGCGCGGCATCGGTATTGTCGGCGAACGCCGCTGATGTGCGGGGAAATATGCTGGTAACGGGACAGACCTTTACGCCTGCGCCCAATGGCAACATTCCCGCCTTTATTGACACGGTGCACGATGCCGGGGTCGTCTTCAACGATGCCGTGACCAAGCTCCTTGGCGGCGTCTATTCCGGTAACCAGACATCCATCGTCAATGACCTGAATGCGACCCAGACCGGTCTCGAGAATACGATAAAGGACCAGGGGCTCACCGGACAGGCCCTCCAGGATATCGAGCACGTCATCAGCCTCTTGGGGCGGGAATCCACTTTGGTGGGCGGCATCAACAACGCGGCGCCCACTCAGGTCTCCGCGGTCAACGGCCAGATCGACCATATTGAGGCGCAAATTCTCAATATCGTCAATCACGACGCGACCCTGGCCGCGATGGCAGTCGGCGCCGATGGAACCGTCGGCTTCGTAGCCTTGCCGCCGGGGACGACGCCAGGCCATGGCGGCGTTGCGCCGGGGCCCGATGTGGGACAGCCAGACCATGGCGACGTTGCTGCTTTGATCGCGCAACATTCATGGGGCCACTGAGCCGCATCTATCATAGTCCGAGCTTGCGGCAACATAGCCGCTGCTCGGAATGCAAGTGCGATCGCCACCCGCTGTTTTGCGCTTCGCAGATGTAAATGCGGGCGGGAAACGTCGGTGGCGATCGGCAGTCGCCAGGAGCGTTGACACTGGGCGACATCTAAGCCCCTTCCGCTGATGTCCGCCTATGAGACTCGAACGGACACGTCAAAGAGGCAGCCGCGTTAGCATCACATCCGCTGAAAACAACTGCGCCTTCCCTTGACGCGACTGCGCAAATCAGCGTATTCACGGAATTGAAACTCCTGAGCTGCGCGCCGATCTCGGACTTACCTGAGATCGGATTTTTTATGCGCGCGCAAGTCGGATAAGTATATCCGGCTTGCGCACCGGGTGACCGCGCCGGATTTTTGTTTGGCATCAGGATCGATCACGCGCCTGAGGCGGCGGTTCTCGCAACGTGGGGCGTTTGAGCTTTGCGCGTGATGCATAGCCCGGGCGCCCCTGCGGACGCCGTTCATTGTTTACGGATTGTATTTTCAATCCGGCCTCGCCTCGGAGCTATGCATTTCTGTTGGCCGACTTCGCCCGCGCGACCGAAGCCTGAGAGGCAGTGCGTGTGAAGCCGCCCCCTATCCGGCTCAGGCGACCGCCTTCGGGGCGGGTTTCAGGCGGCGCAGCAGAGGGGCGAGCTCGATGGCCGGTTTCGGCTGGCTGATGAGAAATCCTTGCGCTTCGTTGCAGCCTTCCTGCCGCAGCCGCTGCAGCTGCTCCTTGGTTTCGACGCCTTCGGCGGTGACGGACATTCCGAGGCTGGTGCCGAGGCCGATCGCGGCCCGCACGATCGCCAGTGAATCGGTCCGCGCCGACATGTCGCGAATGAACGATTGATCGATCTTGATCTTGTCGAACGGGAATTTCCGCAGATAGCCGAGGCTGGAATAGCCGGTGCCGAAATCGTCCATCGAAATGTGCACGCCGAGGTCGCGCAATTGATTCAAGATCGACAGCGTCCCCTCGGTGTCCTCCAGCAGGACCTTCTCGGTGATCTCGAGCTCGAGCCGGCGCGCCGGGAGGCCGGATTTGCCCAGCGCTGTCGCCACATCGAGAACGAGCGTTCCCTGCTCGAATTGGACGGGAGACAGGTTGACCGCCACCTTGACGTGATCGGGCCAGCACATGGCGTCGCTGCAGGCCCGCCGCAGCACCCAAGCGCCGATGATCCTGATCAGGCCGATTTCCTCGGCGAGTGGAATGAACTCGGCAGGAGCAACCATTCCGCGTCGCGGATGGTGCCAGCGCAAGAGGGCCTCGAACCCGCTGACCTCGTCGATCGCGAGATTGAGCAAGGGTTGATAGAACAGCTCGAACTCATCGCGCGCGATGGCTTGGCGCAAATCAAGCTCGAGCGCCCGCCGCGCCTGCATCTTGGCGTCCATCTCGGGCTCGAAGAAGCGGTATGTCGCGCCGCCGTCCTCTTTGGCGCGGTAGAGCGCCATGTCGGCGCTCTTCAGGAGCCCGTCGGGGTCATTGCCATCGTGTGGCGCAAGCGCAATTCCGACGGTGGCGCCGATCATGACCGGATGGCCCTGAACATCGAACGGTTCGGCCATGGCGTCGATCAATCTGGTCGCCAGCATTGTCGACCCTGCCGGCTGATTTGCCCCACCTTGCACGATGGCGAACTCATCGCCGCCCAGCCGCGCCACGATGTCCTCAGGACCGACCAAAGCGCGAATGCGGCCGGCAACGTCCTGCAAGAGAGCGTCGCCCACCGGGTGGCCCAACGTGTCGTTCACCGCCTTGAATTTATCGAGGTCGAGACAGAGGACCGCCTTTGGCCGGCCGGGCTCGATCGGCGTGAGGGCCTTTGCCATCTTGTCGCGAAAACCGACCCGGTTCGGCAGGTCGGTGAGTGAGTCGTGGTGAGCCAGATAGCTGATTTCCGCCTCGATCTTCTTCCGCTCGGTGATGTTCTCATGGGTCGCGATCCATCCTCCGGCCATGGAATGACGGGAGACGGCGATCACGCGGCCATTGGGCAGCTCGTGCACGAAGCACTGCTGCTCATCCGTCGTGCTGATGGCCGCAAGCCGGCGTTCGACGTAGCTCTCAGCCTCCTCGGCGGGCACCGCGGCCGTGGCGCGATATTCGAGGATTGCTCTGAACGGAGTTCCGACCCGCGTGTGCTCAGGTTTCAAATCATACATCTCGGCATAGCGGGTATTCCCGACCATGAGCTTGCGGTCCGCATCGAACATGCACACGCCAAGCGGCAGATTGTTGATTGCAGCATCGAAGCGCCGGTTCGTGGCCTGCAGGGTGCTGAGTGTTTGGTCCAGGACGCGCAGCGGGAGCACCCGCACCGCGAAATACATCGCGAGGCCCAGCAGAAAGCTGAACTCCGCCGCCGCCGTGCCGCGGAGCAGCTCGCGCAAGCTGGTTTCGATTTCCACGCGGCCGACGGTTTCCCCCGCAACCACGATAGGTCCGCCGCGGACGAGTGTCGGCGCGGCGAGGTCGTCGCCCTGATCGACCACGCGCCGGCCTGCGGCATCCAGGACACGCTTGCGCTCACCCTTGTCCTTGCCGGTCTGCTCGAGGAGATCGGACAGGCGGACTCGTTGATACTGCCAAAGGGCAGCGTGGGTGTAGATGTATCTCGCGATGGTGCCGGCGTTGAGCTCCGCCTTGAAGTCGAGAATGCCGGCGGTGTGCGTGTAGCCGATCACGAAATAGCCGCCGGGAATCGAGATCGCGGCCGTGATGGCCACGATCAGGGCGATGGCGTTGAGGAGACGCCGTGGCGACAACATCGCCGGCGCTCAATTCTCGATGAGAATATTGCCGGTGGCGCGCAACGCCGCCTTGCCCTCGGTCGAGCGCATGAATGCGACGAAGCGCTCCGCGGCCGCGCTCCGCCTGGCCGGCAGCACGAGGTACAAGGTCTTTTGGTAGGGATATGAGCCACGCTCGAGGTTCTCCGGCGACGGCTCGACCCCGTCGATCGGGAGGAAGCGCAGCTTCCGCCGTTCCATCTTGATCTGGGTGAAGGTGGCGCCCGCCAATGACCCGGGCACCTGCTCGGCGAGCTGCGCATTGTCCTGGTCGGTGGCGGCGGTCGGAATCTCAGGGCGATGCCGCGCCTGTTCGAGTGCCGCCGCCATGTCGGGAAACATTTGGCCCAGCACCATCGTGTCGGTGTCGGATTTTGGGCGCATGATGATGCGAATGGGCGATCCGTCGGCCCACCGCGCGCTCGCCGAGTTGAAAATGCCGGCGACCTCGGAGCTGATGAATCCGTCCGTACCGAAACGCGAGGTGACGAGCCCGAAGGGCGTGCGAAACGCCAGGACCGGCGTCAGTCCGAGCGCAAGCTCCTGTGCGTTGAGCGCGCGCCCGGCGACCGCGACATCGAGCACGCCTTCCGCTGCCGCGCTCAAGCCGCCGCTGTGACCGATGCCGGGGATCACGTCCAGCTTGATCTCGTCGCCGTGGCGGAATTCGGCAAAGATATGCGGGAGCAGCGCAGTCGCGGCGCCGGTGCCGCCCATGCGTAATAGCTCCGCGGAAGCAGCGCCGCCGCCACCGAGCGATGCCGCCAGAAGCGGGACGCAGAGCGCCAGTTGGCGAGGTTTCATTGAGGCGGTCGGCTCCGATAAGAGACAAAGTCAAGCAAATGAGCAGGCCTCATGAGAGGGGCGCATGGCTTCAGTAGTATTGCGGGGATGGCGCGGGTTCTTGTCGAAAGGGGTAAATGAAAAGCAAATGGCCGGGACGAATCCCGGCCATCGCGAATCGTATCGGCATTGTGCAGGGGCGGCACTCGTGGCCGCCCTTCCTGTGGCCCGGCCACGGGCGCCCACCATAAGGGCGTTCACGCCCGTCTTCGACGGGCTATGGGGCGCCCGACGACGATCGCCTCAATCCAGCGGCTCGACCTTCACGATCGCGGCGCCGTGGTTGTTGCCGACCCAGAGCACCGGGCGCGGGCCGCTCTCCTGCACGAACACGCGCCGGATGTTGGTGGTGTGCGGCAAGAGATATTCGGTGATCTGATCGGTCTTGGTGTCGAGGCGCGCGACCTGGTCGCTCAGCATGGAACCGGTCCACACTTCCGCGGCGCCCTTGGTGGGCACCACGTCATAGGGCTCGCTCCAGGCCGTCGGCAGCTTCCATTCCTTGATCTGCTGCGTTGCCGGGTCGAACATGCCGAAGGCGTTGCCGGCATATTCGGCGAACCAGACATGGCCCTGGTCGTCGAGCCGGCCGCGGCGCGGACGCGAGCGCGGGGTCGGGGTCGCCCAGATCTGCGCCACATTGGTCTTCCCGTCGACGGTGCCGATGCGGGTGTCGCCGAAGGAGAACATATAGACGTTGTTGTACTTGTCGGTCGGCAGCCCGTAGCCGCTGATCTTCTTGCCGTCGGGCGTGGTGGCCTCGCCCCTGTTCTCCCACTGGCCGGTCTGAAGATCGAGCCGGTAGAGGTTGTGGGTCTCGGTGTCGGTCATCCACACCTTGTTGTCCGCATACATATGCGTCGGCGTGACCATGTTGGTCTGGGTCGTGGTGTTGGCCCATTCCGGATTCAGCGGGAAGGATTTGACCTCCTTGGTCTTGCGATCGACCTTGACGGCGCCGGCCTGGTAGGAGAGGCCGACCCAGATATTGCCGTCGGGATCGAACTCCATGTCGAGCGCGCCCTTGGGCTGGTCGTCGCGCAACAGCGGCAGCGCGTAGTCCGTCACCTTGCCGGTCTTGGGATCTAGCTCGCCCACGAACTGGCTGCCGAAATCCGAATACCAGGCGTGCCCGTCGGCATCGACGATGACGTCGTGCGGCATCGCTTCCCTGCGCGGCAGGTCGTATTCGGTGACGATCACGTGGGTGGCGCGGCCCTTCGGGCGCGGCAGCCGCTTCAAGCTGAAGCTCTCGTGGTCGGTGCCGCTCAGATTGACGCTGGCCAGATAATCGGCCGCGGCGTCCATCATGGCGGCGGGCACGCGCGGACGCTCGCTGCGCGCGCCGCCGCTCTTGATGAGCTGCAGATGGGTCGGCACGCTCTCCGGCGCATAGCGGCCCATGCGGGTGAACACGGCCTTGAATTCATCCTGGTTATGCGTCGACGTGAAGATGCGCTGCAGCGTGTGGCAGCCGACGCAGTCGGGCAGGAACGACTTGATCTTGTCGTCGCCCGGCGCGCTGATGAGCCATTCCGCGTTGGAGAGCTGGGCGACCACGTTCTTGGCCTTCTCAAGCTTGATGTCGGCGGTTGCTCCCGCGCTGGCGGCGATATCGACGGTCTTCGGACCCGTCAGGCTGTAGCCGGCGGCGCGGACGCCGATGCTGTAGTGGCCGGGCTCGAGCCGGTCGGTCGGGAAGCTGAATTGCCCCTTGTCGTTACTGACCACCGTGGTGGTGACGGTCGAGCCGTCCTTCTTGGCGCTGACCAGCACGCCTTCCATGGCGCCCTCCTCGGCCGAGGAGACTTGGCCCGAGAGCGCGGCCGCGGTCTGGGCGGGGGCCAAAGCCGGCCACGCCAGCACACTTATGAGACTCGTCGACGCAAGCAGAGCTTTCAATCGCATGGTTCATCTCCCTCGCTGACTGTTTCAAATTGGAAAACTGATTGGTCCGATGTTCGCATATTCCACGGCTGGGCGACAGTGCCCGGGAGCCCAAAAAAGCAATGGCCGGGACGAGCCCGGCCATCCTATCAACCATCGTAGGGGCGGCCCTTAGCCCGTCGAAGAGCATCAGGGCGTCTACGCCCGTCTTCGCGGGCTATGGCCTAAACGCCCTTATGCTGGCCGCCCTTCCCCGTGGCGGGCGCCCACAAGGGGCGCCCCTACGCACGGAGAGAACGGTCTCAATCCAGCGGCTCGACCTTGACGATCGAAGCGCCGTGATTGCTGCCGACCCAGAGCACCGTGCGCTGACCGTCGTCCTGGACGAACACGCGCCGGATATTGGTCGTCCGCGGCAGCAGATATTCAGTGACCTTTCCGGTGCTGGTGTCGAGACGCGCCACCTGATCGTTCATCATCGATCCGGTCCACACTTCCGACGCGTCCTTGTTGGGTACCACGTCGTAGGGCAGGCTGAACTTGCCCGGGATCGCGTATTCCTTGATCTCCGCCGTCTTCGAATCGAACAGGCCGATGGCGTTGCCGCCGAACTCGGCGAACCACAGGCGGTTCTGGGCGTCGACCCGGCCGCGCCGCGGCCGCGAATTCTTGATCGGCGTCTGATAGATGGTGGCGATGCCGGTCTTGGCGTCGCGCAGCCCGATGCTGGTGCCGCCGAATTCCAGCTGATAGACGTTGTTGTACTGGTCGGTCGGCATCCCGTAGGCGGAGATCTGCTTGCCGGCCGGGCTCTTCGACGGGCCCAGATTCTCGTACTCGCCGGTCTTCACGTCGATCCGGTACATGTGGTGTTCTTCTTGGTTGTTGGTCCACACCTTGCCGTCGACGTCGGCATGCTGCGGCGACACCATCGAGGCCTGCGCGGTCGTCGAATCCCATTCCTTCGGGAACGGATAGGTCTTGACCTCGTGGGTCTTGCGGTCGATGCGGGCGACGCCGGCCTGGTACATCAGCGCCAGCCAGACGTTCTTCTGCCCGGGCTCGAGCTCGATCTCGAGGCTGCCCTTCGGCTCCTCGGGCTTGAGCACCGGGATGGCGATCTCGGTCGCCTTGCCGGTCTTGGGATCGAGCTCGCCCGCGAACATGTTGCTGAAGTCCGAATACCAGACCATGCCGTCCTGATCGACGATCACGTCATGCGGCTGCGCCAGCGGCCGCGGCAGGTCGTATTCGGTGTAGATGACCTTGGTCGCGGCGCCCTTGGGACGCGGCAGCGTCTTGAGCTCGAACGTCCGCTCGTCGGTGGTGCTCAGATTGACGCTGGCGAGCCAATTCGCCTGGGCGTCGAACTGCGCCGCGGCGATCGGCGCGCGATCGGCGCGCGGCCCCGGCAGCAACGGCTGCAGGTGCAGCGGCGTCGAGCCCGGCGAGTAGGAGCCCATGCGCTTGAAGAGCTGCTTGAACTCTTCGGCGTCGTGGGTCGAGGCGAAGACGCGCTGCAGCGTGTGGCAGCTCACGCAGGCGCCCAAATTGGTCTTGAGATTGTCGGGACCCGGCGCGCTCAGAAGCCACTCTGCATTGGAGAGCTGGTTCACGAGGTTCTTGGTCTTGACGAGCTTGATGTCGGCCTTCGCTGCGCCGGCCGCGACATCGACCGCCTTGGGGCCGTCGAGATCGTAGCCGATCGCGCGGGTGGCGATCGTGTAGTGGCCGGCGTCGAGGCGGCCGGTCGGGAAGCTGTATTTGCCCTTCTCATTGGTGACGACCGTGGTGGTGATGGTCGAGCCGTCCTTCTTGGCGCTGACCAGCACGCCCTCCATCGGACCTTCCTCGGCCGAGGTCACTTGCCCGCTCAGCGCCGCGGCTTGCGCCAGCGCGCTCGTGGGCAATCCGGCAGGGACCAGCATGCCGAGCAGGCTGGCGCTTGCCATAAGCGAAAGATGTTTCAGTCGCATCGTTTCTCTCCCGATCTGTGGGTTCGTGATGACCAATCTACCAAGCTGGCATTACGCGTGCTGGCCCGTCCGGCGCACCCGTCCCGCGGCGTATTGTCCGCCTATGTACTATTCTGGGACGGCTTCGGACCAATGGTGCCATATTGCCATCGCCAGTATCGGCGCGAGGCGGTCCCCCGGCAAGCAAAATCGGCGTAATTGGGGCGCTCAGGCGGCCAGCGTTAATAGCTGCTGGAGGTTGCGCGCCAAAGTGTGCCCTTCCCAATCCGGGAGGGGCGTCAGCCGACCTTGCGGCAGGCCGCCCACACCTTTTCCGGCGTCGCCGGCATTTCGAGCCGGTTGGCGCTGCCACCCGGCACCGCATCGGCAATCGCGTTCATCACCGCCGCGATCGCGGCCGTGGTGGCGGCCTCACCCGCGCCCTTGACGCCGAGCGGATTGGTGGTCGCCGGCACGCAATGCAGCGCGTCCTCGACTTGCGGCATGTCCTGCGCGCGCGGCATCGCATAGTCCATGAACGAGCCGGTGACGAGCTGGCCTCCGTCCGGATCGTAGATCGCGGTCTCCATCAGGGCCTGGCCGAGCCCTTGCGCCAGCGCGCCATGCAGCTGTCCCTCGATGATCATGTGGTCGAGGACGTTGCCGCAATCGTCGACCGCCGCATAGGAGACGACCGTGACACCGCCGGTCTCCGGATCGATCTCGACCTCGGCGATGTGGCAGCCATTGGGATAGGTCGGGGGCGTATCGGATTTGGCCCTGGTATCGAGGCTTTCGGCAATCTCGCCGCGCGCCTTCATCGCGGCGGCGCGCCCCGCGAGATCAAACAGCGAGATGCGCCGGTCGGTGCCGACCACCTCGAACGCGCCCGCCCCATAGGCGATGTCGGTCTCGGCGGCCTCCAGCACGCTCGCCGCGATGGTCTTGCCCTTCGCCAGCATGGCGTCGAGCGTCGCCAGGATGGCGCTGCCGGCGGTCATCGCCGAGCGCGACGCGACCGAGGCGAAGCCCGGGATTTCCTGGGCCGAGTCGCCATGCCGGTGACGTATCTGCGCCGCCGAAATGCCCAATCGCTCGGCCGCGAGCCGCGGAAACACCGAAGCATGTCCTTGGCCCGTCGACTGGACGTTGAGGCCGAGCACCATGCTCTGATCGC
Source organism: Xanthobacteraceae bacterium (assembly GCA_036522235.1). Taxonomy (GTDB): domain Bacteria; phylum Pseudomonadota; class Alphaproteobacteria; order Rhizobiales; family Xanthobacteraceae; genus VAZQ01. Next base: position 13,676 of record DATDGG010000062.1, read on the forward strand.
CGGTGAACTCGACCAGCGCGCCTTCGGTCGGGGCGCCGCCGGCATGCTCGAGCATGCAGGAAATACCGAGCCCGCGATATTTGCCGCGCCGGCCCGCTTCGCGGCGGCGCTGCTTGAAGCCGTCCACGTCGGCGAGCGCCAGCGCCTTGTCGACCACCGCTTCGAAATCGCCGCTGTCATAGCTGGTGCCGATGGCGGTGCGGTAGGGCATGGCGGAAGGCCGGATCAGGTTGCGCCGGCGCAGCTTGACCGGATCGAGGCCGGTCGCCCGCGCCGCTTCCTCGACCACGCGCTCGAGCGCATAGTTCGCCTCCGGGCGTCCGGCCCCGCGATAGGGCGCGGTCGGGGTCGTGTTGGTGAAGACGCAGCGCACCGCGATATCGAGATGCTTGATGTCGTACATCGCCGGAAAGCAGCGGGTAAAATTCTGCGTCTGGATATTGGCGCCGACCGAGCCGATATAGGCCCCCATATTGGCGAGATGGCGCACGCGCAGCGCCAAAAATTTTCCCTTGGCGTTGAGCGCGAGCTCGGCCTGCGTGAAGGTGTCGCGTCCCTGATTGTCGCTGAGAAACGCCTCGGAACGTCCCGACATCCAATGCACCGGGCGGCCGGTCGCCCGTGCGCCGACGAGCGCCGCGATATATTCCGGATAGACGCCGGTCTTGAGGCCGAAGGCACCGCCCACGTCCTCGGTGATGACCCGCAGCCGCTCCTTCGGCCAGTTCATGATGGCAAGCGCATTGTCGCGCAGCGCGCCCGCGCTCTGCGAGCAGGTGCGAAGCCGGTAGGTGTCGGAGCCGGCATGGTAGGTCGCGGTGGCGCCGCGCGGCTCCATGGTGGCGACGATCAGGCGCTGGTTGCGCACCTCGACGCGCGCCACACGCGCGGCCGTCGCGATGATGCGATCGACCTCGCGCGCATTGGCCTCCGGATCGCCCGCGAGCCCCGGCCAATCGATCGCCAGGTTCCCGGGCGCCTCCGGCCACAATTGCGGCGCGTCCGGCTGCGCCGCCGCCACCACATCGATCGCCGGCGGCAATTCCTCGTAGCTCACTTCGACGAGCTCGGCGGCATCCTGCGCGGCCAGCAGCGTCTGCCCGATCACCATGGCGACCGGCTCGCCTACATGCATCACGCGCTCGCCCGCGAGCGCCGGCCGGTTGGGCATGACGAGCTTGCTGCCGCCGCGCCCAGCGAGCGGGGGATGCCGCCCGACATTGCCGACGCCGGCCGCCGCCATGTCGGCCGCGGTCAGGACCGCGAGTACGCCCGGCGCCTGTCGCGCCCGCGCGACGTCGATCGCGCGGATATGGGCAAAGGCATGCGGCGAGCGCACGAAGTAAGCATAGGCCTGGTTCGGCTCGCGGCGGTCGGCGACGAAATGACCGGCGCCGCGTACGAGCGCGTCGTCCTCGACGCGCGGATGATGGCTCGCGCCGGTTTTTCCAGTCTTTGAGTCCATGGTGGGCTGGCGGCTATTCGGCGGCGACCGGGGTGGCCTCGATGAACTGGGAAACCCACTTGTTGCGGCGCCTCACGTTCTGCCGATAGAGCTGCTCGAACTCGGCGGGCGGGAACGAGTGCGTCGAGGGACGCGCCAGGAGGGCTTCGCCCCACGCCTTGAGGCGCGGAAATTTTTCGATATGGCCGAGCTTTTTGATGCGGTCGAGGAAGAAGTAGCGTTGCAGGAACGGCGCATAGGCGGCGTCGACCAGCGCGTAGCGGTCGCCGTTGAAGAAGGGGCCGCCGCCTTGCTTCTCCAGCGCCTTTTCGAGCCGCTCGAACGGCAGGGGAATCCGCGCGGCCGCGTTGTCGTAGTCGGCTTGCGTGTCCGCATAGGCGGTCGCGGTCACGTTTTCCGCGAAGGTCGGCACGTAGTCGGTCCAGGCGCGGTTCACGGCGCGCACGACCGGATCCTCCGGATGCAGCCGCGGCGCGACGGTCTCGTCCAGGAATTCGGCGATGGCGTTCGATTCGAACAATGAAATCCGGTCGTCGAGGCGCAGCACCGGTACCTTCTTGTGCGGCGAGATGGCCAGGAACCAGTCCGGCCGGTTGTCGGGCTCGATGTGGCGGAACTCGAAGTCGATCTTCTTTTCGCGCAGCACGATCGCGGCGCGCTGCACCCACGGGCAGGTCTTGAAGCTGACCAGCAGATATTTCGCCATGGCGGCCTCCGATGAAACCTTATGCAGATTCAAGGACACTTCCTCGCATGGTTCAAGCGGGTCTCGCGGCGAGATACAAGCCGCTTTGCGCGAGGAAGGGCAGAAAGGTGCCATGCAGAATCGGTCGCCCCGCCGGACTGGCGTGGCAGCTTTCGCTCCACTAAGGTCCGCCGTTCTCCGACGACTCCGCTTCTCGACCAGGATCGCAATGGATCAAATCACGACATCGAACCGAATACCGGCCGCCGCCATCGCCGCCTTCATCGCCGCCGCGCTCGCCAAGATGGGGCTGCCGGCCGCGGACGCCCAAAGGGTCGCGGAGCTGATGACCGAGGCGGATTTGACCGGCGCCGACGCCCATGGGGTGTTCCGCCTGCCGCAATATGTGCGGCGGCTGCGCGCCGGCGGGGTCAATCCGCGGCCCGACATCAAGGTGCGCCAGACCGCGCCCGCGACCGCACTGGTCGACGGCGACAACGGCATGGGACATCTGGTCATGGCGCAGGCGGCCGCGACCGCGGTCGAACTCGCCCGCGCCTGCGGGGTCGCCTGGGTCGGGGCGCGGCGCTCCAACCACGCCGGCGCCGCCGGGGTCTATGCGGCGCTGCCGCTCGCCCACGACATGGTCGGCATCTATTCGGTGGTGGCGAGCGCCAATCACATGGCGATGTGGGGCGGCGCCGAGACGCTGCTCGGCACCAATCCGCTGGCGATCGCCGTTCCGGCCGGCGCCGAGGCGCCGGTGGTGCTCGACATCGCCACCACGGTCGCGTCCTACGGCACGGTGAAGAACTATCGGCTGCGGGGCAAGGCAATGCCCGAAGGCTGGATGGTGAGCAGCCGCGACGGCGGACCGATCACTGATCCGCAGCGCAGCGCCGAAGGCCTGCTGCTGCCGATCGGCGGCTACAAGGGCAGCGGGCTCGCGCTCGTGCTCGGCCTCCTGGCCGGAACGCTCAACGGGGCCTCGTTCGGCCGCGACGTGGTGGATTTCAACGCCGACGAAAAGAGCTTCGGCGATACCGGCCACTTCATCATCGCGCTCGACATCGCCCGCTTCACGCCGCTGGCAGACTTCGCCGCCGAGGTCGACCGGCATCTGAGCGAGCTGCGCGCCTCGAAGACCCTGCCGGGCTTCGACGCCGTGCGGCTCCCCGGCGAAGAGCGCCGCCGCCGCCGCGCCGACCGGGTCAAGAACGGCGTGCCGATGCTGCCGGAATTGCTGGTGCAGCTCGATCGGGTGGCGGCGGAGCTGGGTGTGGCGCCGGTGCGGGAGCGGTGAGGCGAGGGAGCAACGCCGGCAAGTTTCGCCGCAACTTCCTTCCGGGTCCCGTGTGCACATGATTCGTCTCGACAACATCTCCAAGCAGAATGGCCACCATCTCCTCTTCATCGAAGCCTCCGCGGCGCTCCAGAAGGGGGAGAAGGTCGGCCTCGTCGGCCCGAACGGGTCTGGCAAGACGACGCTCTTTCGGATGATCACGGGCGAGGAGCACCCCGACGAGGGCCAGGTGGCCGTCGATCGGGGCGTTACCATCGGCTATTTCAGCCAGGACGTCGGCGAGATGTCGGGCCGCAGCGCCGTCTCCGAGGTGATGGACGGCGCCGGCCCGGTGAGTACCGTGGCGACCGAGTTGAGGGAGCTCGAGGCCGCCATGGGGGATCCGGAGCGGGC
>DATDGG010000063.1:0-2959 GCA_036522235.1 Xanthobacteraceae bacterium
GATCCGTGAGTGATCCTGCAGCAGCAAGAGCGCTTCGAGCGCAGCTCGTGCGTTGGAAGGCGGACCTTTTCAGAGACAGCTTGGAGGTTCGAGAAGGTGAGCCGATGGCTTTGAACGCGGCGATGCCCTCGCGCATGGCAAGCCGTACCCCATTAATCTTTTCATCCGTGCCCCGCCGCGCCTTGCTGCGGATTCCGAGGCAAAGCGGCCACCGATTCCGACGGAAAGCGGCCACCCATTCCGATCGAAAGCGGCCACCCAGTCCGAACGAAGGCGGCCACCCTGTTGATGGGGTGATTCGGGGAGCGTTGTCGGCAGTCTGAGCCGGGCACGGTCCTTCTTTTGCGATTCGCAAAGGGAGGTCTGATGCCCGCCGAGAGATTGTCGATGCGGAAGGTTCGAGAAGTTCTACGCCTGAAGTATGCCTGTGGGGCGAGCGAGCGGGTGATCGCCCGATCGGTCGGCGTCGGTCGCACGGCAATCGCGGAGTACATCCGGCGCGCTGCCGTGATCGGCATCACGTGGCCGATCCCGGAGGGGCTCGACGACACGGCGTTGGAGCGCAAGCTGTTCGCGCCGGCCGGCTACAACCCGCCGGGATCGAAGCCGCTGCCGGAATGGGGGCATATCCACGCTGAGCTGCGCCGCCGCGGCATGACGCTGGCGCTGCTGTGGGAGGAATATCGCGGCCATCATCCCGACGGCTACGGCTACAGCCGGTTCTGCGATCTCTACATCGAATGGCGCCACGGCATCACGGCGACCATGCGGCAGACCCACGCGGCCGGCGAGAAGCTGTTCGTGGACTTCGCCGGCGATACGATGCCGGTGTTCGACGGGCTCACCGGGGAGGAGCGCGCCGCCAAGATCTTCGTCGCGGTCTTGGGGGCGTCGAACTACACCTTCGCCCAAGCCCGGTTCAGCGAGGCGCTGCCCGACTGGATCGGCGCCCATGTGGATGCGCTCGCGTTCTTGGGCGGTGTGCCGAAGGCGCTCGTCTGTGACAATCTCAAGGCCGGTGTCACGGCGGCGAGCCGCTACGAGCCAGGCGTCAACCGGACCTACCAGGACCTCGCCGCCCATTACGGCACCACCGTCATGCCGGCGCGGCCTCGCAAGCCGCGCGACAAGGCCAAGGTCGAGGCGGCGGTTCTCATCGTCCAGCGATGGATTTTGGCGCGGCTGCGCAACGCTCGCTTCTTCTCGCTCGCCGAATTGAACATCGCCATCCGCACCCTGGTCGACGAGCTCAATGCCCGCCTGATGCGCAAGCTCGGCGCCAGCCGCCGCGAGTTCTTCGACACCATCGATCGGCCGGCGCTGATGCCGCTGCCGGCCGCGCCCTACCAGTATGCCGAATGGCGTCGTGCCCGCGTTGCGCCGGATTACCACGTCGAGGTTGCGGGGCACTTCTACTCGGTGCCGTCCCGCATGATCCGCCAGGTCGTCGAGGTGCGAGCCACCGAGGCGACCATCGAGGTGTTCCATCGCGGCACTCGCATCGCCAGCCACGCACGCTCAGGCGTCAAGCATCGCCACACCACCATCTCCGAGCACATGCCGAGCGCGCATCGCCGATACGCCTTCTGGACGCCGGCGCGTCTGCTGGCCGAGGCCGAGAAGATCGGCCCGTCCACGACGGCGCTGTGTGAGGCGATCATGCGGGCCAAGCCGCATCCCGAGCAGGGCTTTCGATCCTGTCTCGGCATACTGCGGATGGAGAAGACCTATGGGCCACAGCGGCTCGAAGCGGCGTGCCGCCGCGGAATCACGATCGGCGCAGCGAGCTATCGATCGATCGCTTCGATCCTCAAGACCGGCCTCGACAAGGCCTTCCTGCCTGAGACCAACCCGGAGGCCGATCCCATCCAGCACGGCAACATCCGTGGCCGCGGCTACTACCACTGACCTGGAAGAAGAGGAGACCCTATGCTCATCAACCACACCCACGAACGTCTCGCCGCCCTCGGGCTCGCCGGCATGGCCAAGGCATTCGACGATCAGCTGCGCCAACCCGACGTCACTGCGCTCACTTTCGAGCAGCGGCTCGGCCTGATGATCGATCGCGAAGCGACCGAGCGGGAGAACAAGCGGCTCGTCGTGCGCCTGAAGTTTGCCTCCCTGCGGCAGACCGCAATCGTCGAAGATATCGATCTGCGCGCTCCGCGTGGCATCGATCGCGCCTTCTTTGCCAAGCTCGTCGACGGCGATTGGATCGGTCGCAAACAAAATCTGCTCATCACCGGGCCGACCGGCGTCGGAAAGAGTTGGATCGCCTGTGCGCTCGGCCACAAGGCATGCCGAGATAATCGCTCCGTCCTCTACCATCGGCTGCCAAGGCTGTTCGAAGCTTTGGCGCTTGCCCGCGGTGACGGACGCTATGCACGGCTCCTCAAGATGCTGTCGAGGGTCGAATTGCTCATCCTCGACGACTGGGGCCTCGCCCCGCTCACCGGCGAGCAGCGTCGCGATCTCCTCGAAGTCGTCGATGATCGCCACCAGCGCGGATCGACTATCATCACCAGCCAGGTGCCGATCGAGCATTGGCACGAGGTCATCGCCGATCCCACCATCGCCGACGCCGTGCTCGATCGCCTCGTCCACAACGCCCACCGCCTCGTCCTCAAGGGAGACAGCATGCGAAAAATCACCGCCCAACGCGCCAGTCTTGACGCCGCCAAGAAAACCTGAATCAAGTCACCATGCCGGCAACGACACCCCGGCCGCCTTCGTCGGAACAGGTGGCCGCCTTCGATCGGAACGCGTGGCCGCGTTCAATCGGAATCCCTGGCCGCATTCGTCGGAATCCGCACGTCGTTCTATGCGACCAAGACTTTGTGCAGAAAAATACGTTTCTGACCCGGCGGGTAGTCGTCCAGGATTCCAAATACAGCGTATCCCAGACGCTCGTAGAATCCGCGCGCCTGAAAGCTGTACGTATCCAACCATGCCCCTCGAC
>DATDGG010000064.1:0-5849 GCA_036522235.1 Xanthobacteraceae bacterium
GGCCGATCTCGCTCGCTGTCGGCGCGCGGCCGCGGGCGATCTCGTAAAGCACGCGCGCCTCGCCCAAGGAGTAGGGGCTGTCGAGAAACGTCTTGCGCAACACGCCGATCTGCCGCGTGTAGAAGCGGTTGAAACGGCGCATTGCGGCGACGCGTTGCTCGGGTGCGCGGATTGCGGTCATGACGAGAGGCTGGAGCAATTACTTGACTTAGTCAAGTATTCGGCGTGCAGCGACGGTGAAAGGGCGGCAGAGGGCGGCCACAAGGGCCGCCCCTACGGGACAAGAGGACGATGGCAGGGGTCTCGTGGGCGCCCGTGCGTTATCCGCCCGCCATCGTGGCCCGGCTGCGCAGCATGACGATGCGGCGGCGGCCGAGGCGACGCAGAAAGTTCCCTTCGGGATCGGTGTCGTCGCCAAGATGGCCGCCGGAGCGCTCATAGAGCGCCTTCGAGATCAGCAGTCCCTGCTGCGGCCGCGGTCGCGCCCCGAGCGCGGCGGCGACGAGCCCCAGTCCCTCCGCGATCGCGGCGCCGAGCGTGTCGGCTTCGCCGGTCCGTTGGAACGCGGCGGCCCGCGCGTCCACGCGCCCGCCGAGCTCGGCCTCCTCGATGAAGCGTCGTGCTTCCTCGGTCCAGGTCGAGTCAGGCACCGCGCCGGGCTGTAGGAACAGAAGCCAGGCGGCGCGTGCGCTGCCGGCGGCCGCGCGCAGGCGCTCCCCGAGCGGGGCGGGCGTGACGTCGATCCGGCAGCCGGCCGCGTCCGCAATCAGGGCGGTCGCGTCGCTCGAGCCTGCATCGGCGACGATCACCTCGCGCACGATGCCCGTCATCGCTCCCGGCACCAGCGCGGCCAGCGTCGGTACCAGAGTGCGCTCGGCGTTTTCCGTGGCGATGACCACGCTCAGCATCGAATTCTGCCCCGCTTCCCCGCGCGCGAAACTACCACGCCGGAGCGCGTGGCAAGGCCCGTATGCGTTTCGAAAACGCAAGTCCGGCTCTTGATCGTTCTTGATTTGTTCTAAGGCTGCGCTATATTGCCGACATGGCCCGATCCTCTGCAGCCTTGCGGCGTCCGTCGCCGCCCGCCGCGCCGTCGCAGCCCCCCGATCCGGTCGGGGGTGCCGAGGTCGCGGCCGGCCGTCGCAAGGGCCGCGGCGCCCATTCGAACGCCAGCGGCCGTTATGAGCCGCTCGCCCAAGTGGCCTTCGACGACGGCTGGCAACGGCTCGACGACCTGCCGGCGTTCAAGACCAGCGTCACGGTCGACGCCACCCGCACCATCATCACGCGCAACGATTCGCCCGACATTTCCTTCGACCGTTCCATCAATCCCTATCGGGGTTGCGAGCATGGCTGCGTCTATTGCTTCGCGCGCCCGACCCACGCTTTTCTCGGGCTCTCGCCGGGCCTCGATTTCGAATCCAAGCTGTTCGTCAAGCCGGAAGCGCCGCGCCTCTTGGAGCGCGAATTGTCGTCATCGGGCTACCAGCCGCGCACCATCGCGATCGGCACCAATACGGATCCGTATCAGCCGATCGAGCGCGAATATCGGGTAATGCGGGGCATTCTGGAAGTGTTGGAGCGGTGCGGCCATCCGGTCGGGATCGTCACCAAGTCGGCGCTGATCCTGCGCGACCTCGATATCCTGACCCGCATGGCAAAACGCCACCTGGTGAAGGTTGCGGTGTCGGTGACGACGCTCGACGGGAAGCTCGCGCGCGTCATGGAGCCGCGCGCCGCGACGCCACCGCGCCGCCTCGAAACGCTGCGCCAATTGGCGGGCGCCGGTGTGCCGACATCAGTGATGGTGGCGCCGGTCATTCCGGCCATCAACGACAGCGAGATCGAGCGCATTCTCGACACCGCCGCCGCGCTCGGCGTGAGGGGCGCCGGCTATGTGCTGCTGCGGCTGCCGCTCGAAGTGCGCGACATTTTCCGCGAATGGCTGATGGCGAATTTTCCCGACCGCTATCGCCATGTCTTCAAGCTCATCCGCGATATGCGCGGCGGCAAGGATTACGACCCGACCTTCGGCAAGCGCATGACCGGATCGGGGCCGATCGCCTGGATGATCGGACGCCGTTTCGAAGCCGCCTGCGAGAAGCTCAAGCTGAACGCCGGCCTGACGCGGCTCACCACCGAGCATTTCGCGCCGCCCCATCGTTCGACCGAGCAACTGTCCCTGTTCTGAGAGCAATTGACCCTGTTGTGAGTGGTGTGATCATGACCGAGCCAGCCCTGCTGCCCCGCCTGACCGCCGTCACGCTCGGCGTGCGTGACTTCCAGACCAGCCTGCGCTTTTACGAAGCGCTTGGATTCGCGCGCAAGCTCAGCGCCACCGGCGACCAGATCGCCTTCCTCGACGCAGGCGGCGTGGTGCTGGCGCTCTATCGCTGGGACGAGCTTGCGCAAGACGCCGCGCTGGCGCCGCTGCCGGTCGCCCCTGCGGTGTTCCGGGGAACGACCTTGGCCTGGAACTGTGCCTCACGCGCCGAGGTCGATGCGGCTTTTGCGCGCGCGCTCGCCGCCGGAGCCAAGCTGCTCAAGCCCGCGCAAGCGACCAGTTGGGGTGGCTATTCGGGCTATTTCGCCGACCCGGACCGACATCCCTGGGAGATCGTCCACGCGCCGGGTCTTCCCCTCTCGCCCGCGGGGCAATTACGGCTTCCGGACTGACCTAAGGCATTGAGTTTTCCGAAGCGCCAATATCGCGATTGACTGCCGCACGCATGCGCGCACCATCGCGCCATGAGTCGTCGTACCAAGAGTCGTCGTGCCGTAAGTCGCCCCGCCCGCGCGGTCCGCTCCGCCCGCCTCCCGCTCGGAGACGACGATGTGCGCCCGACCTTCCGCCGCGAACGCGCCGCCCTCAAACGCGGGATCTGGCCGGTCGCGGGTTGCGACGAGGCGGGCCGCGGGCCGCTCGCCGGCCCGGTGGTTGCGGCTGCCGTGATCCTCGACCCTGATCGCGTTCCCCGTGGCCTCGATGATTCCAAGAAGCTCACCGCCCCGATGCGCGAGAAGCTCTATGCCAAAATCTGCGCCAGCGCCCATGTGGCGGTCGCCTTTGCGCCGCCGGCGCGCATCGACCGGGACAATATCCTGCGCGCCTCGCTTTGGGCGCTGGCGCGCGCGGTCGCGGCGCTGCCGCTGCGCCCGCAACTGGTCTTTGTGGACGGGCGCGACCGCATCGCTACCCAATGCGACTGTCAGGCGGTGGTGCGCGGCGACGCCATCGTGGCCTCGATCGCGGCCGCATCGATCGTTGCCAAGGTGACGCGCGACCGCCTCATGGCGCGGCTCGGTCTCGCCCATCCGGGCTACGGGTTCGAACGTCACATGGGCTACAGCGTGCCCGAGCACTTCGATGCCCTGGAGCGGCTGGGGCCGACCATCCACCATCGTCGCACGTTTGCGCCGGTCGCCGCGCGCTACGACAACCTTGGCGCGCAGCCGCAGGAAATCCTGCTGGACTTGTTGTCGCCCGATCCGGCGGCCTAATCTCGGTACAACCGGCGATCAGGGGGCTTGATCCAAGGGTTTGGGCGCAACTGATGCTTCACGTCTCCATCATCGTGGAACTGCTGCGTGCGCGCCCGGCGCTGACGGTGTGGATCGCCGCCGGCATCCAGGCCTTGGTTTGGACGCTGGTGCCGGCATGGTTCTATTCCGGCCCACCCGGAAACCTGCCGACCGTGCTCGCGATCGGGCATGAATTCCAACTCGGCACGTATCTCGGGCCGCCGCTCGCCTTCTGGCTGGCGGAAATTGCCTTCCGGCTGACCGGCCGCAGCCTGTTCGCGGTCTACCTGCTCTCGCAGATCTGCGTGATCGTGACCTATTGGGCCGTCTTCACGCTCGGCCGCGCGATGGTCGGCGCCCAGCAAGCCGCGATCGCGGTGCTGCTGATGGTCGGCATATCGACCTTCACGGTGGCGACGCCGGAATTCGGACCGGTCATCCTGACGATGCCGCTCTGGGCGGTGACGCTGCTGCACTATTGGTGGGTGGTCGAGGAGCGGCGCTCCGTCTACAAGTTCGCGCTGGCGATCGACGTCGCGCTCATTCTGCTGACGACCTATGCGGGCCTGCTGCTGGTCGGTCTGCTGGTGGCGTTCACCTGCACCAATGCCCGCACGCGCGCCCTGCTGCGCTCGCCCGACCTCTGGCCGGCCGGCATCGCGGCGGCGGTCTTGGCTCTGCCGCACCTGTTCTGGATCGTGAAGACCAGCGAAGAGTTGCTGCCCGCGCTCGGCCTACTGCGCGCGCCCGAATCCGTCATGGGCAATTTCACCGCATGGCTGCGGCAACTCGCCTTGCTGATCGGCGCCCATGCCGGGGTCATTGTTCTCATCGGCATCGTGATCGGATGGCCGTGGGCCGAAGCGGAGCCGGCGCCGGTGATCGTCGGGCGGCCGGTCGAACCGTTCGCCAGGCGCTTCATCTATTTCTTCGCGTTCCTGCCCGCCTTGCTGGCGACCGTCGTGGGGGCGGTGGCCGGCCTGCCTGGGCCGGTCGGCGGGATCGCCCCGCTGCTGGTCCTTTCCGGCCTTGCGGTCGTGATCGCGGTCGGTGACGCGATCGCGCTCTACCATCAGCGCTTCGTCGTCGCGACCTGGTTCGGCCTTCTGTTCATCCCGCCCGCACTCGCCGTGCTGGCGCTGCTGCTGCTGCCGTGGTTCGGTGTCGACCTCGCGGTCAATCAGCCGGCCGACGCCATGGGGCGCTTCTTCGCCGACAACTTTGCGCGCCGCATCGGCAAGGAGCTGCCGATCGTGGCCGGCGATCCGCGCACCGCCGCGCTGGTCGAGCTCGGTGCCGCGAGCCGCCCGAGCCTGTTTCTCGACGCGACGCCGGCGCGCTCGCCCTGGGTGTCGATGCGCGACGTTATGACGAAGGGCGCCATCGTGGTGTGGCCGACCACCGATACGGCCGGTACCCCGCCGCCGGCCATCAAGGAGCGCTTCCCGGATATCGTGCCGGAAGTGCCGCGCGCGTTCGAGCGCGCGGTCCAGGGGCAGCTGCCGCTCCTGCGCATCGGCTGGGCGGTGATCCGCCCGCAAGCGGCACCCGATTCGCCGGCTGCGGCGGCGGAGCCGAAACCTTAAAACTCCTGGTGGACAAGTTGCCGCCGGGCGGGATCGGCGTGAGGCGTCGGGCTATCCTTCGGGAGAGTCCTGACGGGGGGCGAAGATGAGCGAAATCAAGCAAGCGCCGAGAACGGATACCGCAGACGGCCGCTCGTTTCTCGAGCGCCAGTTCGAGTTGACGCGGCACGGCACCGATATCGGCACCGAATTCGTGGCCGGCCTGACCACCTTTCTCACCATGGTGTATATCGTGTTCGTCAACCCGGCCATCCTGGGCAATGCCGGCATGGACAAGGGCGCGGTGTTCGCCGCGACCTGCATCGCGGCCGCGGTCTCGACCTTGGTGATGGCGCTCTATGCCAACTACCCGATCGCGCTCGCGCCCGGCATGGGGCTCAACGCCTTCTTCGCCTTCACCGTCGTGCTGACCATGAAATACACCTGGCAGCAGGCGCTCGCCGCGGTGTTCTGCTCCGGCGTCATCTTCTTTCTGATCTCGATCTTTCGCATTCGCGAATACATAATCAATTCGATCCCGCGGAACCTGAAGCTCGCGATCTCCGCCGGCGTCGGCCTGTTCCTCGGCATCATCGCGCTCGAGGAATCCAAGATCGTGGTCGCAAGCCCCGCCACCCTGGTGACGCTCGGCGACCTGCGGGAATATCCGGCCACGCTGTGCCTGTTGGGCTTCGTCCTGATCGCCGCGCTCAATTCGCGCAAGATCATCGGCGGCACGCTGATCGGCATTCTGCTGGTGAC
>DATDGG010000065.1:0-5199 GCA_036522235.1 Xanthobacteraceae bacterium
GCCAGCGCCGGCCAGCATTACGATGAAAAAGGTCATGACCGATCCCTGATTTCCATCCGGCTGCACAAGCTTATCGGTGAGTCTTGCGAAAAAGAAGGCCCCGCCGAAGCGGGCTCGAAAGTTTCGAAACATCCGGGGGGGTCCGTACCGGGATGTCGGCCGGAGGTATTATGGCATGGCGGGAAAGGCGCGGGGCAAGCATGGCGGGCTCGCCTAGGCGACCGTAAGGCTCTCGCGGAATTCAGCGGTAGCCGTAAGCGTAGGGATATTTGCACTCCCAGACGCGTAGCCAGCCGAAATCCGTTGGCACCCAGGTCCAGCACGACAAGTAGGGGGCATAGAATATGCCGACGCCGTCGAACGGCGTTATGAACCGGCGGTACGGAAAGAACGGTCGACCGATGAACGCCCTTCGGCCGACAAAAGCGGGACCCCGAACAAACCCGCCACGCAAGGCGCTCGATCCCCCAACATGCGCCACAGCAAACGCACCGCCGCCACCACCAACAAGCCGCGCCTGCGCGGGCGTTATGGACGCGGCGCCGATCACTGTCGCTACCGCGAGAGCGGCAAGTTTCTCGTAGGCCATGGCTGTCCTCTTTCGGGGGGAACGGCGGTCCCTTCGTAGCCCGAACATCAAAGATACACCGGTTGCGCCCTCACCTTGCGGTGCGTCCGTACGGCGCGCGGCTGGTGGACAATCTACATCGCCGTACCACAGTCGGAGATTGGTCGGGGAGTAGAGTGGAGATCGGTGCTGCCGGGCCACGCGGGCAACACGGATGATGCCGAGGCGTCACAGGCCTGTCGGGTGCGCCGCGTTTGGCGTCCAAGACCACTGCCGAAAGATGCGACGGGCTCGAGTATCAAGTCGAAAGTTCGGGCAGGGAATGAGCGTGCGAACCGCCGCCGGATCCGTTGGGCCAAGGATCGGCGCTCAACGCAGAAAAACATGAAACGGTGAAGACCCATGACTGATCTGGTTGCCTTGGTGATGCAAGCGGCCGCGATCAAAGCGCTGCAGGAGGAGGCCGATCAAATCGACCAAGACGTGCAGCGGCTCCTGGCCGAGATGGAGCGTGCGTCCATCGAAGAATGCCGCCGCGGGGGTTTCGCCCAGCGCTTCATCGCTCTGCTGAGGCGCCGGGGCGAAGTCGCGCGGAAGGCTCTGGTCGTTTTCAGAGAGCCCCAGTCGGAGACGCCGCACGGGCTTGCGCCCAGCAACGGGACGACGGCGGACTTTGGCTCGTCGGGCGACCATCATCGTGCGGGATCGCGGTAGCCGCTATTGTTCGCGACGCACGCAAACCACGCGCGGCCTGAGAGCCCTTATCATCTTCTCGGTCGGCGGCTTCTTGCCCCACCTAATTGACCACCTAATTGACCTGGGCCCGGTCAAGGCCAGCCTTTTCTTTGCCAAAGGCACGCGTCGACCCGCCGACCCCCGTTGGAGGATTTTAATCTTTGTCGGGGACAGTACCGGGCGATGCGGAAGCGCAGCATGAAGCGGTAAAGGAATATGACTGATTTGGTTGCGTTGGTGATGCAAGCGGCCGCGACCGAGCTGCTTCAGGCGGAAGCCGATCAGATCGACCAAGACGTGCAGCAGCTCCTGGCCGAGATGGAGCGTGCTCGCGACGAAGAAGGCCGCGATCGCAGCTTCACGCCGCGCTTCCTCGAGCTGCTGAAGCGTCGTGGCGAAGTCGCCCGGAAAGCGTTGAGCATATTCAAAGAGCCGCAGCCGGAGAGGCCGCGCGCGGCCGAGCCTATCAAATGGACGAAGGCAGACTCTGGTCTATTAGGTAAATTTCAGCGGGTGGGATCGCGGTAACCGCCAACGGCCTGGCCGCGCAGCTCTCACAGGTCGAGGATCAATTGATCCGGGTGGCGGAGGCAGTTCGCGCGATTGCAACGATCGCAATGAAGCGAGCACGAGCAGCCGAGGAAGTGCGTCCACCAAAACCGGACGAAGCTGATCCAGCGGGTCACGGTGCCAATCGCGGCAATCAGGATGATCCCGGTAATGACGATAATGCCCCACAGCAGCGCACTTTTCTTCATCGCCGTAACCTCCCGCGCAAAGGCCATCACCCCAGGAAGCCCGCGCTCCTGATCTGGCTCCGCCAGCGCGGTCATTGTGACAGGGGTGTGGCAATGGGCGCGGTAGCTCTATGCCGGTCTCCGCATTTTTTATTCTTCGGGGAGGGGTAAGAAAGTAGGGCGGAGCTGCGGAGCCGATGCCGTTTGCTTAAGCTGCCCCGAACGATTGTTCGATCGCGTGGCGGGGCCAACCGCGGTGAACAACCCGCCGCGCTATGCAGCTATCAAGTCCCCACCTTCGGGATAAGGCAGATCGGCCTGCCGTCGGCGCCGAGGAACAGGATCACCTTGTCGAGCGGGTTGCCGTATTTGGGCTGCACCTTGGTGCGCGGGACCAGCACCAGGGTGCCATCCGGGTAGATGCCACGGCCGTTGAGAATGACGGCGCGGATTTCGCCGTTCGATTCCTCTCCGTCGAGCCGCACGTCGAAGGCATCGGCTTCGCCGCAGCAGGACGCGCGATTGTTGGGCTGCATCACCGACTCGAACCACTGCCGGATTTCCGGCGGTTGGTTGCTCCATTGCCCGTCGTCGCGAGCAAAGGCCGGCGCCGCCAGAAGCGCGAGAGGCACGAGGGCCCACCGCCAGGAAAGCCCGCACGTGCGCGGACGCGAGGACACGCGAATGCGAGCCAAAGTGCCGAGCATTGCCGCCTCCAAGTGGCCGCTCGTCGAGCGGCACGGCTGTCGTTGGCGCTTTTTCCCGGCCCGGCAAGGGAATGCGCAGTCCCAGCGCCGGTTCCGTAGTCATTCTACCGCAATGCGATTCGCGGCGACAGACGGCTCAATGCCGCCCCCTCCGGCACGCCGCATTAACAACGATTAATGTGCTCGACAGGATGCGGAAAGGACCAGTCGACCCATATTACCTGCGAGAGGGCGGCGACCGGCAGCGCTCGCAAGGGCGCTGCAGCTTTTCCGCAGGAGGTCTTCGCATGAACCGGCACTTGGCTGCTGTGGCGGCGGGCACGGCTTTCTTGGCGTCAGGCGGCGCCGCGCTCGCGCATCATTCCTTCGCGATGTTCGATGCCGATCAAAAGATGACGCTCGCCGGCACCGTGAAGGAATTCCAATGGGTCAATCCTCATGCCTGGATCTTCGTGATGGTGCCGGGCCAGGACGGTCAGCTGGAGCAATGGGCGATCGAGCTCGGCGGACCGGGCCAGCTCACCCGGCAGGGCTGGACGCCCAAGACGCTCGCGCCCGGCATGGACGTCAACCTCACCATCCACCCCCTGCGCGATGGCACCAATGGCGGCCAGTTCATGGGGCTGATCCTTCCGGACGGCACGCAGCTGGGCAATCCTGACCGTGCTCCGCCCGCAGGTCCCCCCGGGGGCACCCCGCTCTA
Source organism: Xanthobacteraceae bacterium (assembly GCA_036522235.1). Classification (GTDB taxonomy): domain Bacteria; phylum Pseudomonadota; class Alphaproteobacteria; order Rhizobiales; family Xanthobacteraceae; genus VAZQ01. The sequence goes on from DATDGG010000065.1 coordinate 3,451, forward strand.
ACGCTGCGGCCAATCTCACCCAGGAAGGACTGAAGATATGCGCGTCATTGTTTGCATGCTGGCGACGCTCGCCTTGAGCGCCCCGGCCGCCGCCGACAGCTGGAAGGAATTTGCCGATCCGGGCTACGCCTTCGCGGTCTCCTTTCCGGGCGAGCCCAAGGTCGAGACCACGACGTATCGTGCGGCCGACGGCCGCTCGGTTGCGGCGCGCGTCTATTCTGTGACGCAGGAGAGCGGCGCCTTCACGATGACGGTCGCCGACCTGTCGGAGACTGGTCTCGAAGAAAGCGCGGTGATCGATAACGCGATCAGGACGCTGTCGGAGCAAGGCGAGATCAAGCTCAATATCCCGGCCCGCGTCAGCCGGGTGTTCGGCCGCCAGCTCAGCATCCTGGGCGCGGACGGCAGCCGTTCCTCGGTCGCGCTGTTCTACTACGAGGGCCGCCTCTATCAGATCGAGGGCAAGTCGCTGGCGGCCGGCAACGCCACCGCCGACGCCATCCGCTTCCAGCAATCGCTGATCTTCACCGACAACGGGTCGAACGCGCCGGCGGGCGAGCGTGGACCTCGCGACCGCCGACGCGATCAGCGGGGCGAGCAAAGGCCCGAGCGCTGCGGACCGCAGCCGGGCTGACGCGCAGCCGCCCCGAAGTTCAAACCCCAACTATCGCCGCCGCGCGCGCCCATGGCGGCCTTGCGCCGCGCCGCTCCATCCAGACGACTGGGCGCCCCCTGCACCGTTAACGTTTGCTTCATTTCTGAAAATGATCATTTCTGAAAATGATCGCCGATCAGCCGCACGCGCGAAAACTCACAAACAAATCGACGTACCGTCATTGAATTTCCACAATCGGCGACTAGATAGAGATTGTTCGCGACAGAGCCGCTTGCCACGGATGTACTGGGAGCGGTGATGGCGCGAACGATGCCCGCCGGGAGAAATCCGCGGCGGGTTTTCATTTTGGGGGCGTTTGCGCCCGTCTTTTTGGGCTATGCGAAACCCATCGGCGGCGTTCCGGTGGCAATGTGAGTCGGTGGGTTTTGCTATTACCGCAGAAGACTCGCCTGGACGCCTGCATGAACGCTCGACCCACCCTGCGGACTCAGTGCGGCGGCGCCTTCTCGCGATGCACGGGCTCGGGCCGCGTGAAGAATGACAGCAGAATGTGATAGGGGCGCATGTAGTTCATCTGCGTGAACGAGCCATGCGCGATATCCGGCATCACGGCGAATTCCTTGTCGGCGTTCGGCAGGCGCGTGAAGAACTCGATGATATCCGCAAAGGCGGCGATGCCGTCGTATTGGCCGCGCATGATGATGGTCGGCATGGTGACCCTGGCCGGATCGTTGACCGGCAGGTTCTCGCACATGTCGATATAGGTGCCATTCGGGATCGAATCGTCGAGCGCCAGCACCGCTTGCACATAGGGTTCGACCAGCGCCGGATTGACCGTGTAGACGTTGTCGCGCCGGTGGATGCTGTCGAGGAAGGCGCGGTTGATCGGGCGCCGCGTGCTCGCCTTCCATTCGGCGAGCTTCTTGCGCCGCTGCTCGAGCGTGGGGCTGTCCTTGCCGGTCCACACGAAGGCATCGAGCGCCAGCCGCTTGACCCGTTCCGGATGATGCTCGGCGAACAGCGCGGCGCGCAGCGCTCCTGAGGAAATGCCATAGACGTAAAGCGGCCCGGTCGCGCTCTTGCTCATAATGTATTGGCTCGCCGCCGCGAGGTCGTCGGCGCCCTCGGCGATG
>DATDGG010000066.1:0-1912 GCA_036522235.1 Xanthobacteraceae bacterium
GAATGCTGATCGATTTGATTTGTGGTTTCGTAGGATTGCTTCACGCGCCGAAACGTTAGTCGCCGTTCGCCTGCCTCTGCTAGAGCACGATCGGAAGGTTCCGTTACACTATGGCTCAACGAGCCCAATACCAAAGTTTAGTAACTACTCACCCCTCTGCGGCAGTTTGACTCGGGTATAGCGCGTTGAGGTTTTCCAAGCGAGCTGATTCAAGCTCGCATGCCTCCGGAGAAGATTGATTCGCTCGCTGACGATGTGAAGTCGCTGGTGCTGGAGCTGCGGCGGCAGAACGGCGAGCTTTTGGTGCGCATCGACGAGTTGGTCGCGCAGAACAAGGCGCTGCTGGGGCGCGTCGCCGAGCTTGAGGCCGCGCACGGCAAGCCACCGAAGACGCCGGACAACTCTTCGCTGCCGCCGTCGCGCGGTCAGAAGGGGAACGTCGCGGAGCCGACGCGGGTGAAAAAAGGCCGCAAAGGCCGTCCGGGCGCGGCGCGAGCGCTCGCAGAGAACCCGGACGCGACACGCGACATCTACGCCGAGCGCTGCGCGTGCGGCGCCGCGCTCGCACAGGCAGGCCAGGAACTCGCGAGGGCCTGGGACCATGTCGATCTGCCGCCGATCAAGCCGATCACAACACGGATCAATCTGTTCCGCGCCACGTGCCCGTGCTGCAAGGCACGCGTCACCGCCCAGGCGCCGGCCGACACGCCCGAGGGCTCGCCGTTCGGCCCCGGCATAAAGGCTGCAGTGGCCTATCTGCACGGCTGCCAGATGGTCAGCTTCAAGCGTCTGACCGAGCTGTGCGAAGGACTGTTCGGCCTGACAATCTCCCAGGGCGCGATCGCCAACATGCTGGCACGTATGGGCAAGCCGTTCGGCGCGGCAGCACAGCAGATCGCCGCCACCGTGCGCGGCAGCGAGGTGATCGCCAGCGACGAGACCAGCGCGCGCGTGAAGGGTAAGACGCACTGGCAATGGACGTTTGGCTGCGCCACCGCCGTCTATCATATGATCGCGCCGACGCGCGGCAAGTGTGTGCCGACGGACTTTCTAGCCGGCGCGCGGCCGAAGGTGTGGCTGTCGGATCGCCTGCCGGCGCAGTGCACACATGCCGAGGCGCACCAGTTCTGCCTCGCCCATCTCATCCGCGATGCGCAGTACGCGATCGATCACGGCGACACCATCTTCGCACCGCAGTTCAAGGCGTTCTTGAAGGATGCCTGCGCGGTCGGACGCCGGCGGCCCGATCTCGCCGACAGCACCATCGCAGCGCATCGCCGCCGCCTTGGCCGCGAGTTGGATCGTCTGCTCGACCTCAAGCCGACCGATGTCGAGGGCAGCCACCTGCGTGCCGCCATCGCCGTGACGGCGAGCGACAAGCTGCTGGTGTTCTTGACGCGCCGCGACGTCGAGGCGACCAACAACAAGAGCGAGCGGGCGCTGCGGCCCTCGGTGATCTTCCGCAGAGTGACAAACGGGTTCCGCTCGGAATGGGGCGCCAAGGTCTACGCCGACCTCTGCTCCGTTGTCGCCACCGGCCGCCTCGCCGGCTGCAGCGCGCTCGCCGCCATCCGCGACGTTCTCGCACCTCCCGCGCCCGAGCGAACCGCGGCCTGATCAGGTGGATAGGGGTGAGTAATTACGGCGGAGGCATTAGTTCACAAGCTGCTGCCCATAAAGGCACTTCGTGGAATAGCCTGTGTCAATGAAATGACTGCCGCTGTAATTACTAAGGAAGTTGCGAAGCGCGGATTGTCCGTCTCCGTCGATGCTAAACCGAATTGGTACTTCTGATGATCTCCTTCACGCAGGGCAATCTTTTGGCTGCGGATACAGAAGCGCTCGTGAACACCGTGAACACGGTGGGAGTGATGGGCAAGGGCATTGCCTTGATGTTCAAAGAGGCGTTCCC
>DATDGG010000067.1:0-4499 GCA_036522235.1 Xanthobacteraceae bacterium
ATCCTCGCTCACGCCGATCACGAGCTTGCCGAAGATCGCCTGAAACGCCGCGGCCCCATGCAGGCCGCGCCACACTTCCGTGCGCGCGGTGCCGGGCGCGAACTGGACGAAGATCACCGGGCGCAGATTGGTGAGCGGCTCATGCAGGACCACGCGCCGCACGCCGCGCACCGACAACGTGTCGCGAAGATGCGCGAGATAGAGCGGCTCGTAGGCCACCTTCTTGACCAGGCTCGATTCGCTCGGCGTGACCTGGCTGATAATGGAAGCAAAGACCGGATGGCGCCGATGCGTTATCGCGGTGACCTGCATCGGCATGTTGAAGGCTTCGAGCGCCACATAGCCGTTGCTCTCGCCGAACGGCGCCTCGGGCTCGAGCTTGCCGGTATCGATCAGCCCCTCGATGACGATCTCGGAACAGGCGGGAACGTCGATGTCGATGGTGGCGCAGCGCGCAATCCGCACCGGCCGGCCGGCGAGCGCGCCCGCCACGCCGATCTCGTCGAGATCGGTCGCGAGCTTCTGCGCGCCGGTGAACATCGCGACCGGAGCGGCGCCGACCACGATCGCGATCGGCATCGGCTCGCCGCGCGCCTGGTACTTTTGCCAATGCAAGAAGCCGCCGGCCCCGCCCGCGCGCGCCACCATGCGGACCACCAGCCGGTCGGCGGCCTTCAGCGCCGCCCGATAGGTGCCCACATTCTGGATGGTGGACTCAGGATCCTTGGTGATGCACAAGGTCGCGGTCAGATAGGGCGCGGCGTCGAAGCCCGGCGTCGAGATCGGGACGGGGAACAATTTCAGGCCGCCGTCCGGCGCGCGCAATCGATCCCCGGTGATGACGACGTCTTGGCATTGCGGCGAGGAGACCCGCACCGGCGGGATCGGATTGGCGATGGCATCGAGCCAGGCGGCGCCGATCTCTTCCACAGGGCGCCGCATCCCGAGTGAATAGATTTCCGCCGAGGCCGCGATGGCGCCGACCGCGACCGGAATGTCGTAGCGCCGCCCGCTGCCGTCGACCACGTTGGTGAACAGGAAGGCCTTGCGCTGCGCTTCCGGGATGCCGCCGATGAACTGCAGGCGCACCAACGGATGCAGCTCGGCGTCCTTGTCGACCGGATGATCGATCCGCGTGAGCAGGCCCTTGGCCTCAAGGTCGGCCAGATGCTGCTGCAGGTCGAGGCGCGGTCGTGCGTCCTGCTGGCTCCGGTTCTGTGCGGTCACCACGTCATCCATGCCCAAGGCGTCCCTCTGCGGCGCGCGGCACGCACCCGAAATCAGGATGGACTTTTCGGGCACGATCAGCAAGGCAGCGCCTCAACATTGGGCGGTGCTGCTTGGTCTGCCATGATATGATGGCTCATGCCGGACCGACTTCGAGGACCCACGGCATGTACGCAGCGACCATCGGCAGCGAGCGTTACGTCTTTCCCGACCTCGTGACCCTGCTGGCCAGGGCTTCACCGTTGCGCAGCGGCGACGTGCTGGCCGGCATCGCGGCGCGCTCTGGCGAGGAGCGCGTGGCCGCCCAATATGCGCTCGCGGACTTGCCGCTTGCGACCTTTCTCAACGAGGCAACGGTTCCCTACGAAACCGACGAGATCACCCGCCTCATTATTGATTCCCACGACAAGGCAGCCTTGGCGCCGGTCGCCCATCTGACGGTCGGCGGATTGCGGGACTGGCTCCTCTCGGATGTCGCCACGACCGAGGCGCTCGCCGCCTTGGCGAGGGGCGTCACGCCGGAGATGGCGGCGGCGGTCGCCAAGATCAGCCGGGCGCAGGACCTGATCCTGATGGCGGCGAAGTGCCGAGTAGTGACGGCGTTCCGCAATACGCAAGGCCTGCCGGGCCGGCTGTCGGTGCGGCTGCAGCCCAATCATCCGATCGACGACGCGCGCGGCATCGCGGCCAGCATCCTTGACGGCCTTCTGCTCGGCGCCGGCGACGCGGTGATCGGCATCAATCCGGCAACCGACAGTCCGCAGCGCACCCATGCGCTGCTCGACATGCTCGAAGAGATTCGCCTCAAGCTCGACATCCCGACCCAGATCTGTGTGCTCGCGCACGTGACCACGACGCTCGGCCTCATCCGCAAAGGCGCGCCGGTCGATCTCGTGTTCCAGTCGATCGCCGGCACGCAGGCCGCCAATGCCAGCTTCGGCGTCAATCTCGCGCTCCTGCAGGAGGCGCGCGAAGCCGCGCTTGCGCTGCGGCGCGGCAGCGTCGGCCGCAACGTCATGTACTTCGAGACCGGGCAAGGCAGCGCGCTCTCCGCCAATGCCCATCACGGCGTCGATCAGCAGACCTTGGAGGCGCGCGCCTATGCGGTCGCCCGCGCCTTCGCGCCGCTCCTGGTCAATTCGGTGGTCGGCTTCATCGGACCCGAATATCTGTTCGACGGCAAGCAGATCATCCGTGCTGGGTTGGAGGATCATTTCTGCGGCAAGCTGCTCGGCCTGCCGATGGGTGTCGACGTCTGCTACACCAACCACGCGGAGGCGGATCAGGACGACATGGATGCGCTGCTGGCGCTCCTGGTGGCGGCCGGGGTCAACTTCGTGATGGGCGTGCCGGGCGCCGACGACATCATGCTGGGCTATCAGAGCACGTCGTTTCACGACGCGCTCGCCATGCGCGACCTGTTGGGCCGCCGCCCGGCGCCGGAATTCGAGGCCTGGCTCGCGCGGCAAGGATTGCTCGACCGGGCGAACCGCATTCGCCCGCAGCGCCTGCCGGGCGCGTTCCGCGCCCTGCTGCCGGCCTGCTCTAGTCCGGCTTCGCACCCGAGGCCTTGACCACCTTCGCCCACTTTTCGGTCTCTTCGGCGACGAACCTGTCGAAATCCTTCGGTGAGCCAGGAAGCACCGTGGTGCCCAGATCGAGAAGCCGCGCCTTCATCTTGGCATCGCCGAGAATTGCGCTGATCTCCCCATTGAGCCGGTCGATGATTTCGACGGGCGAATTCTTGCGCAGGCCGATGGCGAACCACTGGCTCGCCTCGAAGCCCGGCACGAAATCGGCGACGGTCGGCACGTCGGGTAATCCCTCGAAGCGCGTCGCCGTCGTCACCGCCAGCACGCGCAGCTTGCCGGCGCGGATATGCTCGATCGCCGCCGGCGCGCTGCCGAAATAGACCTGGACCTGCCCGCCGAGCAGGTCGGTCACCGCCGGCCCGGCGCCGCGATAGGGCACATGCGTCATGTCGGTGCCGGTCATCACCTTGAACAGCTCGCCGGCGAGGTGGGTCGGATTTCCCACCCCGGCCGACGCCACGGCGATCTTGCGCGGATTGGCCTTGGCGTAGGCGATGAATTCGGGAACGGTCTTGGCCGGAACGGATGGATGCACCATCATGACCAGCGGCCCGCGGATGATGGCGACCACCGCGATGTCGCTGATGAAATTGAAGCTGAGCTTCTCATACAGCGTCGCGTTGATGGCGGCGGCGGCGTCGGTCCCGAGCAGCGTATAGCCGTCGGGCGCGGCACGAACCACGGCCTCGGTGGCGATATTGCTGGCGGCGCCCGGCCGATTCTCGGCGACGATTGATTGGCCGAGCCGGTCGGACAGGATTTGACCGGTCAGGCGCACGAAAATATCGGTCCCGCCGCCGGGGGCGTAGCCGACGATGACGTGGACCGGCCGCGTCGGATAGGCTTGCGCCCAGGCGTTACGCGCGACGGTCGCGGCCGCGGCAGCCGTTGCGGATAAATGCAGAAAATCTCTACGGGCCAGTTTCATCGTGCCCTCCCGGCGGGTTGCGGGAGCAGGCTATCAGTGTGTTGCGCGCGTCGCGAGGGCCTTGCGAGGGGTCTGAATCATTCCGGCTTGATGCCGGCAAATTTCACCACCTTGCCCCACTTCGCGGTCTCTTCCGCGATCAACCTGGCGAACTCGGCGGGCGAACCCACGAGCGGCGTGGCGCCGAATTCGGCGTACCGCGCCTTGAAGCCGGGATCGACCAGGGCCGCATTGATCTCCCGGTTCAGCTTATCGATGATCTCGACGGGTGTGCCCTTGGGGGCGCCGATGCCCCCCAATGTGATCGCCTCGTAACCCGGAACGAATTCTCCGACCGTCGGGACGTCGGGGAGAGCCTCCGAGCGCGCGGCGGTCGTCACCGCCAGCGCACGCAGCTTGCCCGCCCTGATATGCTCGATCGAGCTCGATATGACATCGAACATCACTTGTACCTGGCCACCGAGCAGATCGGTGAGCGCGGGCGTTGAGCCGCGATACGGCACGTGCAGCAGGTTCACGCCGGTCATCATCTTGAACAGCTCGCCGGCCACGTGGGTCGAGTTGCCGACGCCGGCCGACGCCATGTTGAGCTTGCCGGGATTGGCCTTGGCATAGGCGATAAGCTCAGGAACCGACTTGACCGGAACTGACGGATTGACCTCCATGACGAGTGGCGTCCAGTTGAGGCTCGCGACCGGCGCAATGTCGCGGATGAAATTGTAGGGGAGCTTGTCGTAGAGCGTCGCATTGAC
>DATDGG010000068.1:0-16762 GCA_036522235.1 Xanthobacteraceae bacterium
CCGGCCGTTGCGCCGTCGCGCCAGGCAGGCTGGGCCGCGAGACCTCCGGGAGGGTTGGATGGCGAGCGGCAGGTCGACGCCGGAGGGCATGGGCGGGGCCGCTACGCAGTCGATCGCATTGCCGACGCGCTCGTTCTTGCCGAGCAAGCACTGGAACGCCGGCCGCCTCGCAGACGCACAGGCGCTGTGCAACCGCATCCTGGCGGAGCGACCCGACGAAGCCCGCGCCATCCATCTTCTCGGTCTTGTCGCCTACCAGTCGGGGCGGCTCGCGGAGGCCGTCGACTGGATGAGCCGCTCCGTGGAGCTCGCGCCCGCGACCCCGATGCGACCATGTGGGAGCTTTGGCAGCGCGGCGAGGCTCCGCGCAGCTTCAGCGTCCAAGCAAAGATCGGCCAGCACCAACCGCCGCCGTATTTGGTGCCGGTCGGCGCCCATGATATGCGCTCGGCGGAGAGGACCGCATGGCACGCCGCGGACAAGCCGAAAGGGGCAAGACCGGAGCGCCGGCGCTCGGCGATGCGCCGGCGCTTGCCGAGCAGCACCGTCTCGCCGGCCGGCTCCTGGAGGCCGAGGCGCAGTGCCGTCAAATCCTCGCGGCCGAGCCGCGCGAGCCCAATGCGATCCACCTCCCCGGCCTCATCATCGCACACCAGTCCGGCAAGCTCGCCGAGGCGATCGAGCAGCTCCGCCGTGCGGTGGCGCTCAAGGCCGAGGAGCCGCTCTATCATGCCAATCTAGGCGAGATGTGCCGGCTCGCCGGGCGCATCGACGAAGCCGTCACCGCCGGCCGGCGCGCGGTGGCGCTCAAGCCCGATTATCCGGAGGCGCTGAGCAATGTCGGTGCCGCGCTCTATGAGCAAAAGGACTACGGAGCGGATGAAGGGTTAGGGCATGATCCGGATTCGGCCACAATGGAGGAAGTAGCGGCGATGCGCAAAATTCTCATCATGGGTCTGCCCGGCGCCGGCAAGACCACGCTGGCGCACGCGCTCGCGCCGCTTCTCAACGCGGTGATCTTCAACGCCGACGCAGTGCGCGCCAACCTTTCGCGCGACCTCGGCTTCAGCCATGAGGATCGGGTCGAGCACGCGCGCCGGATGGGCTGGATGTGCGATCGCGTGGTTGAAGCCGGCGGCACAGTGATCGCGGATTTCATCTGCCCGACCGAGGAGACCCGGCAGGCATTCGGGGATGCCTTCACCATCTGGATCGACCGCATCAGCGCCGGCCGCTTCGAGGACACCAACCGGATGTTCATTCCGCCGGGGCGATTCGATATTCGGGTGAGCGCGGAGGGCGCGCCGCAATATTGGGCCGAGCAGGTGCTGGCGCGGCTGCGGCCGGCGTTCGATCCGCAAAAGCCGACCGCGCTCTTCATCGGGCGCTACCAGCCGTTTCATTCCGGCCACCAGCGCCTGATCGAGGAAGGCCTGCGCCGCGTCGGCCAGGTATGCATCGCGGTACGCGACACGCACGGCATCGACGGCAGCAACCCGTTACCGTTCTTTGCAGTCAAACAGCGCATCGAGGCGGCCCTGTCGCCGCATGCGGGCCGCTTCGTGGTGGTGCCGCTGCCAAACATCACCAATGTCCTCTATGGCCGCGACGTCGGCTACACCGTCGAGCGCATCGTCCTCGACGAAGCAACCGAAGCGATCTCGGCCACCACCATGCGCCAACTGAGCGCCGCGCCTTGAAGATGCTGGATCGCTGAGGGCCAAAATGCGGCGCTTTCCTGGATTTACACCCCGGCCGCGCGGCCTGATTGCAAATAGTAATCGGTCATTAACAAACGACCGGTTCCATTTTGCATCAGCCAAACACTCCGGAAGGGCATTTGGGAGAAACTCGGTATTGTAACCGGCGCGCCGAACATCTATATCGCACGGGTTCGAAGCTTTGGCCTTGCTTGTTTATGCCCTACTGGGACCCCATCAAGACAGCGCTGAGTTCGGATTTGCGGCCGCGCGATAAGCGGGCGGCTGCAAGCGCAATTGCGCACTTACTTCCTTAGGAGACGACGACTATGGCGACCGGCACAGTGAAATGGTTCAACCCGACCAAGGGTTACGGGTTCATTCAGCCCCAGGGCGGCGGCGGCGGCAAGGACGTGTTCGTCCATATCTCGGCCGTCGAAAAGGCGGGGCTGACCACGCTCAACGAAGGTCAGCACGTCGAGTACGAGCTGGTGACCAATCGCGGCAAGACGTCGGCCGAAAACCTCAAGGTGAAATGATCGTGCCGAGGGTGAACTGATATGCGCGCGGTCGCAATCATATTGGGATTGGCTTTCGCGGCTGTCGCCATCGTCTACTGGACGATGCCGGCAGGCTCGCTGCCAAGCTTCGTGCCGGGCTTCGAGCCCGGCTCAACCTTGGTGCATGTGAAGCACGGCATCGCGGCCGCGGCGGCCGCCGTTCTGTTCTTCGCCTTCGGTTGGTACACGGGACGGGCACGCGCCTGAAGCGCCTGCCGTGATGGAAGAGGCCCCGCCGAGGGTTCCCTCGGCGGGCAGCTCCCGCCGGCGCGCGAGACGTTTTCCCTGATTCCTGTCTTCCTCTGCTTGCCGGCTTCCTGTCTCTTGCTTACATCCCCAAATAGGCGCGGCGCACCCGATCGTCGCTGAGGAGCTCCTCGCCGCTGCCGGCGAGCGCGATGCGCCCATTTTCCAGCACATAGGCGCGTTGCGCGAGCTTGAGCGAGAGCGCGACATTCTGTTCAACCAACAGGCAGGTCAGCCCCTCGCGGTTGAGCTCGCGGATGGTGCGCAACACATCCTGCACCACCGCCGGCGCGAGGCCGAGCGAAGGCTCGTCGAACATCACGAGTTCGGGCGCGCCCATCAGGCAGCGGCCGATCGCCAGCATCTGCTGCTCGCCGCCCGACAGAGTGCCGGCCGGCTGAGTAAGACGCGCGGCCAGCACCGGAAACAGCGCCGTCACGCGATCGATATTGGCCGCCCGCCGCGCGCGCCCCCGCGGCACCATGGCGCCGACCGCCAAGTTCTCGCGCACCGACAGAGTGGGAAAGATCTGGCGTCCTTCGGCCACCTGGCCGACACCGAGATTGCAGACGCGATGGCTCGGCCATCCGCCGATATCGCGCCCGCGGAACAGGATCCGCCCACGCCTCGGGCGATGCATGCCGGCGATGGTGCGAATGAGCGAGGTCTTGCCGGCCCCGTTGGCGCCCACCAGCGTGACGATCGTCCCCTCCTCCACATCGAGCGAAACGCCGTCGAGCGCCTGGGCGTCGCCGTGAAAGACGTCGAGTTTCTCGATCGCGAGCATCAGCCGATTGCCTCGACGCCGAGATAGGACTGCACCACGGCGGGATCGCGCACCACCACCTGCGGCGGCCCGAGCGCGAGGGCGGCGCCATGATGGAGCACCAGCGCCCGCCCCGCCAAAGCGAGGACGGCCCGCATCACGTGCTCGATCAGCAGGATCGCGAGGCCTTCCCGGTTGAGCTCGTGCAGAATGGCGATCATCGCCTCAGTCTCGGTCGGGCGCAATCCGGCCATGACCTCGTCGAGCAGCAAGAGCCGCGGCTCGGTCGCGAGCGCGCGGGCGACCTCGAGCCGCTTGCGGTCGGGCAGCGTCAGGTCCGACGCGCGCTGCGCGCGCTTGTCGTGGAGATCAAGGCGCCGCAGCACAGCGCGGGCATGCGCGCGCGCCTCCTCAACCGCCGGGCGACGCAGCAGGGCGCCGATGACAACATTGTCCTCGACGCTGAGCGCCGGAAACGGCCGCACCAGCTGGAAGGTGCGCCCGATGCCGCGCCGGCAGATGCGGTCGGGCGAAAGCCCATCGATCCGCTCTCCGGCAAACCAGATAGCACCTTGATCTGGCGCGATCTCGCCGGCGATCATGTTGAACAAGGTGGTCTTGCCCGCCCCATTGGGTCCGATGATCGCAAAGAGCTCGCCGGGCGCGATGCTGAAGGTGACCGCTTCGACCGCCTGCAGGCCGGCAAAGCGCTTGCTCACGGCATCGACCGACAGCAGGGCCGTCATGGACGCCCCTCTCCGCGCGTTCCGGCAAGCCCCAAGGCACGCGCCAGCACGGGCCATACGCCATCGGGGCGGACGAAGACGATCAGCATCAGGGTCAGGCCATAGAAAACAGCCTTGGCGCCCGGCGCGTTGAGGCCGAGCCTTTCCAACCCGGCGGTCAGCCCTTCGCCGAGCGGCGTCAGAATGAACGCACCCAGCACCGGGCCGAAAATCGTGCCGAGCCCGCCCACGATGGGCGCGAGCATGAGCTCGATCTAGCGGCCGATATTGAACACCTGTCCGGGAAACAGGCTGCCGTAGTAGAAGGCGTAGAACACGCCGCCGACGGCCGTCATGGCGGACGAGATCAGCGCCGCCTTCATCTTGACGGCCAGGATATCGACGCCGAGCGCGCGCGCCGCCTGCTGATTTTCCCGCACCGCCAGCCACTGATAGCCGAGCCGCGATCCCCTGAGCCACGCGGTCAGCACGATCGCGGCGGTCGCGAGCGCCAGCGCGACGTAATAGAACAGCGCCTGCCCGCCCCGCAGGTTCCACCATTCGCCCAGCCGCTCTGCCTGGTACGGGATGAAAAACCCGCCCGCCCCGCCGGCCGCGCCGACGTGATCGAACGCGATCCGGGTGAATTCGGCGAACGCGATGGTCAAGAGCGCAAAATAAACGCCCTCGATGCTGAAGCGGCAGCCGAGCCAGGCGATGGCCGCGCCCGCGAGGGCTGCGACCGCCATCGCCGGTACGATTGAAAGCCACGGCCCGATGCCGAAATAGACCCACAGCATCGCCGCCACATAGCCGCCGAGACCGACATGCAGCGCGTGCCCGAGCGAAAGCTGTCCGGCGAAGCCCATCATCAGATTCCAGGCCTGCCCCAGATAGGCGAAATAGAAGATCAGAATGAGGACAGAGAGGAGATAGCGGTCGGCGAACAGCGGCGCGGCGGCGAGCACGGCCAGGAGCACGGCGGCGAGCACGCGTCCAAGCGGGAGCATGCCGCGCCACAGCGCCATCATGCGCGCCGTCCCAAGGGGCCCTGCGGCCGCAGCACCAGCACCAGGACCAGGAGCGCGAAGGAAAACATGCTCTTCATCGAAGGCTCGAAGAAAAACCCCGCAAGCGCCTCCGACACGCCGATGAGGACGCCGCCGACGAGCGCGCCGCTCATCGAGCCGAGGCCGCCGACGATCACGATGATGAAGGCCAGCAAAGTGAAGGACTGCGCCAGCGCCGGTCGCACGTCCGCGATGGTCACCATCAGGGCGCCGGCGGCGCCCACGCAGGCAAGGCCGATCCCGAAGGTCAACGCATAGAGGCGCTTCACATTGAGGCCGACGACCGCGGCGCCGGTCAGATTGTCGGCGCAAGCCCGGATCGCGGTGCCGGTCGCGGTGGCGCGGAAGAAGACGAACAGCATGACCGCCACCAGGACGGCGGCGGAGGCCGCGAGCAGTCGCGCCTTGTCGATCAGGAGGGGCCCGACCTCATAGCTGTCGAGCGCATAGGAAAGGTCGGTGGGGCGGGTGTCGGGACCGAAGATCATCAGCAAGCCGTTGACGATGACCATGCCGAGGCCGACCAGGAGGATGAACTGCTCGTGCTCCGCGCGGCGGACGAAGGGATTGATCAGCGTCGATTGCAGGAGGTAGCCGAGGCCGAAGAAGACCGCCGCGATCGGCAACATGGCGGCGAGCGGATCGAGGCCGAGATCCCGCGACAGCACCAAGGCTGCGTACATCGCGAGCACCGCAAACTCGCCGTGGGCGAAGTTGACCACGCGCACGACCCCGAAAATAACCGACAGGCCGAGCGCCATCAGACCATAGACCAGCCCAGTGAGGAGGCCCTCGACGACCACATTGAGAATGATGGAGGACATATCAGTATCAGTAATCAGTAATCAGGGATAAGCAACCGACGCAAGGATCCGCCTTCTGATGACTGACTACTGATGACTGTCACCTGGCCCGCCACGGCGGCGCCGGCAGGACCGGCGCCATGGTGGCGGCCTCGGCCGGCAGCACGACCGTCGGGGTGCGGTTGCGGTTCTGCACGCAGGCGGATGGGATGCCCGGATTTTGCCCCTTCTCGTCGAACCGGATGGGCGGGCCGATCATCACATGGTCGGCGATATTGGTCTCGCGGATCGCCTGCATCAGTGGCGCGCCATCCGCGGCGCCGGCGCGCTTGAAGGCGGCAGCGGCGATCAGCAGGGCCTCGAAGGTGAACCCGGCATTGAAGCTGTCGACCACGAAACGGAAGCCGGGATGCGCCGGCTTGAACGCCGCCTCGAGCGCCTGCGACATCGGCGCCTTGGGATCGGCCCAGGGGAGATTGCAGACGTGATAGTCCGCGAGCGGCCCGAGCGCCTGGTAGAATTCCTCGTCGTAGAGGCCGGGCGAGCCGGGCGAGATGATCCCGGCCGGCTCGAAGCGCTGGCGCACCATGTCGCGGACGAGCTTGATGGCATCGGCCGCGCGCGTCACCACCAGGACGATGTCGGGGTTGCGGGAGCGGATCTTAGTGACCTCGACCGAAAGGTCCTGCGCAGTCGGATCATAGGCGATCGAGTCGATGAGCTCGAACAGCATGCCGGCGCCCGGAAACAGCCGATCCATGGCGGCGCGCTGCGCGGTGCCGAACGTGTCGTTGGCATGAATGAAGACCGCCGTCTTGGGCGCGAGCTTGGTGGCCGCCAGCAGGTCCTTGATCAGCTTGAGCCCGTTGACCACCAACTGCCCGCCGGTCGGGAAATTGCGCACCAGATATTTCAACCCCTGCTCGGTCAGTTGCGGCGCCCCCGCGATATTGACCACGAGCGGAACCTGCCGCTGCTCGCAGACCTGCGCCATCGCCAGCGTGCCGGCGGAATCGAATGCCCCGACGATGCAATGCGCGCCTTCATTGATGGCCCGCTCGGTCTGGTTGCGGGCGACGTCGACGCTCGATTCGGTATCGATATGGACGAGCTCGACCCGGTAGCCATATTGGGAGAGCACCTGCGGCGCGATCAATGCGCCGCGATGGCAAGATTGGCCGGACGGCGCGAGATAGCCGGATCGCGGCAGCAGCACGGCGATCTTGAGCGCGCTCGGCTGTGCCCGCAGGATCGCGGGCGCGGCCAGGACCGCGGACGCCGCGGCGGCGCCCGCCAGAAGGTCGCGGCGGTGCGGGCGAGCAGGACGAGGTTGGGGCATCGGCAGTTCCTCCCACTTCTTTTGGATAAATATCATGGATGCGAGCGAAATCCGCAGGTTTGGCCAAGTTGCCGGCCCACCGCCGCTGTCGTAGAACCACGGGGCGGCACCAAGCTCAATCGCACGCCGGACAAGTGGCACCGACCGTCGTCATACAGACCAAGCAGGGAATCGGCGACGTCATCTGGCACCTGCCGTTCATCCGCGCCATCGCGGCGGCGGCGCCGGGCGGCGTCGTGACGTTCCTGACGCTCCCGTCGACCCACGCCCGGGAGCTCCTGGCCGGCGAGCCCTGCGTGGCAGAGACATTCTATTGCGAAAATCGCGGATCGGAGCTCGCGCGCGGGATTCATCTCATGCGGCTCATCGCGCTGCTGCGCCGGCTGCAGCCCGAGACGGTGTGGATCCTCGACCGCAGCGCCCGGCCGGCATTCGCGGCCTGGGTGGCCGGGATACGAAACCGCATCGGCCTCGGCTTCGGGCGACAGCGCCTGTTCATCACCAATCCGGGCATCGATCGCAAATTCTATCACGACCATCCGATCGAATGGCTGACCGCGTTGATGGCGGCTATGCGAGTCCCGTTCGCAACGACCGAGCCGATCCTGCGCGTGCAACCGGCACTGACCGCGGCGATCGCCGAGCGCTACGCCACCCAACCGCGGCCCTGGATCGTGCTGGGAATCGGCAGCTCGTACCCTCGTCGAGACTGGCCCCTCGAATGCTGGGGCGAGCTCATCACCGGGCTTCGCCACCGCAGCGGCGGCATGATTTTTCTGATCGGGGGGCCGGACCACGCGGCGGCCGCGGCGCGTCTGATGCAATCGGCCGGCGCCCCCATGGTGAATGCCTGCGATCTCAGTATCATGGAGGCGGCGGGACTGCTGCAACAGGCCAACCTGTTCGTCGGCCCGGATTCCGGACCGATGAACCTTGCGGCAGCCGTCGGCACGCCGGCCTTCGGCCTGTTCGGATTATCGAGGGTCCTGACCTATTCCCGATTTATTCACGCGATCCTCCCGGACGACGGCCGCGCCGGAGAGCCGGACGGAATGCAACGCATAACGCCAGCGGCCGTGCTCGCGCGCATCGAGCCTTATCTTTGCGCCG
The DNA here is from genome assembly GCA_036522235.1 of Xanthobacteraceae bacterium. Classification (GTDB taxonomy): domain Bacteria; phylum Pseudomonadota; class Alphaproteobacteria; order Rhizobiales; family Xanthobacteraceae; genus VAZQ01. The sequence continues at coordinate 8,320 of DATDGG010000068.1, forward strand.
AGCCCGCGGTTCCGCCGAACGCACCAAAATGAACGCGCGCGATCGGTGCCTTGACCGTCAGCTGCTGCGCTTGGGCCACAACACGCCCTGATTGCCAGGCGGCACCTTGCCGATGCCTTTGTAGACGAATTTCTGCAGGCGCTTACCTTCGTAGGTTTCCGTCGTGTAGATGTTGCCCTTGGAGTCGACGGCGATGCTGTGCACGCCGAAGAACTCGCCCGGCTGGCGGCCGCCGCGGCCAAACGATGACAGCTCGGTCATCGTGTCGCGCTGGACGATGCGAACGCGCTCGTTCTGGCCGTCGGTCAGATAGATGAAGCGCTGCTCGGGATCCTTGGAAAACGCGAGCTCCCAGGTCGAGCCGGAGGCCAGCGTGTTGCGGGCGAAGAACGCTTCCTTCACGAACGTGCCGTCGGTCCGGAACACCTGGACGCGATCGCTTTGCCGATCGCAGACATAGAGCAAGCCATCGTTCGCCAGCGCCACGCAGTGCACCGGACTGCGGAATTGCTGTCCCACGACCGCGGGATTGTAAGGCGCGGCGGCGCTGTCATCGGGCTTGTTGCCGTAGGCGCCCCAGTAGCGCTTCATCTTGCCGGTATCGGCATCGAGGACGGCCACGCGCCGGTTGCGATAGCCGTCGGCCACATAGGCTTCATTGGTCTTCGGATCGACATAGATCTGGGCCACGCGCCCGAAATTTTCCGCATCGTTGCTGCCGGCGTTCTTGCCGTAATGGCCGGACTGCAGCAGGAACTTTCCCTCCTTGGTGAACTTGAGAATCTGGGAATCCTTGGCGCCGTTGCCGCCGAGCCAGATATTGCCCTTGTAGTCGACATGGATGCCATGCATCGACTCGGGCCACTCGTAGCCCTCGCCCGGACCACCCCATGAACGCACCAGGTCGCCGTCCTGATTGAACGCCAGCACCGGCGCCGCCGACCTGCAGCAGATCGCAATCGGCGGATCGAGCTCGGCGCCCTTCTCATTGTTGTTCAGGGTCGCGCTGCCGCGATGGACGATCCAGACATTATCCTGCTCGTCGATCGAAACGCCGATCGTCATCCCGAGCAATCCCTCGTTGGGGATCGGCTTCGGCCACAGCGGATCGACCTCGAAGATCGGGACTTCCACCATCGCTTGCTGCGCAGTCGCCGTGCCGCGCAGCATGGCCTGGCCGGCGGCGAGGCCAATGATGCTGGCGGCGATGAGGCCGCCGGGTACGAGCTTCCACCTTTGGACGGGCTTGATCATGATCGCCTCCCACTTTCGTTGTGATCGGATTCGTAATGATCCGATTGGTTATGATCCGACGGAAAAACGTTGCTCACGGCAGAGAAAGCGCGAGCGGACCCGCGCAGAAGCCTGTTCCGGCGACCGTAGTCGCAAGCAGCGGGCCGCTTTCAATGCATTGCCTCAGCGGCGGCAAGCCGATAGACCCGGTCGCAGACGCACGATTGAGCCTGCAGCATACCACGCGTTGTGCCGACTGCCAAAGGCCGCCTTTCCTTGCATGATCCAGATTGATCCCACGCCCCCTGCGCAGCAGCCGTCCTCGACAACGGGCGCCGTTCTCGGCGCGGGCCTCGGCTGCCTCGCCGGCGCGTTCATCGTGCCGATCGTGGTATTTCTCGCAGTGCTCATCGCCAACCGGTTCAACCCGGTCTGTGGGACGCCGGGCGATTCCGGCGGCTGCGAGATGGGGCTTGTGAGCGCAACCCTCGCGGCGATCGTGCCGGGCGTGCTGATCGGCATCGCCGCGGGCTTGGCGCTTGCGCTGAAAAGTCGCTCCCGACAAAAGCCAAGGTCATGATCAAGATATCGCGCAGCGTCTGACCGGCCCCGCTCGCGCCGCCACCGCGGAGAAGCCCATGTCACCCCTCTCGCTCCTGCTCAATCTGCTCTGGATCGTCTTTGGCGGCTTGGAGATGGCGGTCGGCTGGGCGTTCGCCGCCCTCATCATGGCGATCACCATTGTGGGCCTGCCTTGGAGCTTTGCCGCGCTGACGATCGCGTTCTACACGCTGCTGCCCTTTGGCCACACGGTCGTATCGCGCGCCGCCTATTCGGGCCGCGAGGATATCGGCACCGGGCCGCTCGGCATGATCGGCAACGTGATCTGGCTGGTGCTGGCCGGCTGGTGGCTGGCGCTCGGCCATCTCGTGATCGCCGCGTTCTTCGCCATCACCATCATCGGCCTCCCGTTCGCCTGGGCGCACCTCAAGCTTGCCGGCCTTGCGCTCTGGCCGATCGGCAAGATCGTCGTACCGGCCTGACGCGCGCAGCTACTTCTTCGATTTCGGCTCGGTGCGCCGGCGTGGCGGTGTTCGCTTCTCGGCAGTGACCGGCCGGGCGCCGGAGACATCGGTCGCGAGGACCGCTTGATCGAGGCGGGCGATCGCCACCTGGTAGCCGAGATCGGGCATCAGCTGGCTGGATTTGGTTGCCGGCGCGTGCTTGCCCGCGCCCTTTCCGGCGGCGGCGCGGCGGCGCGGCTTGCCCGGTCGCGCCTTGACGACCAAACGATGCGGCAACCACCACAGGTCGGGATCCAGATGATGCGTGGCGATGGCGTCCTCGGCGGCGTCATTGTCGAGGAGCATCAAAGCCAGGACGAAGCGGACGTTCGGAGACGGGACGTGCCCGTCGATCAGCAAAGCCGCGAGGGCGCCGCTGTCGCCGCGTTTGAGCCCCTCCAGAATGACCTGATCGCGTGCCTTGTCGCGCGACACTCCCTCCCGGCTCATGAGGCGGGCAACTTTATCGTTCCATGGCGCGCCCGGGGCGCTGCCGTTGCTGCCTTTTCGCATTTGCACCTCCACCTGCGCCAAGTCTACCGGCGCCAAGCGCCGGCATCATTATACCGCGATCGATCGGGCTCGCCGCCGGTCCCCACGGGCGCATCAATGGTCGGCAGTTGTGGCCTTCTCGTGTCGTGCCCCCGAAGCTCGGGGCGACTTTGTCAATCGCGCGGCCGATGGCGGGCGCAATGCGGGCAGATTGACGGCATCGTCTCCACGGCCCTACGCTCGCGCCTTTGAGGAGACGCGAGCTTTGCTTGCGCAAATCCGCATGCGTTACGAGCTCTATTATTGGCCGAGCATCCAGGGGCGCGGAGAGTTCGTGCGCCTGGCGCTGGAGGAAGCCGGCGCCGACTACGTGGACGTGGCGCGCGGGCGCGGCAAGAACGGCGGCGTGCCGGCCATGATGCGGCTGCTGGATGGCACGCGGATCAAGCACCCGCCGTTCGCGCCGCCGTTCCTCAGGGCGGGAGCGCGCATCATCGGCCAGACCGCCAACATTCTGCTCTATCTCGGACCGCGCCATGGACTGGTGCCGCGCGGCGAGGAGGCGCGGCTGTGGACCAACCAGTTGCAGCTCACCATCGCCGATTTCCTGGTGGAGGTCCACGACACCCATCACCCGATCGCCGCCGGCCTCTATTACGAAGATCAGCGTCCGGCGGCCAAGCGGCGCGCGGCCGATTTCCTGAAAAATCGCGCGCCTAAATTCCTGCATTATTTCGAAAGCGTGCTGGAGCGCAGCCGCGGTCCCTGTCTGCTCGGCCGCGCCATCAGCTATGCGGACCTGTCGCTGTTTCAGGTCGCCGACGGCTTGCGCTACGCCTTCCCCAAGGCCATGCGGCGCTGGGAGCGCAAGATACCGCGCGTCGTGGCGCTGCACGACCGCGTCGCCGCGCGGCCGCGCATTGCGGCCTACCTCGCCTCGAAGCGGCGGATCGCCTTCAACCGGTCAGGCGTTTTCCGCCACTACCCGGAACTGGATGGTTAATCGCGGCCCTTTCGCCGGAAGGAGGGAATGGGCGAGTTCGTCCAGCGCATCATCTCGTTTCCACATGCGTCGCATTCGGCAGAACCGTTGTCCTGCGCCGGTGTCTGCCAAATCACCTGGTAGGTCGTTCCGCAATGCGGACAGCGCAGCTCGCTGACGCCTTTGCGGCTGATCGCAATCGTACGGCCAGCATACATGTCCTCCTCCCCGAGAGTGACCTGCCCCATCGGACGTCGGGCGCGTTTTCGCGCAGTTTCCATGGAGACGATCGCTTTGCGATTGGAAGGCAACCCCGCCGAAGCGGGGTTGAAGGCTGCGGGCGTAGAGCTTGAGCGTGCCCAATGGGCGCGTTTCTTGTGGAGATGGGATCAGTCGTTCGGCGCCGGAGCTTCCGATTGGGGGAGCGCGGTCGCCTCACCGGGCGCCTCTGCGGGCGCGGGCGGAGCAACGGCCCCGATTGATCCGGTTTGCTCCGGCTCATCCTGCCGCGCTTCGCTCGCGATAATGGCAGCCGGCGGTTGGGCTTCCTCGACCGTGGCAACGGTCTCGACCGGTTCGGCGGCGGGCGGCGGAGCAGCAATTGCGGCCTGCTCCCCCGCCACCGGCGTTCGCATCGCCAGCAGGTCGTCGAGCTGGTGCTTGGTGAGGCAGGTCTCGGTCTCGCCCTTGTAGTCGGAGACGCAGATGTGGTGGGTATCGATGTGCTGCCAAGCTTGGGTGAGCGAAGTGACGGTCTCTTCCAGGTAGACGACGCGCTGCTCCAGCGCCTCGATGGACTTCAAGGGAACGAGCGCCATCTCCTGCCCTTCCACGAAAACGATCTGGCGATCGTCGGCGCGGACGGCGCTCGTGCCGCCGAACGTCAAGGACAGCGCCACGGCTGCGACAGCGAAGGCGCCGGAAGTGCTCACCAAGATAGACTTTAGGCCTCTACTCATACTGTTACTCCGATGATACCGCGGTGGTTGATGGTCGAGCGCGACGGCCCTTGAGAGAAGTTCTTCCTCGTCGATCAAGGGCGCGGGCGCGGATACGGATTGGCTCCCGGGCCGGAGCCCGGTCCTCGCAGGAGCGCAAGTAGTAGTATCGGTTAGCAGAAGAGCCAAACCCCTCCGACGGCCACACTGCGGCAGTGCAGGTTAAGGAAATCTTGCCGTGCCGAGATTCTTTTTTCGGCGGTTCGCTTGATGGCATTCCAGCGGCGAATGCGCGACCTCCACGCCCGGCCGCTGCCGCACGCCCGGGAAGCCGCATTCAGTAATTTGATTTCGGCTTCCAGTCGCGCACCAGCTTTTGCGCTTCCGTCATCTGTGCCGCCGTCATGCGGCGCGCCACGGCATCGCCGCCCTGCAATGCGTCCAGATTGCCGGCCGACGCCGCCAGGTTGAACCACATATAGGCCATCACATAGTCCAGCGGCATGCCCTTGCCGCTTTGGTACATGGCCCCGAGCTTGTACTGCGCGTTGGGCTCGCCCCGTTCGGCGGCTTCGCGATAACGGATCACGGCCGCGGTGAAGTCTTGCGGCACCCCATCGCCGCTTTCGTAGATGACGGCGAGCCGGTACTGGGCAGCGGCGCTGCCATGGTCGGCGGCCTTGCTGAACCAGATCACGGCGGCTCTTAAGTCCTTCGGCACACCCCTGCCCTCCGCGTAAGTAAGCCCGAGCTTGTACTCGGCGCCGGCAAAGCCCTGATCGGCCGCCTTGCGATACCATGACAGCGCCGCCGCAGCGTCCGGCTTCACGCCCAAGCCCTGGTCGTACATGGAGGCGAGGTCGGCCTGTGCGCTGGCGAAGCCCTGATCGGCGGCCTTGCGGTACCAGATCAGCGCCGCCGCATAATCCTGCTTCACGCCTTGGCCGAGCGCATACATGAGGCCCAGGAGTGCCTGCGCGGACGGGTTGCCCTGGTCGGCCAATGGCCGCATGAGGCGGAGCGCCGTCGCGAAGTCGCCCTGCCGATAAGCGGCCAAGCTATCCTCGAGCGGAGCGGCCGCCGCCGGGGCAGGCAGGCCAAGCGACAGGACGATCGCAACCAGCCAGAGCTTGAGCTGTGTTCTCGACATGGGCCTCGCACCGCGCAAACGCTGCGGACGGATGGCGCCGCTACTTCGCGGCTTGACCAAAATTTCGCAAATCGGGCGGCCCCTGGTCCTTCCGGGTCGGCATCAACTGGTTGTCCGCGCTCAGAAGATAATCCTCCGTGCCGATCACCACATGATGGTTGTCCTCGGCGCAGACATACTCGGCCCATTTGGGATCGCGTTCGCGGCGATAGTTGCGCGTCACCGTCCAGGGATGCGTCAGCGCGTTGTCGAAGGTGGTGACCTCGTCGTGCAGGATGTCGGCATTGGCCTTGTCGAGATAGATACGCTCCTTGATGGTCGCGGCGTCGTCGCGGTGGAACGGAATGCCGCTGCTGTCGTAGCTGTGCGGGTTCTTGAGGCCCCGCGTCTCGACCACGAGCGTGTCGAAGCCACGGCGGCCCTCCGCGTCGCGCCATTGGCCGATCGAATAGCCGTTCGCGCTATGTTGCAGGTTCGCCGGCCATTCACGCCCATCGGTATAGATGCGCCGCGCCTGGTTGGATATGTCGCGAAAGATGTAGGTCGTCTCTGGCGTGACGGCGAAGAACAGCGGATGATTGGCGTTCATGATGCGCGGCATGCCGTGCGGCCGGCAGCGATAGCCGGGGTCATTGCCCTGGCCGCCGTGGTCCTGGTCCGCCAGGCTCGCCTCGAAAATGGCCCGGTACTCCGCCGTCAACGGGGCCTGCTGCCCGAGGCCGCGCGGCTTGTCCGGATCCCAATTGGCCTGGCCGAGCCGCGCCCAACCGCCGCTCAGGTCCGGATAGCCTTCGGCGGCTTGGGCGGCTTGCGCGCCGCCGACCGCCGTCGGCAACGCCACCGCCATCGCAACTGCAAATGCACGGATCGAAGCGCGGTCAAGCATGGCTCCCTCCCGGTTGTCGCGGCTTGGCAATCATCGCGGCTCAAGCCAGAACAGGCGTGGTCGCAGACAAGCCGACGGTCGGCTGACGGCAAGCGCCCGCTTGCGCGGGCCTTCGACCATGCCGTTGGTGGCCCGCGAAGAATTTACATCACCTGTGCAGGGGTGGGAAAGCCTTCGGAGAACCGAATGTCCGGCGAACCGAATTCTTCGCTCGCCGTTGAACCTGCACCATTGGAGGGTCGCGATGAGCTCCACCAATCCAATTCAAAACGCCGGTCGCCGGGCGCGAGACGAGCGGCGACCGGCGCGAGGCCGCGCACGCGCTCGCGCAATTCTACAATGCGCTCAATTCGCGCAATCGCGAATTGATGCAGCAGAGCTGGGCCAACTCCGCGGACGCCGCCATGGAAAATCCGCTCGGCGGAATTAAACGCGGCTGGAGCGAAATCAGGTCGATCTATGAGAGGCTGCTCGCAAGCGAAGGTGTCTACCGGTTCGAGTTCTACGACTACACGCTGCACGAGGCTCCCGATCTGTTCTACGTGGTCGGGCGGGAGCGAGGCGAGCTTGCGGTCGAGGGAGAGGCGATGCGGCTCGCGATCCGCACCACGCGAATCTTCCGGCGCGATCCCGACCGCCGCTGGCGGCAGGTGCACCATCACGGCTCGATTGACGACCCGAAAATGCTGGCCGCCTACCAGGAAGCCGTCTTAGGCAATCGCTGATCCTGGACATCCCATCGTTGGGAGATGGTTAGCCGAAGCGATGTCGGCCACGAGACAGGAATTACTGCGAGAGAGCGCAAGCGCACATAACGGAAATAACCCCATTTGCGGGGTTATTCCGGCATCGACTCCAGTTGCACCTATTGACGAGGTGCCCTTACTTATTCGCTTCCGGGCCGTAGTTGTCGTCGTCGTGGTGAGCGGCCCGTGGCGTCAGTTTCGCCGACGGGACGGAAGCATACGCCTTGCTGCCCTTGGCAAACCAGCCCGGGTGGTAGACCGGATTGACCGCCGAGCTGCCCGGGACCACGAATCCACCAGTGTATTCACCTGAATTGTCGCTCGCCTGCGCCGTGGACGCGGCGCCGAGTGCGCCGAGAGCGAGGGCAGCGGAAAGCGCGATCAAGGTCTTTTTGCCACTCATGGAAATCTCCTGTGTTCGTCGAGCGGTGCCACCGCGTGATGCGGTTCTGCCGCGTCGCAATCACAAGATAGTCCGCTACTTTCACGCCGGGTTTTCCTGATCCATACATTCTTGTAAGAGACCGGAGCGGTTTTGTTTATATGTGTTAGCGCCGCGTCAATTTCGGGAAAGACGGCGTAAACAGGACATAGCGAGATTTAACCAGCGCGCGCAAATTGCCCGTGACTGGTTTCAAGAAAGGGAGCAGACAACGCGACAACTGCGATGCGCGTTGACCAAGCATCGCAAACACCAAGCGACAAATCGATCCGCTTCACACAGACCTTAAGGGCACCGATCTCCAGCTCCTGCCGGACAAGCTGATGAGCGCAGACGCCGGACAGGCGACGTCCACTCTGGTCCTCCGACCTCGCAGATTGAGGACGGCGCGGTGGAGCGTCGAGGGCTGTATGATCATGGACGCAACATCGGCTCGAAGGGCAATCGCTCCAAAGTCTTGTTGCCTTGGGCGTCAAGTCGGCGGCCGGTGTGGCGGAAGGGGTGTCCGCC
>DATDGG010000069.1:0-8955 GCA_036522235.1 Xanthobacteraceae bacterium
TACGGGGCGCTCGCCACCAGAGCGGCACAGATCACGCTGCCCGATCCGGGAAAGATCAAGATCAAGGGGCCGGACCAGTTCACGCTGATCGGGACCGAGCAGAAGAACCGCGATGTCCCGCTGAAGGTCACCGGCAAGGCCGTCTACGGCATCGATGTGGATCTGCCCGGCATGCTTTATGCCGCCGTCAAGGCCTGTCCGGTCTTCGACGGCAAGCTCAAGAGCTACGACTTCAATGTCGTCAAAGACCGTCCGGGCGTCCGCTCGGTCGTCGAGATCGAAGGCAAGGGCCAAAGGCTTGGGGCCGACTTCGGAACCAGCGGCCAGGAATACAGATATGCCGCGGTCGCGGTCGTGGCCGACAGCTGGTGGCGGGCCAAGACTGCGCTCGATCTCATGCCGATCGAATGGAATTTTGGGCCCAACGCCCATCGCACCAGCGAGGAACTGTTTCAGGCTGATTTCGAGACTCTGAAACAGACCGGCACGGTCGTGGTGGAGGAAGGCGGCAGCTACGACGCCGCCAAGAGCAAGGCCGCCAAGGTGGTGGCGGCAACCTATGCGGTGCCGTTCCTCGCCCATGCCCGCATGGAGCCGGGCAACGCCACCGCCATGGTGACGCCTGGCCGCGTCGATGTCTGGACCGGCGACCAGTCGCCGGAGCTGGCGCTGCTGCGGGCCGCCGACGAGGCGGGCGTCACGCCGGACAAAGTGTTTATTCACACCACTTTCCTGGGTGGCGGGTATGGCGGCGGTGGCGGCTCCGATCAGGTGCGCCAAGCGGTGAGCATCGCCAAGACCCTGAACGGCAGGCCGGTCAAGGTTCTTTGGACCCGTGAAGAGGACATGCGTGTCGGCGAAAAGTATCGCCCGATGGGGATTGCCCAGTATGAGGCGGCGCTCGACGCCGACGGATGGCCGCTGGCCATCAAATTGCGGAGCATTGCGGATCGGTACGACCGCAGCCTGCAGCGGACCGGCACCTACAAGAATCCAGTGCCTGACGGATCGGTGCGCGGACTGGACCAGCTCCCGTACTTCGTGCCCACCGTCTATTTCGATGTCCACACCAAGAACAGCCACGTTCCGGTGGGATTCCGCCGTTCGAGCGGCAGCGCGGCGAATGTCTTCTACTCCGAAAGCTTCATCGATGAGCTTGCGCACGCAGCCGGCCGGGACAGTTACGAATACCGCCGCGACCTGATCGCGCGGAATACCAAATTCCCCAACCGCGAGGACTGGCTCAAGGCGCTCGACCTGGTGGCCAAAATGTCGGGGTGGGGCTCCCCCTTGCCCGAGGGTTGGGCGCGCGGCATCGCCATCGACGACCATCGGCGGTCAACCCGGCCCGCCACCAGCCTGTGCGCTCACGTCGTCACCGTGTCGATGACGCGGGCGGGGCTGCTGCGGCTCGAGCGCGTCGATGTCGTGTTCGACGAGGGCTTCTCGTTGGTCAACCCGCTCTCGGTCCGCAAGCAGATAGAGGGCCAGGTCGCCTGGGCGCTCAGCGACGCGATGTGGCAGGAAATCACCATCAAGGACGGGCGGACGGTCCAGGGCAATTTCGACCAGTACCGGATCGCCCGCATGGCGGACTACCCGCCGCAGGTCAACATCCAGTTCCTCAAGACCAACAACAAATGGATTCTTGGCGTGGGCGACGAAGCGATTTCGCAAATTGCGCCCGCTTTGGCGCAGGCGATTTTCAAGATCACCGGCAAGCGGATCAGGTCGCTTCCGTTCGGGAAACAGGACCTGAGTTGGGCCTGACCGCGTGGCACTGGCTGCCATCGCCGGGATTGTTGTCCCGGCGACCTCGCTCTTGGAAGCGCGGTGGCATCCTCTTCGAGATGGCCAGAACAAGTCCGGCCATGACCGCGCGGAAGGCCGGCCTCAGCCCTACGACGCCGCCACCATGCGTGGCTTCACCTTGAATACCTCATCGAGGCACCAGCGCGCGATCTCGCTGCCGGTCGCGAACCATACGCCGTCGGCTTTCTTCATGTGCTGGATGATGGAGCGTAGGGTCTTGGCGCGCCCGGGCCGGCCGGAAATGTAGGGGTGGAACTGGAACGGGACGTAAGTCGGCGCGAGCCTTGATTCCTCGTGCAGCTCGTCGAACATCGCCTTCCAGATCAGCAGCGTGTCGTGCGGATTGCCGGCGTCGTTGTGGCGGTGCTGATAGGTGCGGCCGTCGCCGAACGGCTGGCGCGGAATCTCGACCAGCACGCGTCCGCTGGATTCCCACAGGAACGGCAGATCGTGGGAGAAGGAATTGCTGTTGAACAGGTAGCCGTGCTCCATCAGGAGCTCCAGGCTGTTGGGGCTCTGGGTGCAGGAGCGCCAGCCCACGGGCGTGCGCCCCGAGGTGCTGCGGATCATGGCGGTGGTCCGCCGGATGACGTCGGTCTCCTGCTCGCGCGTCAAATCGCGGGCGACCTCGTGATGATAACCATGACCGGCGATTTCATGCCCCTTGGCGACGATCGCCTTGGCGGCGGCCGGGTAGCGCTCGGCAATTCCCCCGCAGGTATTGAAGGTCGCCTTGACGCCCTCCTCTTCCAGAATCCGCAGAATGCGCCAGATCGCGGCATGCGGCCCGTACTCGGCCTGGGTGTATTCCTCATGGTCCATCTTTCCATCGGAACCCGGCCGGACATCCTCGCCGCCCTGAAAATCGAAGGTCAGGCCGACCGCGACCCGGCGGTTGTCGGGCCAAGAGAACTTGCCGTCGTGGTGGTATTCTTTAAGCATTGCTTATCTCTCCTTGCGTCAGGCCGCGAAAATACGACGCTTCCCTCACTTATACAAATGCCTCCCTCGCTGGCTCTTGAGGGACAAGAAAAAGTCACTTGCCGGCGGCCGCCATCAACCGCTTGGCCAGCGGCCCCCAGCGCGCGAGCCCATCGCGGATGAAGGCGGTCAGCTCCTCGGGCGACATTTTCTCAAGCTCGAATCCCTCCGCCGTCAGGCGATCGCGCACCGCCGCGGCATCCAGCGCGCTTCCGATCTCTGCATTCATGCGCAGCAGGATCGGCCGCGGCAGCCCCGCCGGCGCCGCGAAGGCGAACCACGTGGTGACCGCGAGATCGCCGTAGCCGAGCTCCTTCAAGGTCGGAACATCGGCAAATTCGTCCATGCGTCGCTCCGACGAGACGGCGAGCGGGATGATGGTCTTGGCCTGCATCTGCCCGAGCGCCGTCGTCCAGGTCATCGAGCCCATCTGCACGTGACCGGCGACCAGATCGGTGATGGCTTGGCCGGCGCCTTTGTAGGCCACATGAGCAAGGCGCAATCCCTCTTTTTCAGCCCAGAGCTCGGCGATCAGGTTTCCGATCGTGCCGGGGCCGGGCGAGACATAAGGCAGCGCCTCGCGTCTCGTCTTGAGAAGCGCCAGCAACTCCGCAAACGACCGCACGCCGAGCGCCGGATTGACCGCGATCACGGTCGGCGGGCCGCCCACGAAGGCCACATGGGTGAAGCTCGTGATCGGATCGTAGCCCGGATTGGGGCTGGTGACGGGCGCGATCACATGAGTGGCGATCGAGGAAATCAGGAACGTGTATCCGTCAGGCGGCGCGTTCGCCACAGCGGCCGACCCGATCAGCCCGCCGGCCCCGCCCCGGTTCTCGACGTAGAACTGCTGCTGCATCCGCCGGCTGAGCTCCTCGGCCACGATGCGCCCCATCGTGTCCGAAGAGCCGCCGGCCGCGAAGGGCGACACGATCCGCACCGGCCTTTTCGGCCATTCTTGCGCGCTCGCCGGACTGCCCAGCGCCGCCAGAGCCAGACCCATGATCGCGGCCGCAAGCGCGCGCGCCGGCTTCGCGCCCAAATCGCGGTCACCCGGCAAAGCTGACATCCCTGACGCGCATATCATACCCCTTTGATCGGCTGCCTTTTTCCGGTCTTCATTTATTCATGGCCGGTTCAGCGCGTCGATGCTACAACTTCCTGGCATCCGGAAAGGTGTCGTCACCACATCCGGGGACGATTGCCTTATGAACGACAAAAAAACCCAGGCATCCTCGCAACCAATCGCCGCTCAAAATCTTGATTTGCCAAATCTTGATTGGCGATGTCTTCGGCGACATACGGTTCCGCCTGAGAGGTAGGACACATGCACCAGATTCCGAAACAGATCCCGAATCTCATCCTGAAATTCATGGCTGCGGCGCTGACGTTTCTCGCGGTCGCGCTGGCGCCTCCCGCGGGCGCCGCGCCGACGGAAAAGCGCATGGCGCTGATCATCGGCAACGGCGCCTACCAGAGCGGAGTCCTCGCCACGACGGCGAATGACGCCGGGCTGATCGCGCAGACCCTGCAAGCCGCCGGCTTCGACGTGGTCGGGGCGCGTGACCTCGATGAGGATTCGCTGCGGCACGCGTTCCGGGATTTTGTCGACAATGCGTCGAAGGCGGGTCCGGACACCGTGGTGGCGATCTATTTCGCCGGCTACGCCCTGCAGCTCGAGGGCGAGAACTATCTGCTGCCGGTCGACGCTACGATCGGCCGCGATTCGGACGTGCCGCTGCACGCCTTGCGGCTGTCGGACTATACCCACGCACTGGCGGGCCTGCATCTGAAGGCCAGCATGGTTGTCCTGGATGCCGCCCGCGCCAACCCGTTTGCGATGTCGGGCCAGCCGCTGGCCAGCGGGCTTGCGCTGGTCGATCCCGAGCCCGGCGCGCTGGTCGCCTACAATGCGACGCCCGGCACGGTCGCGCCCGAGAGCGGGCAGGACGGCTACGGCCCTTATGCCAAGGCGCTCGCCGAGATGATCCGCGCGGGCGGGCTCACGCCCGTCGACGTGTTTGAGCGCGTGCGTCTGCGCGTCAACGCGGCGACCAGAGGCGCGCAAGTTCCGTGGGACGCCTCGAAAATCCAGGCGCAGTTCGTTTTCTTCGAGCGCGGCCCGGATGCGCCGCCGCCGGCGGCTACGCCGGCGCAGACCGCGGCTTTGCAAACGGAGCCGATCCGCGACTTGGGCGCCCAGGACGCCTATCAGGCGGCTTTGGCGCGCGACACGCTCGACGCCTACGAGGACTTCCTCAACGCTTATCCGCGCGATCCGATGGCCAAGCGCGTGCGCGCCATCGTGGCGGCGCGGCGCGAGGCCATCACCTGGCGGCGGACCTACCAGGTCGATTCGCCGGACGCTTACTGGTCCTATCTGCGACGCTATCCGCGCGGACCCCATGTGGCCGACGCCCGCCGCCGGCTGGCGCAGCTCGCCGCCGCGTTCGATCCGCCGCCCCGCTTCGCGATGATCGATTACGACGTGCCGCCGCCGCCACCCGACGAGGTGGTGTATTACGAGCGGCCGGTGCTGGTGTTCGACGATCCGGTCTTTGGGTTCGCGCCGCCGCCGCCGCCGCCGATCTACTTCCTGGCGCCGCCGCCGCCTGAATTCATCGTGCTGGCACCGCCGCCGCCGCCGATCGGCGTCTTCATCCTGCCGGTACCGGTGTTCGTGCCGGTCCCGGTCTATGTTGTCGCGCCGGCCTATGTGGCGCCGCCGCCGAACCCGATCATCTTCAACAACATCCACAACACGGTGGTCGTCAACAATACCACCAACGTCGTCACCGTCACCAATAAGAGCGGCCAGGTCCTGTCGACGACGCCGGCGGTGACGCCGGCCGGCGGCAAGGGCGTCGGCGCCGCGGCGGTGGCGGCAACGCTGCCGCCCTCGCTCGCCGCAAAGGTGAGCAACGGCCAGATCCCGCCCGCCGGCGGCAGCAACCCGGCAGCTTTGGGCACAAATGCGGCCACGCAGGGAGGCATCAACGCGGCCACCGGCAGCAAGGCATTGCCAATTCCGGGCCAGAACGTCGACACTGGGAAGGACAAGGGCAAGATCCCCCTGTCAACGACGAACACGCCGGCCGCGAACCTCGACACCGGGAAGGACAAGGGCAAGACCCCCCTGTCAACGACGAACACACCTGCCGCGAACCTCGACACCGGAAAGGACAAGGGCAAGAACCCCCTGTCAACGACGAACGCGCCTGCCGCGAACCTCGACACCGGGAAGGACAAGGGCAAGATCCCCCTGTCAACGACGAACGCACATCCCGCGAACCTCGACGCCGCGAAGCCCGTGGACAACGACAGAAAGACGCTGTCGAACATCCACCCGAATGTCGACACCGGCAGGAAGGACACGATCGCGCCCGTCCACACGACGACGGCACCGACAGCGCCGGTGGTCCATCAAACGGTTGCCCCGCCACCGCCGCCGCCGCCCGTGGTGCATCCGCCGTCGCCACCTCCGGTCCGTCAGGTGCAGGCGCCGCCGCCGCCACCCTCACCACATCCGGCACCGCCGCCACCCCCGGCTGCCGCGGCCGCCGCCAAGGGCGGCGGAGGCGGCGGTAACGCCAAGTGTCCGGTGGTCAACGGCAAACCGACCTGCAAGTGATGCTCCAGAAGACTTGAATTTCCGAAAACCGGCGCCTGCCCCCGCCTTCGCGGGGGCAGGCTTTTTTGCGATCATGTTTTAGCCGAGGCGGCTATCGACCTCGGCGGCGAGGCCGGCAAGCGCGGGGCTCACCTCGACCGCGTAGGGAGTTGCGGGCTCGAGCGCCCGCAGCGTCGGCGGCAATTGCGCGAGCGAGCGCGCCGCCGCGGCCCGGCATTCGGCGAGCGACGGGCTTGCAGCGATACGCCGTCCCGCGCGCATGACCGGTCGCAGCAGCGGCTCGCCCGCAACCGCGTCGTCGCCTTCGATCGATATGACGTCGCCCGACATGCGCCCGTCGGGACCATAGTGGCGCCAAACCTGCTTGCGGCCCGGCCAGGTCGCCTTGCCGGGTGAGCGCTTGCGGCGCGGCAGCCCGGCATATTCCTCGAGCTTGCCGCGCCGGCAGCTTGCGCACGAAGAACTCGAATACCGCGGGCTTGGTCTCGCCGTGATCCAGATAGGCCTGGATCATGTTGAGCTGATAGAGATCGGTGAGCAGCGCGCCGCTACTTGCCGAAGCTTCGTAGCGCATCGCGCGCCTCGTCTATGTCGGCGTCCACGTGGTCGGCGCTGATCTGGAACCGGATTTCCTCCTCGCCTTTCGGCACGACCGGATAGTTGAGGCCGGTGGCCAGAATGCCGTGGCTACGCAGATGCGCGACCAGCGCCGATGTGCGCGCCGAATCGCGCAGCATCAAGGGCACGACCGGATGCTCGCCCGGGAGCGTTTCAAAGCCGAGCTCCACCAGCGCTGCCTTGAAACGCTGGGTCATGGCGCGCAGATGGTTGAGCAGGGAAGCACCGAGCGGACCATCGACCAGATCGACCGCCGTCAGCGCCGCCGCCGCCTCGCCCGGCGTGATCGGATTGGAATAGATGTAGAGGGGAGAGGTCTCACGCAGATATCGAATGATCGTCTTGGCGGCGGCCACATAGCCGCCGTTCACCCCGAAAGCCTTGCCGAGCGTCGCCACCAGGATGTCGGGGGGTCCGGAGGCGGTGTATTCCTCGGTGCCGCGGCCGCTCTCGCCGAAGGCGCCGACGCCGTGCGAATCGTCGACCACCACCACGACGTTTTCCGGGAAGTCCGCATCATATTTGCGCGCCAGCCCAATGATCTCCTTGAGCGGTGCATGATCGCCGCGCATGCTGAAAATGCCGTCGGTCACGATGATGACGCGGCTGCAGGCACGGCGTGCCGCCGCCAGGCCGCGCTCCAGGTCGGCCATGTCGAGATGCCGGTAAATGTGCTTCTCGGCCGGCCGTGCCAACGCAATCGCATTGATGATGCAGTTGTGATTGAGCGCGTCGCTGATCACCGCGGTCCTGTCGGTGATCAGCGGCGGCAGGACCCCCATCACGGTCGCGTAGGCGGAGCTGAACAGCATGGCGGCTTGGCGGCCGTGAAATCGCGCGAGCCGGCGTTCGAGATCGGTGTGGGGTGGGTAGCTCCCGCTGATGAAGCGCACCGCGCCCGGCCCGGTGCCTAGTCGGCGCACCGCCTCTTCTTCGGCGGCGATGAGCTCGGGGCGAAACGACAGGCCGAGATAATTGTTGGAGTTCATCCGCAGGAACGGCTTTTCGCCCTCGCCTTCGAGCAGATAACGCCGGCCTTTGCCCGCCCCCGGAGGAACGACCGCGCGGATGATGGCTTCCTTGCCCTTGAGGCGTCCTGCCGCACCCAGCTCGTCGAGCTTCGAAGTGAGCGCCTGGCTCAGTCCGTTGATCGGCATGAACACCTCGCTCTAGCCTTTTGTTGGAGCATGACCCCCGCTTTCGCGGGGGCGGGCTTTTTCGCGCAAGCGGGCCAGCATGTCGGCCGTCATGGTCGCCAGATCGAACCGCGGCTTGAAGCCCCAGTCCGCCCTGGCGGCGCTGTCGTCGAGGGAGCGCGGCCAGGATTCGGCGATCGCCTGGCGGACCGGGTCAACCTGATAGTCGATGGCGAATTCGGGAATGTGCCTGCGGATTTCCTCGGCCAGATCATCCGGCGAAATGCTCATGGCGGTCACATTATAAGCATTGCGATGCCGCAGCGACGCACCGTCGGCCTCCATCAGCGCGATCATCGCGCGCGTCGCGTCCGGCATATACATCATGTCGAGCCGGGTCGCCGGTCCGAGGAAGCATCGGTAGTGCTTGTAGCGCAGCGCCTGGTAGAAGATCTCGACCGCGTAGTCGGTGGTGCCGCCGCCGGGCTGCGCCACGTAGGAGATGAGGCCGGGCAGGCGCAGGCCTCGGACATCAAGGCCGAAGCGCAGCGCATAATAGTCGCACAACAGCTCGCCCGACGCCTTGGTGACGCCGTACATCGTGTTGGGCCGCTGGATGGTCACCTGCGGGGTGTGATCGCGCGGGGTCGAGGGACCGAAGGCCCCGATCGAGCTCGGGAAGAAGACCCGGCACCGGCATTGGCGCGCGGCCTCGAGCACGTTGTAGAGGCCGCCCATATTGATGCTCCAGGCGAGATGCGGCCGCTCCTCCGCCAC
>DATDGG010000070.1:0-2124 GCA_036522235.1 Xanthobacteraceae bacterium
GGCGACGGAGCGCGGACTGGCGGGCCTCGCCTTCGCGGATCCGGATGAGAAGGCCCGCGCCCTCGACGATATGCGGCAACGCTGGCCGCGCGCGCAATTCCGCGAAGACACGGCGCGTACTGCGGGGCTCGCGCGACGTATCTTCGATCCCAAGCTGTGGAAACAAGACCGGCCCCTGCGCGTCGTCATGATCGGCACCGACTTCGAGGTGCGGGTGTGGGAGACCTTGTTGAAAATTCCCATGGGCCGCATCACCACGTATTCGGATATCGCCACGAAGATTCACGCTCCCACGGCAGCCCGCGCCGTCGGCGCCGCAGTGGGGAAGAACCCGGTCGCCTTCGTGGTGCCGTGTCATCGCGTCATCGGAAAGGATGGCGACCTGACGGGGTATCACTGGGGGATGACCCGCAAACGCGCCATGCTGGGGTGGGAAGCCGGCAGAGTGGGGGCGGCATGAATTTCACGGCGCCGCCGCCGGATTGACTGTGATTTTGACCACGAGCAGTCGCCTTGCGGGCCGTGGCGAGCGCACCGGCAGGCAACCTCCCATCCTTCGGGCGTGGTAGGGGCGACCCTCATAGGCGCTAACTTAAGCAACAGCCGGGCAGCCTCACCTCTCCCCGCTTGCGCTAGGGGATTCACACATCTCTGAGGCTCCATCCGGCGAACATAGCATGGAATTCTTCGAGCCCATGTTTGAAGGTGATCGGCCCCGGCGGCTTGGACGAGGGGTAGCCATCCCATCCGCCGAGCTTGGCGATGATCCAACTGGCCCATTTGAGACTTCTCTTGCGATGGGGGTTTTTCTGCAGTTTTGTCGCGCCTGCGAGTTCGGCGTTGAGTTTGTCGAGAACGGCAATTTCGTCTTGGCTGAAGGCGAGAGTGGCAGGTTCGCGGTTGGGTGCGGTGCGGGCCTGGACAAGTTGCATGGTCGTGACCGCGGCCTTGGCGGCGATGGCGGTGAGCTTGGCGAGGCGTTCGGCGGTTTCGATTTGACTATCTTCGAGGCGCAGCCCCTGGAGTTTCAGCAGCCGCCAGAACTGCTCAATGGTCCAGCGCATCCTGTACCAATCGACGATTTGCCAGGCGGCCTCGGCGTCTTTGACCTCATGTGTGGTGAGCAGCCGCCAGTGCACCGCTTCGGTCCCGGTGGGAGCATCGCGCTCGACCACCTCGACCAGCGTCAACGACACCGATTTCGGCAGTTTGCGGTCACGCGTACTGCGCGGGCGCGCCAGCTCGACCTTGCCGAAACGCAGGCTCAGCCATGCTGGTCGCGCTTTGCGTTTGTGTTCGCGCTCCGGCAGCGCGACGAGCCGTTTCGTGGTGAAGGCAAAACATTCCGCCGCGGCATAGAGGCCCTCGCCGGTGGCGAGACGGCGGTCGTGCATGGAGCGGGTGATCAGATGAAAATCTGGCTCCGGCAGCTTCGCCCATTCGGCAAAGATGTCGCTCTCGCGATCCGCCACCACGGTCACCTTGGCGGCGGCAGCCAGGACAGTCTTGCCTTGTTCGGCGGTGGTGATCCAGCGATGGGATTCCTTGTTTTCGGTACGGCGCTTCTGGTGCGTGACCTTGATCCGGCCGCGGCGCGTCCAGATTCGCCCCCCGACCAGACCGAGACAACCGCCAGTCCCGGCGTCGAGCGCCAACATGGCGTGCAACAACAGGCCGCGGCCGTTTCCCTTGCCGATCTCGCCGAGACCGCGCCGGCGCTTCGGCGTGGTGCGGAAATTGATCTCGCTGGTGTCCTGGATGGCCAGGACGTGCCGGCCCGAAACCGCAGCCGCGGTCCGATCGCCCCAGCCTTCGATCAGCCGATCGACCGTCACCTTGGGATTGGCCAGAAATCGTCCGAAGCTAACCTGCTCCGAACGACGCCCCCGCGCCAGTCGCCGCAGGCACACGCTCGGACGTGCGACCATACGTCGGAGCAGCGTCGCCCCCTTTTTTCGAGACGACGATCCCCAAATCGACCCAACGATAAATTTTGTAGCGACATCGCGACACCCCAGCTTCACCAGAGTGTCGCGCATAGAAGCACACCGCACAGCCCGACCGGTATCCAAAACTTCAACCCGAGTCACTCCGCCGCACCAAGATGTGTGCATCCCCTAGCCC
>DATDGG010000071.1:0-3700 GCA_036522235.1 Xanthobacteraceae bacterium
AGCAATTGCTCGACCGCGGCGGCCGCCTGTCGCGGTTCCAAAAGAAGTTCTCGGGCTTCCTCAAGAAGGAATAGCGCGGCGCAGCGCTCAGATATCGTCCGCCTCGAACGCGGCCTTGAGCAGGCCGAGCTGCCGCTCGACCGGATTGCTCCGCTGGGCGGCGAGCGCCAAGTCCGGCCGCGCATGCATGGTCACGTCCAGGCGACGAATGTCGGACTGCAGCGCCTTGGAACGCGCGATCAATACGCGCAGGCGCTCGGGCAGAAGCTTCATGCTGTCCTCGCTGCCCGCCTCGCCGGCCGCAAGCTTGACCTTGGTCTTCTCCTTGTTGGCCTGGGCGAGCGACATTTCGCCTTCCTTGACGGCGCGGTGCAGCAGCAGCCAGGAGGCGAGCTGCATCAGCCGCGTGGTCAGCCGCATGCTTTCGGTCGCATAAGCCAGCGCCGCCATGCGCTCGAGCTTCTTGGATTCCTTGCGGCCGGGTCCGTCCAGATAGCTGGCGGTTTCCTCGACCAGCGCCATCCCGTCGCGGAACAGATCCGCAAAAACCTGCGACCCCGCCAGCCTTTCGCCGAAGGAGACGGGTTCCGCCTCGTTGACCAACTGCTCGGACATGTCCAACGCCTCACGCTGTACGCAACTGACAGTGTTCTTGATTATGTACCCGCCACCCCTGCGGAGGAGTGCAGCATTGCGCGGCTTAAGCCCCGATGTCCAGCACCTACCCAACAATGATTTGGACATAGTTGCCGCACGGCCACGCTTGGCGGCCGCGGGCTCGGCTTGCGCGGCGCCCCGGCGGGACGGACCGCGAGCAAGATCAATGCTTTGTGACATTCCACGGCGATGCAGTAGAGAATGCTCAAACAATACTGAGGCGGATCGGGTCTTGACCGGACAGGGTCGCAGCTACGCAGTTGTGGCGAGATCCTGTCTGACCCGAAACGGGACAGCACAAAAAAAGGAGCCGCCGTTTCCGGCGGCTCAAAGGTTAACAGGGAGGCGTCAAACAGAGTGGACAGGAGCCACTCGATGTCCAGAAGTATGGACAACATGACTAATGATCGAGAAAGCTTAACAAGTTGTGAAGATTTTTAAGATTTTTGCGCGGGTCGGCGCAGCCCTTGATTTACTTAAGGCGGGCGCCTGGCCGGCTCGGCCTATTTCTTGAAGAATTGATCGGCCGTCTGGCGCGAGGCCTGCTTGCCCGCCTTGTTGCCTTCGAGGCGGGCGATCTCGCTTTGCAGCAAAGCGATGCGCTCGTCGAGCTCACGGACCGAAAGCAAAGCAAGATCCTGCCCAATCTCGTGGGCGATCTTCTTCTTAGGCCGGTCATCCTCCTCGATCGTCGCCATGGCGGGCTCCAAGATGCCAACCATAACGGCCATGATCTCGGTTGTCACACCCGACATCGCCCACTAGAAAAGCGGCGCGCTCGCGTGATGGAGCACCATGAGCACAGTTCCTGCCCGAATGACCGCAATCGTGATCCGCGCGCCTGGCGGGCCGGACATGCTCGTGCCCGAGCCGCGGGAGGTGCCGCCGCCGGGCGAGCATGAAGTGCTGCTGAAAGTTGCCGCAGCCGGCGTCAACCGGCCGGACGTAATGCAGCGCAAAGGCCTCTATCCGCCGCCGCCCGGCGCCACCGACATACCGGGCCTCGAGATCGCCGGCACCGTGGTGGCGCTCGGCGCCAAGGTGGCGCGCTGGAAGGTCGGCGACAAGGTGATGGCGCTGGTGGTCGGCGGCGGCTACGCGGAATTCTGTCCGGTCCACGAAAGCCACGCTTTGCCGATCCCGGACAATCTGTCCATGATCGAAGCGGCCGCCGTCCCGGAGACGTTCTTCACGGTCTGGCACAATGTGTTCGAGCGCGGCGCCCTCAAGACCGGCGAAACGCTGCTGGTGCACGGCGGCTCTTCGGGCATCGGCACCGCCGCCATCCAGCTCGCCAAGGCCACCGGCGCGCGCGTGATCACCACCGCCGGCACGCCAGACAAATGCGACGCCTGCCGGCGTCTCGGCGCCGACGTCGCCGTCAATTACAAGGCAGAAGACTTCGTCGCCGCCACCAAGGCCGCGACCGGCGGGCGCGGCGCCGATGTTGTTCTCGACATGGTGGGCGGCGACTACATCGAGCGCAACTACGAGGCCGCCGCGGTCGAAGGCCGCGTGGTGCAGATCGCCTTTCAGGGTAGCCCGAAGGCCACCGTCGATTTCCGCCGCATCATGCTCAAACGCCTTACCCATACCGGCTCGACCTTGCGCGCCCGCTCGGTCGCGGACAAAGGCGCGATCGCGCGCGCGGTCGAAGCGCACGTGCTGCCGCTGATCGCCGCCGGCCGCGTGAAGCCCGTGATCGACAGCTCGTTCGCGCTGGCAGAGGCCGCGCGCGCCCATGAGCGGATGGAATCGAGCGCCCATATCGGCAAGATCGTGCTGACCCTGTGAACCCTCCCCCCGCCCAGTGGCGACCTGCGACCGCGCGCCAACGCGGCCCGGCCGGCGCCGCGGGCCGCGAAATCGACGCAATGTTGGATAGCAGTGATCGCTCTCTCGCTGTGGCGCCGGCGCGGATGGGCTACGCGGGCGAATTCGGCCGAGTACTGGCGTCATGGGGTCTCGCAATCTGGGCCCTTGCAATATGGGCCCTGGCGCCCTTGACTCGTTTCTTCCGGGCTCGTGGATTTGGAGATCGTCGCTTGAGTTTCGTCCGCGCTGCCGCTCGGCTGGCGATCCTTGCGGTGGTAATGACAGGCGCCCCATCGGCCCGCGCTGTCGAGGCGGTCAATGTGCCGCAGGACGCCGCTGCGCTCGACCTGACGGCGGCGGTCGAGCGCCATCATACCGACACCGATCGCCTCCTGGTTTCGGCTGCGCCGGGCCCCGACGGCATCGTGCAGCGCATGGACGTGCGGGCCCGCGAAGGCAATACCAATTGGGCCGTGTTCGCGCTCACCAATGCCGGCAACGAACAGCTCGAGCGCCTGATCGTCGTCCCGCATTATCGCATGGTGGGTTCGGGCCTGTTGTGGCCCGACCTCGGCCTCTCGCGCATCGTCAGCATCACCAGCAGCGGCGACCGCCCCGACCGTCAGGACAGCGCGACCGCGGATATCTTTCGCATCACGCTCGATCCCGGCAGCGTCATGACCTACGTCTTGGAACTGCGCACCGACAAGCTGACCCAGCTTTATCTCTGGGAGCCCGACGCCTACAAGGACAAGATCAACAGCATCACCCTGTTCTACGGCATCGTAATCGGAATTGCCGGGCTCTTGGCGCTGTTTCTGACCATCCTGTTCGTGGTCAAGGGCAGCGTGATGTTCCCGGCCGCCGCCGCGCTCGGTTGGGCGGTGCTGATCTATATCGGCATCGATTTCGGCTTCTGGGGCAAGGTCTTCGAAATTTCGGCGGACACCGAGCGGATCTGGCGGGCCTCCGGCGAGGCCATACTGGCCGCGACGCTGCTGGTGTTCCTGTTCGCCTATCTCAACCTCAATCGCTGGCACGTGCGTTACGCACACATCACCGCCGGCTGGCTCGCCTTCCTAGCGGCGCTCGTGGCAGTGGCGTTGTTCTCGCCCGAAGTGGCTTCCGGCATCGCCCGCGTCTCTCTTTTCCTCATCGCCGTGTTCGGCCTCGGGCTTGTCGTCTACCTCTCGACCCACGGCTACGATCGCGCGGTGATGCTGATCCC
>DATDGG010000072.1:0-5968 GCA_036522235.1 Xanthobacteraceae bacterium
GCCAGCGCCGCCGAGAGCGCGGACTTCTACGCCGGTAAGACCTTGACCATCATCGCGGGGCTGCCGCCGGGCGGCGGGGTCGACGGCGAGATGCGGGTGCTCGCGCAGCATTTCGCCAGATACATTCCGGGCCACCCGGCGATCGTCGCGCGCAACATGCCGGGCGCGGGCGGCATCGTGCTCGCCAATTATCTCAACAGCGTCGCGGCCGCGGACGGCCTGACGCTCGGCATGCCGGGACGCAGCGGCTTTCTGTTGAGCAATGTCGTGCCGCAGAAGGGCATCGGCTATGACCTCACCAAGTTCTCCTATGTGGGCGGCGCCGGCAGCGCCGTCAACGCGCTGTGGCTCAGCCGCAAGCTCGGCATCGGCTCCATCGGCGAGCTCAAGGCGCGCAAGGTGGAGGTCGTCATCGGGGCGCTGACGGCGCGCTCCGAGAACGCCATCGCGCCGCGCGTGCTCGCCATGGATGAAGGCTGGCCGCTCAAAGTCGTCACCGGCTATGCGGGCTTCCAGGAGGTGCTGATCGCCGTCGAGCGCGGCGAGGTCGACGGCCTGTTCACCCACGAAGGCAGCATCGCCAACACCCGTCCCGACATGATCGCGGCGGGCGCCCTCCGACCGGTGGTGCAATCCTACGCAAGCCTGCCGGACGTGCCGGTCCTCGCCGACGTGGTGATGAACGCGGAAGCACGCGGCCTGCTCGCGCTGGTGACAACGCCGAGCCAGATCGGGCTGCCGCTCATCGGCCCGCCGGGAATTCCCGCCGAGCGCCTCGATATCCTGCGGCAGTCCTATGCGCGCCTGATGGAAGACGCGGACTATCGCGCCGAGGCGGAGCGCCACGGGCTGCCGGTCGGGCGTGCCGTCGGCGGGGCCGAGCTGCAGGCGCTGATCGCGCGCGGGTTGGCGTCAGTGCCGGAGCCGGTCGTCAAGGCGTATCTCAACTTCACCGGACTGAAGGCGGAAGAATAAAGAATAATGCGATAGAATGAACACGCCCGCCCAATCCACGGTGTCATGCCCCGCGCATAGCGTCAGGGCGTTTACGCCCGTCTTCGCGGGCTATGGCGCCCAGTACTCCGTGTGCCCTCTGTGGAACTCATGTTCGTACGTAAATTGAAACTCGCGGAGTACTGGGTCGCCCACTTTCGCGGGCGATGACAGCAATGAGCTCCGCGCGCTGAAACCGGACCAACGAGCTGACGAGTGCGATCCGAAACCTGCGACATCATCGTGATCGGCGGCGGCAGCGCGGCCTTCGAGGCCGCGGTCGCGGCGCGGCAGGCGGGGGCAGAGCGCGTGGTGATGCTGGAGAAGGCGAGCGAGGCCGAGTATGGCGGCAATGCCCGCTATTCGGGAACCGGCTTTCGCTTCGTGCATGCCGGCGCGGCCGAAATCCGCGAATTCGTGCCCGACCTCGACGCGGCGCTGTTTCAATCCATGATCATCTCGCCCTACGGCGCCGATGATTTCATGGCCGATCTCGAGCGCATGACGGAGGGACGCATGGACCGGGCGCTGGCGCGCCTGCTGGTCGAGGAATCGAACGCGGCCGTGCACTGGATTCGCGACGCCGGCATCAAATGGGAGCCGCTCAAGGAGCACGCCAAGGTCGGCGACAAGCTCTATTTCGAGCGCGGCATCGCCATCCATGTCGCTGGCGGCGGCGTCGGCCAGCTCACGCAGTGGCGGCAGATCGCGCAGCGCCTCGGCATCGAGATCCGGTTCGATTCGCCGGTCTGCGCGGTGCACGGCGACCTGCGGCGGGTCGAGGGCGTCGGCGTCAGCAGCCCAGACGGCCGCTACGACCTCATGGCCAAGGCGGTCATCGCCTGCGCGGGCGGCTTCCAGGCCAATCCCGAGATGCGCGCGCGCTATCTCGCCGGCAATACCGACCTGATGAAGGTGCGCGGCAGCCGGCACGATACTGGCGAGGTTCTGCGCATGCTGATTGAGCTCGGCGCCCGCGCCGGCGGCCATTGGCAATCGGGCCACATGTCGCCGGTCGACGCCAATGCGCCCGACTTCGAGACGGCGCAGCACGCCGACGGCCGCGGCAATACCCAGAGCCGCTACGATTATCCGTTTGGAATAAGCGTCAATGCGCTCGGTCTGCGCTTCTTCGACGAGGGCGAGGCGCAGCACTCCTACACCTATGCCAAGACCGGCCGCGCCGTGCTCGCCCAGCCCGGCGCCATCGCGTATCAGATCTACGATCAATCAGGCCTCAAGTGCCTGCGCTATCCGCACCATGAAGCAAGCTTCGTCGAAGCGCCGACCATCGCCGAGCTCGCCGGAAAGATCGGGATCGAGCCGGCTGTGCTCACCCACACGGTCGCGGAATTCAACCGCGCGGCTGTTGGCGATCGGCCGTTCGATCCGACCCGGCCGGACGGCAAGGCCACCACCGGGCTGGCGATCCCGAAATCCAATTGGGCCTGCCCGATCGAGGCGCCACCGTTTCGCGCCTATCCGGTGACCGGCGGCATCACGTTCACCTTCGGCGGCGTCGCGGTCGATCGCAACGCCCAGGTGATCAACACGATCGATCAACCCATCAAGGGGCTCTACGCGTCCGGCGATATCGTCGGCCTGTTCTTCCACAACTACCCGTCATTCACCGGGCAGACCCGCAACGCCGTGTTCGGCCGGCTCGCCGGCAAGGCCGCGGTCGAGGCGTAAATAATTACCACAATTCAATTAGTTGTTGTTGATCTGGTTACCTCAACTGTTTGGTAGCCGACTCACGAGAGCAGCCGCTCGGCCGAAGTCGGGGGTTCTCACCGACCATCAACTCCACTATGCTGATGGCGCAGTTACACGTGCCGGGATCAGCCAAGATGGGGACGTGTGATGTCGTTACGAGTATGTCCCGTGATGATTGAAATAGCGCCAGAAAACCGCTACCCAGCCGGTATGAATGCGCCATCAAGAGCCGAGCCTGCGGAGGTGTCTCTTGCTCTTCGAGACAAAGGTTGGACGCCTTATCGCATTTGGTTTGACGCCAATGAGGGCGCGTGGATTGCGGCGGTGATCTACCGAACTGGCGCTGCCTGATGGCCCATGCCGTTGGCCCATGCCGTTGGCCCATGCCGTTGGCCTTGATCGGCAGGCGCTTGCCCACTTACGACCTTTACGGGCAAGACGGCGAAGCAACGACGATTCGCTGCATATCTAAATGATACCGCGCCCTCTGTCGGCCACGCGACACAAGTGTGGGCGCATTGCAACACAGTGGGAACTTTTTGATCGGGGCCGCATTGCAGGCTCAAGCCCCGCCATGATTGTCTGTCTGAATGATTCGTTGATTCGCGATCTTGCTCTTCATCAAGGAACGGCCATGAACGCGAGCCTAGCCGCCAAGGTCCGCAATGTCATTGCGGGACATTTCGGAATCGAAGCTGATCGTCTGGTCGACGAAGCGCACCTGCGCGAAGACCTCGGAGCCGATTGGCTCGACAGGCTCGAGTTGTTGATCTTGATAGAAGACCAGGTTACCGAATTCGAGATCAACGATGCGGTGATCGAACAAATCGAAACCGTGGGCGATCTCATGCGCGCCTTGGAAGAGGCGGCGCGCGGAGGCCGCCGAACGCATAAATCATTCGACTCGGTCGAGGGGCGTGAGGCTCCCATTACGCCCGGGCCGGAATGTCGCCCGGCCGCCGCCAACGCAGTTTCGAGGTCCATTCGCAGATGATCCAGGCGGCGCCGACCGCGAACGGGCCGATCAGAATGATGTTGTATCGCGTATAGTGGTTGGCCACGAGTGCGTGCAGCGCAAGCATGGCGATCGCCGGCGCGGCGTAGAGCAGAAATTGCCATTGAGAGTGCCGGACGGCGCGCACGCAGGCAACGCCGAACAGGGGCACGAGCAGCAAGCTGACCAAGTGGCCGGGCCACATTCCGCACCAGGCGAGCGGGATGGCGACCACGAGGTGCCGCCACCAGTTGTCGCGCAGCTCGTCGCGGGCGATGCCGCCGATCAGCGGATCGAGACGGCCGTGCTCCTTCACCAGCGCGTTGCGCCGATCGCGCCCCATATTGAAGAAGCTGCCGGGCGTATCGTAGGCGAAGCGATGCATCGAATCGGCCCCGGACACCTTGTCGAAGGCAAGCTCGCCGAGGCCGGGCGTGCAGTAAGGGAAGGCGAAGAAGAACTCGCTCGAGGACATGTCGTCGTAGGCGAAACGTTCGATCAAGGCGGCGGAGCCGTATTCCTCCGTCAGTCCGAGCTTTCCGACCGAGATCGCGTTGCGCAGGCCCCAGCCCCCGAGCAGAAGCGCGAATACCAGCATCATGCCCAGCACGCCCATTCCGGTCGACGGCCGGCGCGGTTGCGAAAGCTGGTATCCGTGCAACAGGCTGAGGCCGGCCACCAGCAGGAACAACGGGAAAAAAGAAAGCCGCGTGAGGGCGAGCGCGCCGAGCAAGCCGCCGGCCAGAACATAGTGGCGCGGGCGCCCGGCTCTCCAGGCGTGCAGGATGGCCGCGGCGAACAGGCTGTACAGCGAGAACGTCATGCTCTCCGTCATGACGTAGGAAAAGATGTCCGCCTCGGCCGCCAGCGCGAGCGTCGCCAGCGCACCGGCGAGCCAGAACACCGCGCGGCTGCCGAATATCTGCCGGCCGGCGCCGGCGACCGCGACGATACCGAGCGCGAGCAGGAGCGCATGGATGATGCGCATCGGCGTGGCATAGGGCTCGCACGTCGCCTCGTCCCGATGTCCGCGATCCGCCTCCACGCTGCAGGCGACCGCCTCGGCAAAGCGAGGGTCGACCTTCATCGCCGCCAGCACCACGAGCGGGTAGACCGGCGCAAAGAACATGCCGCTGCGCGGAACCGCCACGGTACTGTCGATATCGACAAAAATTCCGTTGCTGAAAATTCCGTGGCGGTCGAGATCGTAGGCGATCGTGATGTAGAAGGGTTGGTCGAAATCCCGCAGCCGCTTGGCGGGCTGCTGCACCAGCGCCACGACCAGGACGAGGAAGCTCAAGCACGCAAGTGCGATCTTGGGCCCGGCCGCGGAGCGCATCATCAGCAAGCGCGACATGGCTATCAGGGTCCGATATCACGCAATGAAAGGGAGATCGCGCTCCGGGATATCGAGAGCCTTCCGAGAGCCGCCCGGCGCCGGCGACAAATAACTGATCTTACCTTACCTTACCTTACCGGGATTGCGGAAAAGCGCCTGCCCCGACCTCAGCGTAGCAACTTTCCGGAGAACTCGGAAGCCCGTGCTCTCGGCGCTGCCGAGCACGGGGCCGCTTGCGGCCCGGCCGCATCAGGCCGGCCAATTCACGTCGCCGCGATGGCTTCGCTCAGTCCATAAAGGAACCCCAACGCGGCTGGATCGCGCGCCCGCCGGGTCCTCACCCGGGCGACCGCATCCGTGATGATGTCCTGGACGATCAGCGCGATGAGCTGGCTGTTGTGATCGACCTTCATGGCCGCGATGGCGTCCCGCGCGTAGCGACGGCCCAGTTCGACAGTCGTTTGCCTTTTGCCAACCGGCTCGACATTCCAGAAGCTCTCCGGACGCCACAGCGGCTGGTCATTCGGGCGAAGCTTCACGAACGGAAGCGCCTTGGTGGCCGGCATGGTCAGGCGGCGGAATTCTTTGATCATCGATCGGTCGGCCATCGGAGCAGAGGCTCTGGGTGCCGAGGCTGCGGGTGCAGAATATGCCAGCCGCAGATGCGCGGTCGGCAAGGCGGGCTTCCGCCCTGTTTTTGCAGGCATGAGGGTTCCCATCCACATTGATCGCTTGAAACGCGGCGGTATCAGGATACGCCGGGCGAAACCGCCGTGCGCGAGCGGCCTCATCTTGTTGGTCGGGCGAGAAGAGATTTGGTTCGATCGGCGGAACATTTTGTGCAGCGCCAAAAAATGAGCAGCAGACTTGCGCGCCAGCATGCGTCTGTCGGTATCATGACACCCGACACCGGACCATGTTGCCTT
>DATDGG010000073.1:0-9064 GCA_036522235.1 Xanthobacteraceae bacterium
GGACCTCGGCGACGCGGGTGCGCGTGCCAATGATATCCTCCAAGTCCCGCCGCGTGAGCCCTTGCTGCTCCATGCGGAATTTTATCGCCTCGATGGGATCGGGTGGCTCCATCGGATAGTGCTCTGCCTCATAGGCATCGACGAGCGTCGCGAGCACATCCAATCGGTCGCCATCGTGCGTTCCCGCCTTCGCGCCCCAGAGACGCTCGACCTCCTTGAGCGCGGCCTCATAGTCCAGTTTCGTCCGGATCGGCCTTACCTCAGCCGCCATGCTGCACCTCTTTCACATCGATCTTGCGCGCGACCAGCCGAATGTCGGGACCGAGCACGACTCCTGAGCAGTGGGGCACGAAGAAGATTTGTGCATGGGCTGACACTTGTGACCCGCAATGTCGCGGATATTTCGGTGGCAGGCGTATCGTTCCTCGATCCGTTTTTTGTAACCCGATAAGGCATTCGTAGCGCTTGCGGTAGCGCCTGATCAAGGCGGACGCTCATCGCGTGGACTGGGATGCTCCATCATAGTGCGAGGGCACAAATAGTGCTCATGTGTGCAAGGCCGCGCTTTCGGCCAGGCCGGGTCAGCACAGTTGACGAGGTAGCGAGGCGCTCGTTCAACCCGCGGCGGCAGGCGCGGGCGCGGCAGCGCGCGGCAGCGAGATCACGCTGACGAGGCCGGGGTGATTGCTTTCGAGGCTGAGCTCGCCGCCGTGCAGGCGCGCGATGGCCGAAGCGAGGCTGAGCCCAAGGCCGGAACCCGGCTCCGAGCGGCTTTGCTCGAGCCGCACGAAGCGCTCCAGCACCCGCGCCCGATCGGCTTCGGCGATGCCGGGGCCGGCGTCGGCGACGCAGAGCAGGATCTGATCGTTTCGGTCGGTCGCCTTGAGCACGATCTCGGCGCTGCGGCCGTTCATGCCGGGGGCGCCGGGCGCGCCGTATTTGATGGCGTTGTCGACCAGGTTGGAGAGCGCCTGGCTGATCAATTCGCGATTCCCGTGCACCCATTTCGCCGTCGCGGCCTCGACCTTCAGCGTGATGCCTTTCTCCTCGGCCACCGGCTCGTAGAGCTCGCCGATGCCGCGCGCGATCTCGGCCACGTCGAAGGTGGTCATGTTGTCGCGGGCATGGCCGGATTCGGCGCGCGCGATCATCAGCAGCGCGTCGAAGGTGCGGATCAACGCCTCCGATTCCGCGATCGTGCTCTCCAGCGCCTGGCGATACTGGGGTTCGCTGCGCACCGTCCGCAATGCCTCCTCGCAATTGTTGTGGAGGCGCGTGAGCGGCGTCTTGAGATCGTGGGCGATATTGTCGGAGACCTCCTTGAGGCCGCCCATGAGCGCCTCGATCCGCTCCAGCATGGCATTGAGATTGCCCGCCAGGCGGTCGAGCTCGTCGCCGGTGCCGGCGATCGGCAGGCGCTCGTGCAGGTCGCCCTGCATGATGGTACGGGTCGTTTCCGTCATCGCGTCGATGCGCTTGAGCACGCGGCGCGTCACGAAGAAGCCGCCGGCGAAGCCCAGCACGACCACGATCGCCACCGACCAGCGGCCGGCGGCCAGCACGATGTCGTACAGGCGCTCGCGCTCGTCGAGGTCGCGCCCAACCAAGAGGTGAAAGCCGCCCGGCAACTCGTCGACACGCACCAGCGCGTGATGCTCGGAGGCATCCTGCTCGTCGACGCGGCGATAGACGGTCTCGGCCCAGCCGGGACGGTCGAGAATGCCCGTGGCGAGCGAGCCGACATTGCCCGCCACGCCTTCGCCGGCCGCGGTGGTGAGCAGATAGAGGCTCGAACCCGGGCGACGCGAGCGCGCCTCGATGGCAAAAGCAATGCGCCGGATGCCGCCCTGCAGGTACTGGTCGGACAGGCCTTGGATTTCGGCATCGACCGTCTCGGTGATCTGCTCGGTGATCAGCCGGCGCGTATTCCAGGCGAAATAGCCGAGCAGGAACGCGGCGAACAGCGCGAACACCGTCAGATAGACGAGCGTCAGCTTGAACGCCGTCGTCCGCAAGAGCTTGCCGAGCGCCGCCATGCGTTCCGCCGACACGCGCGCGAGCCATGACGGGGCGGCGCCCTCCGACGCGATGCCTTGGTCGAGGGCCGGCTTGCCGGAAGCCCCGCCATCGCGGGGCAGGACGACGTCATTTGCCGTCACGGATCATATATCCTGCGCCGCGCACGGTTTGCAGCAGCGGTTGGGTGAATCCCTTGTCGATCTTCGAGCGTAGCCGCGAAATATGCACGTCGATGACGTTGGTCTGCGGATCGAAGTGATAGTCCCAGACGTTCTCGAGCAGCATCGTGCGGGTCACCACCTGACCGGCATGCTTCATGAGATATTCGAGCAAGCGGAACTCGCGCGGCTGTAGCACGATCTCCTCGGCGGCGCGCGTCACCCGGTGCGACAGCCGATCGAGCTCGAGGTCGCCGACCCGGTAGACCATCTCCTCGCGGCCACCGTGGCGGCGGGCCAGCACCTCGGTGCGCGCCAGCAATTCGGAAAATGAATAGGGCTTGGGCAGGTAATCGTCGCCGCCGGCGCGCAGCCCCTTGACCCGGTCATCGACCTGGCCGAGCGCCGAGAGGATCAGCGCCGGCGTCTCCACGCCCTTGCTGCGCAAGGTCCCGATGATGGACAGGCCGTCGAGCTTGGGCAGCATGCGGTCGACGATCAGCACGTCGTATTGGCCGTCGAGCGCATGGGCCAGGCCCTCCTCGCCGTCGCTCGCGAGGTCGGCCACGTGGCCCACCTCGCGGAACGCCTTGGCGAGGTAGTCGGCTGCATCGCGGTCGTCTTCGATGATGAGAAGTCGCATGATCGCCGATGGTCCGGTTGATCGATCCACATTCCAATCATATGAGGACCTAAGCATGCCGGCGATATCTTAAAAGAGGGCACCGGTGCGTCCGGTTGCGGCACAGCCCCGGAAGCGCCGCCGCCAAAATAAGCGAGGGGTGGCGGGTTTGACCCCGCCACCCCTCGACCTGCCCTTTCCCGGCGGGGGCGACGGATGCCGGTCAGAGCGAGGTTAGGTGGGGACAGGTCGACGACCTGTCCCCTGGTTCGGATCGCCAGCGGGGGCGACGGTTGCCGGCGATACGCCCCATTTCGTTCAAGCCTTGCCGAGCCGCAGCGCGACGAATTTGGTGCCCTCGCCGCCGGACTTGACCCGCATCAGCACGGTGCCCTTGCCGCCCTTCTGGGCCTCCTTGATGGCGTCGCGGACCTCGCTTGGATTGCCCACTTTCTTGCCGCCGACGTCGAGAATGACGTCCCCGGTCTTGAAGCCGTGATCGGCCGCGAGACCGTTGGGATCGACATTGGTGACGACCACGCCTTCGTTGCCGCTGCCGGCAACTTGTCCGGCCGGGGCGAGCGTGAGGCCAAGCCGCGGGACGTCGGTGCCGCTCGACTCATTGGTGCGCGGCTCGGCGCGGGCCTCGCGCTCGTTCGGCAGCTGGCCGAGCGTCAGCGCGAGCGTCTTTTCGGCGCCCTTGTGCAGCACGGTGAGCTTCACCGAAGTGCCGGGCGGCAAGCCGCTGATCTGGCGGGCGAGCTCGCGGGCATCCTTGAGGGGCGCCCCGTTCACCTGCGTGATCACGTCGCCGGCTTCGATGCCGGCCTTCGCGGCCGGGCCGTCCGACTGCGGCTCGGCCACCAGCGCGCCCTGCACGCTCTTGAGGCCCATGCTGTCGGCGATTTCCGGCGTCATCGATTGGATCTGCACGCCGATCCAGCCGCGCGTGACCGAACCCTTGTCCTTGAGCTGCGCCACCACCTTCTTGACGGTGTCGGCCGGGATCGCAAAGGCGATGCCGACCGAGCCGCCGGACGGCGAGAAGATCGCGGTGTTCACGCCGATGACATTGCCGTCGACGTCGAAGGTCGGGCCGCCGGAATTGCCCTTGTTGACAGGCGCATCGATCTGAATGAAGTCGTCATAGGGCCCGTTGCCGATATCGCGGCCGCGCGCGGAGACGATGCCGGCCGTCACGGTGCCGCCGAGGCCAAACGGATTGCCGACCGCGAGCACCCAATCACCGATGCGCGGACTGCCGTCGGCGAACTTGACAAAGGGAAAGTCGCTGCGGCCATCGACCTTGATCAAGGCGAGATCGCTGCGCGCATCGGTGCCGATCACCTTGGCCTGGTAAATCTTGCCGTCATCGGCGGTCACCTGGACGTTTTCCGCCTTGTCGACCACGTGATTGTTGGTCACCGCGAAACCGTCGGCCGAGATGAAGAAGCCGGAGCCCTGGCCGGTGATCATGTTGCGGCCGCCGGGCGAGCCTTGATTGCCCGGACCGCCGTCCTCGGGAAGCCCGAACTGACGGAAGAAGCGATCCATCGGGGAGCCCTTGCGGAAAGGCAGATCGCCCTCAAATCCCATCGTGCGCGGGCCGCCATCCATCTTGACGCGCACCGAGACGACGGCGGGCTTCACCCGTTCGACGATGTCGGCGAAGCCGACCGGGCGCTGCAGTCCCTGCGCATAAGCGGCGGGGCCGAGCACGCCCAGGCTTGAATGCGAATTCAAGCCGGCGCCGGCAAACAACACGGTCGCGCCGAGACCGGCGACGCCGGCCAAGAGCGCAAGACGCCGCGCCGAAGCGGCGCGCGATTGCGGAGCGGGGGGAACGCCCAACTGCATGGTAATGTCTCCTGATCTCAACGACCAACTATGTTGGCGGCGAAACGTATTGGCGGCGAAACGTATTGGCGACGAAGCGTATTGGCGACGAAGCGTATTGGCGGCGAAGCGTGTCGGCGCGGTGCAGCGATGGGCACCTTTCGGGGTCAGGATGCGGAGCGTCGCCTTACCGGGTCCTGTCGGCGAGATTAAAGTTTGGTAACGTTGCGGAAGGTAGGTACTTATATATTCAGATCAATAAGTTAATTAAAAAAGCAAAAGCCGCTTCAGCGCTCGCCCGACTGCATGAGCCGCGCGAGGCGGGCCTCCTCCGCGGGGCTCAAGCCCTCCGCTTCGCGGCCGCCGGGAGCGCCGGCGCCGCGCCGCCGGCGGGCCTTGAGCCACAGCACCAACGCGCCGCCGAGGATCGCGCCCGGCGGGGTGAGCCAGAGCAGCGCCGTATTCCAGGCGAAGCGCGGCTTGAGCAGGACGAACTCGCCATAGCGGTCGACCAGAAAATCGAGCACTTGCTGATCGCTGTCGCCGCCGGTCAACCGCTCGCGCACCAGGACGCGCAGGTCGCGCGCCAATGGGGCCGCCGAATCGTCGATCGACTGATTCTGGCAGACCAGGCAGCGCAGCTCCCTGGAGAGAGAGCGCGCGCGCGCCTCGAGCGTCGGGTCGGCAAGCACTTCGTCCGGCTGCACGGCCCAAGCAGAGCCGGTCCAGGCCGCCACCGGCGAGGCCAGCGCCAAGACGACAAGCGTGCGCGCAATCAACCTCATCTGGCTACTCGGCCGGCTGCATGGCGGCGGCCTTGCGGCGTGCCGGCATCGGGGCGCCGACCCGCAAGCGCCGGTCCGACAGCGAGAGCACCCCGCCCATCGCCATCACCACGGCGCCGAGCCAGATCAGCAGGACCAGCGGCTTGTAGTAGAGGCGCACCGCGATCGAGCCGTCGGGCGCCGTCTCGCCCAGCGACAGATAGAGCTGCGCAAAGCCGCGCGTCATCAAGGCGGCTTCGTTGGTGTCCGTGCCGCGCGAAGGGAAGCTGCGCCGCGAGGGCTCCATCGCGCCGACGAGATCGCCGGCGTGACGAACGGTGAAATGGGCGGCGAGCTCGTGATAGTTGGGACCTTGGCGCTCGGTCGTTCCATCGAACTGGAAATCGTAGCGGCGGATGGAAAGCACCTGGCCCGGCTTGACCTCGGCAATACGCTCGGCGCCCCACTGGGTCTCGCCGATGATGCCGAGCAGCGTCACCGCAAGCCCGGCATGCGCGAGCGCGGTTCCCCAGGCCGAGCGCGGCAGCCCGCGCGCCCGCGCGAGCGCGGTGCGCGCCGGCACTTTGAGGAGGCCAGTGCGCTCGATCAGATCGGTTGCGGCTCCGGCCAGCAGGTAGAGCGCGAGCCCGATCGCGAACGGCACCAGGATCGGCCCGCCGCCTTCGACCGCGAACGTGACCGCGATGCCGATCAGCGCGATCGCGGCCGCGCCCATGAGGCGCTGCGCGACGCCGAGCACGTCGCCGCGCTTCCAGGCCATCAGCGGCCCGAACGGGACGGCCGTCATCAGGAGAATGAAAATAGGACCAAAGGTCCAGTTGAAGAACGGCGCGCCGACGGAAATCTTGGCGCCGGTCAGGACCTCGAGGCACAGCGGATAAAGCGTGCCGAACACCACGGTGGCGCAGGCGCTCACCAGGAACAGATTGTTGAGCACCAGCGCGCCTTCGCGCGAGATCGGGGCGAACAGGCCGCCCTGCTTCAGGCTCGGCGCCCGCCACGCATAGAGCGCGAGCGCGCCGCCGATGAACAACGTCAGGATCGCGAGGATGAAAATGCCGCGCGTCGGATCGCTGGCGAAGGCGTGCACCGAGGTGAGGACGCCCGAGCGCACCAGGAAGGTGCCGATGAGCGACAGCGAGAAGGCGAGAATCGCGAGCAGGATGGTCCACACCTTCAGCGCGTTGCGTTTCTCCGTCACCAGCGCGGAATGGAGGAGCGCGGTGCCGGCGAGCCACGGCATCAGCGAGGCGTTCTCCACCGGGTCCCAGAACCACCAGCCGCCCCAGCCCAATGTGTAATAGGCCCAGTAGGAGCCCATCGCGATGCCGAGCGTGAGGAACGTCCAGGCGAGCAGCGCCCACGGGCGCACCCAGCGCGCCCAGGCGGCATCGACGCGTCCCTCGATCAAGGCGGCGATCGCGAAGGAAAAGGTGATCGAGAACCCGACATAGCCGAGATAGAGCATGGGCGGGTGAATGGCGAGGCCGAGATCCTGCAGCAGCGGGTTCAGATCGCGGCCTTCGATCGGCGCGTCGGCGATCCGCAGGAACGGGTTCGAGGTCAAGAGAATAAAGAGATCGAAGGCGACCGCGATCCACGACTGCACGCCCAGCACGTTGGCCTTGAGCCGATCCGGCAGGTTGCCGCCGAAGATCGCCACCATGGCGCCGAACAGCGCCAGGATGAGGACCCAGAGCAGCATCGAGCCTTCATGGTTCCCCCAGGTGCTGGTGATCTTGTAGATGAGCGGCATCGCCGAATGGGAGTTCTCGAACACCGTCTGGACCGAGAAATCGGACTGCACGTAGCACGCCACCAGCGCCATGAACGAAAGCGCCACGAAGCAGAACTGTCCGATCGCGGTGGTCCCGGCCAAGCCCATCAGCAGCGGGTCGTTGCGGCGCGCGCCAAATACCGGCACCGTTGCCTGGATCAGCGCCAGGGCCAGCGCCAGCACCAGCGCAAAATGTCCGAGCTCAGGAATCATTATTGGGTCCTTCCCTGCGGAGCCGCACCGACCTTCTGGCCGTATTCTTCCTTCCAGTGGCCCGACCGTTTCAAGGCGTCGGCGACCTCCTTGGGCATGTAATTCTCGTCATGCTTGGCGAGAACGCTGTCGGCCTTGAAGGCGCCCGACGGTTCGACCACGCCCTCGGTCACCACGCCCTGCCCTTCGCGGAACAGGTCGGGCAAGATGCCCTGGTAGGCGACCGCGATCGTGTTCTCGCCGTCGGTCACGTCGAAGCGCACCGCAAGATCGCTGCCGCGCACCACGCTGCCCTGCCTGACCAGACCGCCCAGCCTGATCCGGCTGCCCGGCGCCACATGCTTCTCGACGACGTCGGTCGGCGAGTTGAAGAAGACGATCGAATCCTTGAGCGCGCTCAGCACCAGCGCGACCGCCACCGCGAGCACGGCCAGCGCCGACCCGATCAGAACCAAGCGTCGTCGTTTGCGGGTCATCGCACCGTCTCTCGCTCGCGTTCAGCTCAATTCAGTTCAGCTCAATTCAGTTCAGCTCAGTCCAGTCTGGTTTAGTCCAGCTCAACCTTCGATGCCCAGACCTCTGACCAGCTCGTTGATCTGGCGCAGCTTCTCGGGGTCGCTCACCAGCGCGCGGCGGGCGTCGACGGCAGCGGCACGCGCCTTGTCACGCTCACCCAGCACCATATAGGAGCGCACCAGCCGCAACCACCCCTCAAGGTCGGTCCCGTCGTGGTGCAGGCGATCGGACAGCTTTTCGACCATCCCGCGGATCATGGTCATGCGCTGCTCGGGACCAAGATCGTTGGCGGCCGCAACGTCGTCCGGGCCGGGCCCGCCCTCGATGCGCGCGAGCTCGCCGCGCACGACCGCGACCCAGGGGGCGCCCGGCGGCGCGCTCGTCACCATGCCGCGCCAGATCGATACCGCGTCGGCGCGCCGGCCATCCTGCTCGGCCGCGAGACCCAGGAAGTAGCGTCCCTTCACGTCCTGCGGATCGAGCACGACCGCCCGTTCGAATGCTTGTTTTGCTTCCGCAGTCACTATTCCGTTGGCGCTGCCGACCAGCGCCTCGCCCAGATCCGCTTGCCGATCGGCGGTCTCGCCGCCGAGGCGCAGCACGTTGCGGCGCGCCTTGACGGCGTCGTCGAAGCGCCCGAGCCGCAGATAGACCGGCGCTATGACCTGCCAGCCGCGGGCGTCGTCCGGATTGGCGAGGAGATGTGCCTCGACCTGCCCCAGGAGATGGTCGATCGATTGGTTCTGGACCTCGGCGGCGCGCGCCGCAAGCGGCTGACCGGGCAGCTCGGGCGAGCCGATCTCGAGATAGAGGCCGGTGGCGCCGAGCGGCAGGACCACCAGCGCGACGGCGGTGACCAGGCGTCGATGCCAGGTGGTCGCCGGCGCCGGGCCGGGCGCTGCCGCCTCAACGTCCGCGGCCCCGATGAGGCGCCGCGACACCTCGACCTTGGCAGCCTCGGCCTCGACCTCGCCGATCTGTCCGGCCGCCCGGTCGCGCGCGATCTCTTCAAGCTGATCGCGATAGACCGCGAGATCGTTGCCCGATCGCGGCGCGCCGGCGGAGCGCGCAAGCGGCCACAGCACGGCGAGCATCGCCATCGCGGTCATCAGCGCGAACAGGAGCCATAAACTCATGG
>DATDGG010000074.1:0-7351 GCA_036522235.1 Xanthobacteraceae bacterium
CCGGGCTCTGGCGAAATTTGAAGTCCTGCCAGCGCGCGTCCAACAACTCGCTGCCGCCGGGTGTGCCGCTGTCGGCGATCCACTGCACCAGCGTCTTGAAGGCCTTGGCGGTGCCGAGCCGTCCCGCCACCATGCTGATATAGCCATCTCGGCACGGATAGACGCCGGTCCCGGCCTCGCGCGCCTGATCGCCGGTGCGGCGGCGGATGCTGTTGGCGAGGTACCATTCCGGGATCGCATCTTCGAGCGCGAAGGCGATGCATTCCTGGGCCGAGACGTCGAGCCACTGTCCGTGATTGGTGTCGTCGCGCTCCAACAGCGCCTTGAGCGTCGCGACCGCGCCGAAAATCGCCGCCGCCAGAAAGCCCTGCTCGCCCGCGACCGCGACCGGGCCGATCTCCGGATAGCCGCCGAGCGACAAGAGCCCGCCGGCCGCCAGCAGTGTCAGATCGGTGGCGCGGAATTTCGCGCAGGGTCCGCTTTGCCCGTAGGGGGTCACCGAGACCAGGATGATGCCGGGGTTGCGCTCCTTCAGCGTCTCGTAGCCGATCCCCCATGCGGCGAGCTTGCCGGGGGCAAAGGTCTCGATGACTACATCGCTCCTGGCCACGAGATCGCCGAACAGGCGCGCGCCATCGGGTGAGCCCAGCTCGAGGGTGATCGACTTCTTGTTGGCGTTCCAGAACGCGTGGGCGCAGCTCACGGCCCCGTCGGCGGTCTGCGCCAGGGGAGGGGCGTGCCGCACCGCGCCTCCGCCCGACGGCTCGATGCGAATGACCTCGGCGCCGAGATCGGCCAGCAGCCGGCTCGCATAGGCGACGCCGTTGTCGGCGAGATCGAGCACGCGGATGCCCGCCAGCGCCGCGCGTTCCGTGCCGCCAGAACTAGGGCTCGGCATCGTCGGCCTTCAGCAGGAAAGCATCGAAGCGCCCCAGCACCTTGGCAAGGCGGCCGTAGCGCTCGAGCGTGAGCTCGCTGTTGGCGGCCGCCACGCCGTTGAGCAGCGCATTGGCGATCGCCATGGAAGCCACGAAGGAATTCTGCAGGCCGGCGCCGGTCGACGCGGCCTGAAGGATCACGTCCGCGATCTGGCCGACCGCCGAGATCGGCGTGTCGGTGACCGCGATCACCTTGGCGCGCGCCTCCTTGGCGAGCTGCGCCGAGCGCTGGGTCGAGACCGCATAGGGGGCCGAGGTGAAGGCGATCAGGCAATCCTGCGCCGTAAGTCCGAGCGATTGCGAGGCCTGCAAGGTCATGTCTCCGCTCCACACCGTGGTGTTGCCGCGAATGCGATCGAGCGCGAGGGCGAGGAAGAAGGCGACGCTATAGGCGTTGAACGCGCCGGCCACGAAGACGTGGCGGGCGGCCGCGATGATGTCGCTCGCCCGCTGCAGGTCCTCGGGCTTCACGGCCGAGATGGTGCGGCGGAGATTTTGCAGATCCTGCCCGAGCGAGGTTCCAAACGCGGTGCCGTCGAGATGCGTCAATACCGAGTTCTCGTTGACGATCTCGCTTGCGGCCGAGAGCTGCCCGCGCACCAGCGCCCGGGTGCGCTCCTGCAGATCGGGAAAGCCCTTGAGCCCGAGCCGGTAGGTGAAGCGCACGATGGTCGAGGGATTGACCCCGAGCTGGCCGGCCATCTGATCGACGGTCGAGAACGCGACGCGGTCTGGATGATCGACGATGTATTCGGCGATGCGCTTCTGCGATTGCGTCAAGCGGTCGTATTGGCGGCGAAGCTCGTCGATGACGTCTTCCGAGCCGCCGGTGCGCCGCTTGGCCAGCCGGGCCGCGCGCTCTGTTCGTTTCGCGTTAATCGACAAGCCGGTAGGCCTCCCGCTTCGGCCGCTCCGCCACATGGGGCAGGACCGCGTGGCCGAGCTGGATCAGCAGATCCTCGACCTCCTGACCGGGCTTGGGGAACGGCCACATGATGGTCTCCTGCACGCCGACCGCTTCCAGCGATTTGAGCCGCGCCACCACCTGCTCGGCCGTGCCGACGACCGACATGCTGTCGAAAATGTCGCGTGGCATGAGCCGCCGCAGGTCCGCCATCACCTCGGGCGACCATTCGTGCGGCGCTTCGTGCAGGAACTTGCGGAACTCCGGCGTCACGTTCCGGCTCAGCTTGTCGACCATCTCGGTCATGGTCTTGCGGCTGCTCCAGAAAGCGTGGCTCATGCCGCGCTTGATGTTCTCGGGGATCTCCTCGTCCTCGCGGTCGAGGATGGTGACATAGACCCAGGAGCAGAGCTGGATGTCCTTCCAGGTCCGGTTGGCGCGCGTGAGGCCCCTCTCGATGTGGCTCTTGGCGTATTCGATGCCGGGCGCGGTGGCGAAGCTGCCGATCAGCACGCCCTCGCCGATCTCGCCGCCCAGCGCCAGGATGAGCGGGCTGCGGCTCGCGATATACATTTGCGGCACCGCCTGCGGGTCGAAGTCGAGCTTACCGGCCTTGAACTTGACGAACTCGCCGTCGACCGTGACCCGCTCGCCGCTCCACAGCCGCCGCATCAGCTCGATGCCCTCGCGGATGCCCTTCACGGGCTTGGGATTGCTGATGGTCGGCAGCGTCTCGAAATGGCTGCCGGCCCCCATGACGATG
Source organism: Xanthobacteraceae bacterium (assembly GCA_036522235.1). Classification (GTDB taxonomy): domain Bacteria; phylum Pseudomonadota; class Alphaproteobacteria; order Rhizobiales; family Xanthobacteraceae; genus VAZQ01. The sequence goes on from DATDGG010000074.1 coordinate 2,606, forward strand.
CGGATGCGGCCGGGCGCAAGCTCCGCCAGGGTGGCGCAGGCCTGCGCCGACAGGGCCGGGTGGCGCGTATAGGGATCGGTGACGCAGAAGCCGAGCCCGATGCGCGAGGAGATGCGGGTCGCGGCCGCGACCCGCACATAGGGATCGCGCGTCCATTTCTCGTCCGCGTGCATGAAAGCGTGGAAGCCGAGCTGCTCGGCGAGCTTCACCTGCTCGAGGAAGCGGGCGTTGGTCTCCTCGCCGAGTGAACAGACGGAAACTCTCATTGCGGAAGCCTCAACTCGGGAAATGCGGGAGCGCTATTTCTTGTCGGCGTGGCGGAGGCCGCCATAGGCCGGGTAGGTTTTCGCCCATTCGCTCGGATAGGCGCGGTCGATGCCCTTGGTGAAATAGGAGCCGACCGTGAGATCGATCGGCACGTCGATGATCCAGGGCCGGCGGCTGGCGATGGCCTTGCGCAGGGCCGGGCCGAGCGCTTCCGGGTCCTCGATGCGCACGCCCTCGGCGCCGTAGGCGTGGGCGAGCTGCACGTAATCGGGATTGTAGCGTTCGCCGGTGTCCTTGCGGGTGAAGGTGCACCAGGGATGCGCGCGCTGATAGGAGCGCTCCATGCCTTTGCGCTCGATGCCGAACTCGTAATTGTTGAGGATCACCCAGACGGCCGGCAGATTGTATTCGACCGCGGTGCAGACCGCCTGATTGACGAGATTGAACGCGCCGTCGCCGGTCAGCACCACCGCGGGCCGCGATGGATCGGCCGCCACGCCCCCGACCACGCCGGACGCCGCCCAGCCCATCTCGGCCATGCCGGGGCTGATCTGCCAAGCGCCGGGCCGCCGCACGAACATGTAGGCCTCGGCATATTGGGTGACGTCGCCGATATCGATATAGGCGACGCCGTTCTCGCCCAGCGCCTCGCCGACCTCGTAGACCAGGCGCGCCGGATGCACGGGCGCGGTCTTCGCTTTCTGCAGCGGCTCGATCTCCTTGAGCCAGGCGGTGCGATAGCCGCGCGCCCGCTTGATCCAGTCCTGATGCTTGGGGTTGGGCTTGGCGGCGGCCGCAAGGTCCTCGAGGAAGAGCCGCGCATCGCTGACCAGGCCGAGCTCGAGGGGAAAATTGCGCCCGACCTCGGTGCCGTCGACATCGACCTGCACGATCTTGGTCTGGCTCACGTCATAGATCGAGCCCTTGCGCCAGTTGGCGGTGTGGTTGTCGGAGAACCGCGCCCCGACCCCGACGATGAGATCGGCCTCGCGCGAGGCCTCGGCCGCGCTCGCCCAGCCGGAGCGGCCGAGCGTACCGAGCGAGAGCGGATGATCCTCGGAAATCTGGCCCTTGGCCGGCAGCGTGGTGGCGACCGGGATCTGCAGCTTCTCGACCGCGGCGCGCAGCGCATCGGCGGCCTCCGCCCGGATCACGCCGCCGCCGGCGAGCAGCAGCGGGCGCTGCGCCTGCGCGATCAGGTCGGCGACGCGCCGCACGCTGTCCTGGTCGGCGCGTGCGCGGCCCAGCGTCGGACCGCGCCCGCGCGGCGCCTCGACGTCGCCTTCGAGCTCGGCCAGCTGGATGTCGTAGGGCAGCTGCACGAAGACCGGCCCGGGCCGTCCGGAGGTCGCGACCTTGACGGCGGTGTTGAGCACCTCGATGGCGCTGTCGGGCCGGATGATCAGCCAGGTGCCCTTGGTGACCGGCCGGAACACGCTGAGCGCGTCCTCGTGCCCGTGATAGTAGATTTCCTGCATCCCGGCCTTGCCCATGAAATGGGTGGTGCCGGAGCCGGCGATGATCAGCACCGGGGCGGAATCGTGCATGGCGCTGGCGGCGGCGCCGACCGCATTGAGCAGACCTGGGCCCTTGTTGATGATGACGGGCGCGATCTTGCCGGTGAGGCGGTAATACATGTCCGCCATATGCACCGCATGCGCCTCGTGCTTGGCCTGGATGCCCTCGAGCGTATTGGTCTTGGGCGTCAGCGCATCCAAAAACGGCCAGATCGAGCCGCCCGCATATCCAAAATACTTATGAAATCCAGCAGCTTCGAACCATTCGGCAATGGCGTCCACAACCCGCACGGCGTTCCTGACCTCCCGGTTTGATCGGCGCTCTTCGGCCCGAGCCCAGCGCAATAAAATGCGCGATCCGATACCCTTGCAACAAAATTCGTTGCTGTCAACGTCGGGCAAGGCAAAGGGGCGGCTGGATTGTCTTACTACTAAGTAGTAAGAATTACGAAACGCAAATTGGAGAGTGGCTACCATGGCCGACATTCAAAAAGTCAGCGTCGCCCTGACCAGCGAACAGCTCGCCGCTCTCAAGGCCGCTGTCGAGGCCGGCGAATACGCGACCACGAGCGAGATCGTCCGTGAAGCGATCCGCGATTGGCAGATCAAGCGCGAGCTGCGCCAGGAAGACATCCGTCGCCTGCGGCAATTGTGGGACGAGGGCAAAGCCAGCGGCCCGGGACAGCCGTTTGATATCGAGCGCACGATTGCAGCCGCAAGGGCACGACTTAAGAAAGCTTCCCCCGAGTGACGCGCGTCACGACTGCCTGCCGCGGAGCGCGACCTGGAAGATATCTGGTTGACGATCGCGGCCGATGATCCGCTTGCCGCGACGCGGATGGTTCGAGCCATCGGCGCCAAGATCGAGGGCTTAGCCCAGCATCCACGCCGCGGCCCACGCCACCCTGATATCCAGCCGGCAGTCCGGATGTTGGTCGAAGGGCCGTATCTGATACTTTTTGAAACCCATCCCGATGCGGACGAGGGGCCGGTTGACAACATTGACATTGTCCGCGTCGTGGACGGCCGGCGTGATCTGACAAAACTGTTTTGAGCCGAAACAGAGGCATTCGCCTTACTATCGCTTGACCCGCCAGCCGCGAGGGATTACATAGGTATATGCCTAACAATAACCGGGAGATGGCGAGACTGTTCCACGCGATGGGCGACAAGACCCGATTGGGCATTGTCGCGCGGTTGGCGCGCGGGCCGGCGACCGTAACCGATCTGTCGCGCGGAGCGTCAATGGCCCTGCCATCGTTCTTGCAGCATCTCAATCTTCTCGAGGAGTGCAGCCTGATCCGGTCCGAAAAGGTCGGCAGGGTTCGGGTGTGTCGCCTGGAACCCAGGGCCCTGTCGGCAGCCGAGAGGTGGATCGAGTCGCAGCGTTCAGCCTGGGCCAATCGCCTTGATGCGTTGGAAGACTACCTGGCCGAAAAAGTGCAACAAAAGCCAAAGGGCAGACGATCATGATGGAGACAACCACGGCGCACGAAACATTGGTCTTTGAACGAGCCTTCGCGTGTCCGGCAAAGGTTCTTTACGAGGCGTTTGCCGATCCGGTTGCGCGAGCGCGTTGGGGTTTGCCCTCACCAACCGCGACGATCATCTATGATGAAGCGGATTTTCGTGAAGGCGGCCGCGACCGCTCGCGCTGCGGTGCCAAGAACGATCCGCGTTTCCAGGTCGAGGTGGTCTATCTCAACATCGTGCCCGACAAGCGCATCGTCTATTCCGAGACGGTGGCCGATGGCAAACGAGCTTTGTCCGCTGCACTCCACACCGTTGAATTTTCACATGACGGCGCAAAGGCCCATCTCAAGGTCACAGTGCAATTGGCGTCCTTCGATGGCGAGAGCACGGCCGGAGGCGTTCGTTTCGGCTTTGGCGCTGCTCTGGACAACCTCAGCAGAGAGATCGAGGGTGTATCATAGCGGCTTGAAGAAGGGGCCGCCCATGCCCAAGCTCCGCGTCCAGAGCTTCTCGGTATCCCTCGACGGCTACGGGGCCGGCCCCAGCCAGGATCTCGAGAATCCACTCGGCGTGGGCGGCATGACGTTGCACGAATGGGCCTTCGCGACTCGCACCTTTCAAAAGATGTTCGGCCGTGACGGCGGCGCGACCGGCATCGATGATGACTTCGCGGCGCGCGGTTTCCGCAACATCGGGGCGTGGATCATGGGCCGAAACATGTTCGCGCCGATTCGCGGGCCCTGGCCGGACGACGCCTGGAAGGGATGGTGGGGCGACAATCCGCCGTATCACACCCCCGTCTTCGTGCTCACCAACCACCCACGGGCATCGATCACCATGAGCGGTGGCACGACCTTTCACTTTGTCACCGACAGCATTCACGCCGCGCTTCAACGCGCCGCTGACGCGGCCAACGGTCAAGACATTCGGCTTGGCGGCGGCGTCGCCACGATCCGGCAATATCTTCAGGCGGGACTTGTCGACGAGATGCACATGGCGATCTCCCCGGTCCTCCTCGGCTCCGGAGAACACCTGCTCACCGGCATCGATGCGGCCAAGCTCGGCTATCAGTGCAGCGAGCACGTTCCCACCCCGAACGCCACCCACGTCGTCATCACCAAGCGCAACTAGCCGAAGCCTAGCGCGACCGCATGGGCCGCCAAATCGATTGGACCGGTTAATTCAGGGCGGGCCGTGTCCGCCGCAGGTGCCGTGTTGACGGGTCTTGGTCCTTTGGTCTATGGTTAGACCAAAGGAGCGAGCGATGAGTTCAATGGCGGCCACGGACCCCATGTTCCAGAGCCTGGGGCGGCGTAGCGCCTATGTTGAGGTGGCGGAGCAGATTAGGACGAAAATCTTCACGGACAAGCTCGCGCTGTTCCAGCGCCTGCCCTCGGAGCGCGACCTCGCCGCGCAGTTCGGGGTGAGCCGGGTGGTGGTGCGCGAGGCGGTGCGCGCGCTCGAGACCAGCGGGCTGGTGACCGTCAAG
>DATDGG010000075.1:0-12931 GCA_036522235.1 Xanthobacteraceae bacterium
GAGAGCTGATTGGGACCCCAATGCCGGCCCCCGCAGGGCGAAATGTAGAGTTGGTCGATGGTCACGCCCGACGTGTTCACCAGCACGAACTCCGCCGCGCGCACGGCGTGCGGCGCAACCGCCGCCAGTACTGCGGCCAGCTTCAAGACCTTGGAACCCATGCAGTTCATGATCGGTCGCGGGAGATCGCCGGGTGACGGAACGCAAGCTGGATGATCTCCGGCCGGCATTACAGAAATAAGACAGCTGCGCGCCGGACGGCACGATCGCTGCGCAGCTCCGGCCGAGTAATACCGCTCAGCATGACAGCAGCTTGGCACACTGCGCATTCGAACCTCACCCGTGTTTTTATTCTGTAATGAATCTGACACGCGCCCGAAGAACCCCCGACACAATCGCCGCCTAATCACCTGTACCTGTACTCTGATTTCTCCCCGCCCGACATAATTCAGATCTCAGATTTTGGAGCATCACGATGCTTACGCAGATCAATCGACGTCTACGCGATCGCGCCGTCGTCACCGCGGCAATCCTGTCCTTGGTGGGATGCGGTGCCGCCAGTGCAGGCGAACCCGAGCTGATGGGGGGACGGCATGACCATGACCGCGACACCGCCAGCCCCATCAAGCATGTCATCGTGATCATCGGCGAAAACCGAACCTTCGACCATGTCTTCGCGACCTACGAGCCGCGCGAAGGCGAGCATGTCGACAATCTCCTGTCCAAGGGCATCATCAATGAAGACGGCTCGCCCGGCCCGCATTACCGGAAGGCGGCGCAGTTCTCGGCCCTCGACAACAACGGCTTCTTCTCGATCAGCCCCGATCACAAGACGCCTTACAACAACACTACCAACAAGCTGCAGGCGCCGGGCACGTCTTACGCCCCGCAGGCATGTTATACCGACGTCAATACCGCCGCCCTCAATGGCCCGGGATGCATGGCGACCCCGGCATTGGCTGCCCAGGCCGACTACGGCTTGTCGACGAAGGATTTGCCGCTGTTGGAGCGGGGGGCGACGGGAATCCCCGGCGGGTCACCCGACACGCGCGTCCTCAACTACAACAACCTGCCGAACGGTCCCTATCCGCTGGTGACGCCGACAAGCTCCGGCCTCGCCAGCCTCTACGACACTTACGGCGGCAGCCCGGTCCATCGTTTCTATCAGATGTGGCAGCAGCTCGACTGCGACATCAGCAAGGCCACCCGGCACAATCCGAGCGGCTGTCAGGTCGACCTCTTCCCCTGGGTCGAGGAGACCGTCTCCTCCGGCAGCAACGGCAAGCCGCCGCCGTCGCCCGCGCCGACGCCGCTCCTCAAGGAAGGCAACATCGCGATGGGCTTCTACAACGTCGCCAAGGGAGACGCGCCCTATCTGACCAAGCTCGCCCGCGAATACACGCTCAACGACAACTACCATCAGGCCGTGATGGGCGGAACCTACGCCAACCACATGATGCTGGGCTATGCCGACGCGCTGTATTACGCCGACGCCAACGGCGATCCGGCAACCCCCAACCATGTCCTGGTTCCGGGCTCGAACCCGCCGAAATACGTCGACGAGGTCGAGAACCCCAATCCGATGGTGGGCACCGACAATTGGTACACGAACGACGGATATGGTGGCGGCAGCTACACCAACTGCTCCGACTATACCCAGCCCGGCGTTGCCCCGATCGTCAACTATCTGACCGCCCTCGAGGTGCCGGCGCGGTGTGCGCCGAAGGCGTACTACCTGCTCAACAACTATGTTCCCGCTTTCATCGGCAGCGGCGCCACAGATCCGATCAACAACGGCCCGTTCACCCTGCCGCCGGTCATCAAGCAGCGCCACATCGGCGATCTGCTCAGCCAGGCCAACGTCTCGTGGGCGTATTTCGGCGAGCGTTGGAACGACTTCAAGACCGCCCCCGGCGAGGGCGCGAACTTCGGGTCGCTCGACCCGGTCGCCTATCTCTATTGCAATATCTGCAATCCGTTCCTCTATTCCGCCTCGGTCATGACCAACAAGGCGGCGCGCGAGGCGCACAACAAGGATACTCTCGATCTCTACGATGCAATCGAGGATGGGAGCCTGCCGGCGGTGTCGTTCGTGAAGCCGAGCACCTTCAACGACGGCCATCCTGCCTCCTCCAAGGTCGATATTTTCGAAGCCTTCACCAAGCGGATCGTCGATCAGGTGAAGTCCAAGGAGGAGCTCTGGGAGTCCACCGCCATCTTGGTCACCGTCGACGAGGGCGGTGGTTATTACGACTCCGGCTACATCCAGCCGCTCGACTTCTTCGGCGACGGAACGCGCATCCCGCTCCTGGTCGTGTCCAAATTTTCGCAAGGCGGACACGTTTCGCATGAATATTCCGATCACGCCTCGATCGCGAAATTCATCGAACGGAACTGGAAGCTGCCCAAGCTCGCGCCCCATACCCGCGACAACATGCCGAACCCGAAGACGTCGGACGAAAATCCCTATGTTCCACAGAACAGCCCGGCGATCGGCGATCTGTTCGGCAACTTCTCGTTCGCGGACCGCGATGATGACGGGCATCACTGATCCGGCAACGTTCGCGATCCCGTAAATGACGTGAGAAGGCCGGACTTAGAGTCCGGCCTTCTGTCGTGGAGTCACCGCTTGCAAAGTACCGTTCCGCATCGAAGCGCCGCCACCGCCATGGAGACGGCGCGGCGCGCTTTCGCCGGCGGCGATGTGGCGACGACCGAGCGGATCTGCGCGCAGGTGCTCGCCGGCGCCCCGCAGGACGGGGGCGCTTGGGCCTTGCTGACCGAAACCGCGTTGCAGCGGGGTCGCCCCGACGCCGCGATCGTTTGCGCCAACCGGGCGGTGGCACTCACGCCTGAGGATCCGATCGCCCATATCCTGCGTGCCAAATGCCTGCTCGTTTCCGGCGAGGCCGGTGCGGCGCTGGCGGCGGCCGAAACCGCTTCGACCATCATCGGCTCCGCGCCCGCAGCGCTCGACGCGCTGGGCGCGATCTTCGGCCTGCTCGGGCTCCATCACCGGGCGGCGGAGTTGTTTCGGCGCGCGGTCGTCGCCTGTCCCGACATGCCGCAATACCTTTTCAATCTCGCGGCGACCGAGCGAATGACTGGGATGCTGGAAGCGGCCGAAGCGCATTGCGACGCCGCGATCGCGCTCGACCGCCATTACTGCCTGGCCCATTACCTGCGTTCCGACCTGCGCATCCAGACCGCCGGCCGCAATCACATCGTGGAGATGGAGGCGTTGATCCGCGAAGGAAGGCTGTCCGGGCGGGGCGAAGTCATGCTTCGGTTTGCGTTGGCCAAGGAGCTTGAAGATCTGGACAGGCACACAAACGCATTCGATCAGGTGGAGGCAGGCACCGCTCTGCAGCGCCGCTCGATCAGCTATGACGGCAGGGCCGAGATTGCCGAGATCGAGGGGATCATCCGCACGCAAACCCGCGCTCGGCTGCGCTCCTGCCCACCCGGCTTTTCCGCCGCCGATCCGATTTTCGTCCTCGGCCTCCCCCGCACCGGAACGACGCTGGTCGAGCGGATCATCGCCAGCCACAGCGCGATGACCTCGGCGGGAGAAACCGGCGCATTTGCCGCTGAGCTTCGCCGCGCGTCGAAAGCGGCCGCAAGAGGCCTCGCTGCTGCGGACCTCGGCAGACGCTACGTCGAAGCGGTGGCGGCGGTCCGGGTACCGCCCAACCGTCGTTTCATCGACAAGACCCTGCAGAACTATCTTTATTGCGGCATGATTCACGCGGCGCTGCCGCGCGCAAAGATCATCTTGATCCGACGACATCCGCTGGATGCCTGCTGGGCGATCTACAAGGCCCACTTTCAGGGGATGTTTTCGTTCTCATATGATCAGATCGAACTGGCTGAATACTATTTGGCATTCCGCCGTCTGGCGCAGCATTGGAAGTCGATCCTGCCATCGGACGCATTTCTGGAAGTGCGCTACGAGGACATCGTGAGCAATCCAACGGCAGAGAGCCGTCGCCTCATCGAATTTGCCGGACTGCCGTGGGACGACCAGGTGCTCCGTTTCCACGAAAGTCCGGCACCCTCGGCCACCGCCAGCGCGGTGCAGGTGCGGCGTCCGGTCTATTCGTCGTCAGTCGGCAAATGGCGATTTCATGCGCAACGGCTCGAGCCGCTGCGCGCGCGGCTGGCGCTCGAGATTCCGGAGGCCGAATTGGCGTGATCGGCGCTTTCGTCCGGATTATCCGCGCCGGTCGGCCGGTTCCGGCTCTTCGGTGGCGCGGATATCCGATCCCTCGGCTGGATCAAGCGGTGGGTCGTTGAGCCGATAATGCTCGGCCGCCGCATGATATGAATCGGCCAGCGGAGACCTGAGAACCTGGTATCCCGCTGCCATGGTTCGATAGTGGTCGTCCCGTCGCGTATGTTTGCTGGATGTTCTCATGGCTATCCACCTCCACTGCCCTCTTCCGGAAACTGTTCCAACGCCCGCTTACAACCGATTGTTCCGCTGACGCAGCCCCGTTCACTCCACCAAGGCCCAAGGCTCGCGCGCGATATCAAGCGCGAGTTGCGACACAACCACATCGCCCTGATGCGTGAGACGGACGAGATTGATGGTGCCGGCATATTCGGGCGCGCCGGAATAATAGGCTGCGATGTGCCCGTTGCCGACCTTGGCGGCGCGATTCCAATGGCCGAGCGCCACATAATCGGCGCTGGTCGCGGCGATCTCGGCATCGCCGATGAGCCAGCCGGGACGCAGCCGCGTGCTGCGATCGGGCCACGGCTGATAGTGCCCGTGCGCGACCGCGATCTGCCAGCGCGTGCGGCGCGGCCGGACGGTCTCGAACGGGATCATGTCGGCGTAGTCGCGGTGCGCGCGTCCCCAGATTTCCAGGCCGAGATCGGGAAACAGGATCGCTTCATCGTCGGTGACGCCGAGCACATGCAGGTTTGCGAGCTCCGCCAATTTTCCGCGATGATAGACGGCGTCGGCCACCACCGGATCATGGTTGCCGGGCAATAGCACCACCGGCAGCGCCGATGCCGAAATGATTGCGGCGGCGCGCTCGAGCAAATCGTGCGGCATCCGGTGGCTATCGAACGTATCGCCGGCCAAGATGACGACGTCCGCACCTGCGCCGCCGGCGGCGCGCAGAACGCAGGCGAGCCCCGCGGTACCATCGCCGCCATGCAGGCGCGCGGTGTGGTCGTCGTCCACATGCAGATCGGAGCTGTGCGCCACGACCACGTCGCGACTGAGCGGTAAGGTATTAAGGGTCATCGCAATCGCTGGAACATTCGATCAATCAATTTCGCATTTCCGATGGTGCGCGGCCACCTACCGGCAGCACGGTCGCAGAAAGGCCTCGATCGTGTCCCGACTTTGCCCATCTCGGATGTTTGCCTCGATACCATCAAACGCGTGTTAGGGGATGGTAGCATGAGTTCCGCTAACGATTATCGCAGCAACGCCGAAGATTGCTTGCGCCGCGCCACCAAGGCATCGGACGATCGCGACCGGCCGCTCTGGGCCACGATGGCGCAATCCTGGCTCCGCCTGGCCGAGCATGCCGACCGCATCAGCCTGGAATCCGCGCACGAGGCGGATCAGGAGGGCGCGCCGCAAGCCGCGAACTAAAGACGCCTCTCGGCTCGCTCACCGCTCCCCGGCCTTTTTTCCTTTTTGGGCTCCGCCGTGTCCCTGCGGCGGGGTGATATAGAATATTGGCGTCAGCGCATAGATGACGAAGGCCGCCGGCGTATAGACCCACGCGGCCGCGGCACCGATCAGATAGGACAGCGGGCCGACCAGGCCCTTGCGGAAGCCGTGCGGATCCTGCAGCGCGGCCAGCTCCGGCTTGATCAATCGGCGCTCGATATGAGCGTGCAGGCCCATGAACAGAAACGTATTGAGGGCGAACACGCAGCCGAAGAAGCTCACCGCCAGCGGGTTGCCCGGGTACTCGCCCACCATGGCGGTCGGGAACGGGATGAAGGACTGGCCCAGCAGAAAGATCGAGTTCAGCCATACGAAGCCGTAATCGGCATGGCGGGCGAGACCAAGAACGTGATGGTGGTTGAGCCAGAACTTGCAGACGATGACGAAGCTGATCAGCCAGCTCACGAACTTCGGCAGCTGATCGAGCAGGGCCTGCCCGAGCTCGCGGACGTCGGCATGGTCCTGCAGCACGGGCACTTTCAGATCGAGCACCAAAAGCGTCACCGCGACCGCGAAGACGCCATCGCTGAAGGCCTCGATGCGGGTGAGGCGCAGCTCGCCTTGGGTGAAGCGGCGGAAGAGGCGCACGGTCGGCCGGAGGACATTGATCAGTGGTCGGAAGTCAGTAGCACGGATTGATTCTCCTGACTTCCGATTTCTGATCGCTGATTACTGACTACTGGCTACAACGGCAGATTATCGTGCCGGCGCGCCGGCAATTCCACCTTTTTTCCGCGCAGCATGGCGAGCGCGCGGGCAATGCGGGCGCGGGTCGTGCGCGGCATGATCACGTCGTCGATATAGCCGCGTTCGGCGGCCGCGAACGGCGAGAGGAAGCGGTCCTCGTATTCCTTGGTGCGGGCGGCGATCTTGGCGGCTTCGCCAATGTCAGCACGGAAGATGATCTCGACCGCGCCCTTGGCGCCCATCACGGCGATCTGCGCGGTCGGCCAGGCATAGTTGACGTCGCCGCCCACGTGCTTGGAGGCCATCACGTCATAGGCGCCGCCGAAGGCCTTGCGGGTGATCACGGTGACCAGCGGCACGCTGCATTGGCTATAGGCGAACAGGAGCTTGGCGCCGTGCTTGATCAGGCCACCGTATTCCTGGTCGGTGCCGGGCAGGAAGCCGGGCACGTCCACGAAGGTGACGATCGGAATATCGAAGGCGTCGCAGAAGCGCACGAAGCGCGCGGCCTTGCGGCTGGCGTCGGAATCGAGCACACCCGCGAGCATCATGGGCTGGTTGGCGACAAAGCCGACGGTGCGCCCGGCGATGCGGCCGAAGCCGGTCACGATGTTCATCGCATAGGCGGCCTGCAGCTCGAAGAAATCGCCCTCATCGGCGACCTTGAGGATCAGCTCCTTGATGTCATAGGGCTTGTTGGGACTGTCCGGAACGAGCGTGTCGAGGGACTTCTCCTCGCGCTCGATGTCGTCCTCGGACGGCCAGTGCGGCGCGCCGACCGCGCTGTTGGCCGGCAGGAAGTCGATCAGGCGGCGCATCTGCAACAGGCACTCGACGTCGTTCTCGTAGGAACCGTCGGCGACCCCCGATTTGGTGGTGTGGACGCCGGCGCCGCCGAGCTCCTCGGCGGTGACCACCTCGTTGGTCACCGTCTTCACCACGTCGGGACCGGTGACGAACATGTAGCTCGTGTCGCGCACCATGAAGACGAAATCGGTCATGGCCGGCGAATAGACGTCGCCGCCGGCGCACGGGCCCATGATCACCGAAATCTGCGGGATGACGCCGGAGGCGAGCACGTTGCGCTTGAACACCTCGCCGTAACCCCCGAGCGCCGCCACCCCCTCCTGGATGCGGGCGCCGCCGGCATCGAACAGGCCGATGATCGGCGCGCGCGCCTTCATGGCGAGGTCCTGGATCTTGACGATCTTCTGGGCATGGGCCTCGCTCAGGGAGCCGCCGAACACGGTGAAATCCTTGGCGAAGGCGAAGATGGTGCGGCCGTTGACGGTGCCCCAGCCGGTGACGACGCCGTCGCCGGGGATCTTGGTCTTCTCCATCCCGAACTCGGCCGAACGATGCTCGACGAACATGTCGAACTCCTCGAACGAGCCCTTGTCCATCAACAGCTCCATGCGCTCGCGCGCGGTGAGCTTGCCGCGCTTGTGCTGGGCCTCGATGCGCGCAGCGCCGCCACCGGCGCGCGCGCCGGCACGACGCAGATCGAGCTTGTCGACGATGTCTTTCATTTGGGAAGCGCCTCCGAACGGCGATTGAGGGCCCACAGGCCGAGCGCGAAAGCGAGCATCACCAAGCCACCGAGCAGGAACGCAAGCGGCGTCGGCCCGAGCTTGTCGAACCATTGGGTGTAGAAATGGATCGCCCCGAAGACCGTCGCGACATTGACGACCCAGCGCCGCCCCACCCGGGTCGCCCAGATGCCGGTCGCGATGAGCGCCAGCGCCCAGCCGACCGAGAACAGCCAGGGCGGCACCACGGCCGGCATTGATCCCGCATTCTTGAGTTGATCCTCGAGCGAGCGCAGCAGGAGCAGGCGATCGCCCCATAGCGAGCCGATCCAGAATCCGAAGTTCACCAGGAACACGGAGGTGCGCGCCGCCATGAGGGCGAGGCGCTCGTAGTCGGACTCGAGGCGCTTCGACAGATGGTAGGCGGCGAGCGCCAGCAGGCCGAACACCACGATGGTCAGGGTCGGCTCGGTGATCGACAGCTCGTAGGTGGCGTGCCAGTAGCCGGTGCTGGCGCCGAGGCAGCTCGCCGAGGCGAGGACGGCCGCGACCATCAGGAGACCGCTGCGGGCCGCGATCGACGCGCCCGCGAGCACCACGGTGACCAAGAGCAGCGCCCGCACCGAGCCGGCATCGATCGCAATGATGCCGCCGGCAAAGATAAGCGCGCCCACGCCGAGGCAGATCTGCGCCAGCAAGGCCCAGTGTGCGGAGCGCCCGAGCACCAGGACGAGGCCGAAGGCCATCACCGCGGCGCCCACGATCGCGGCGGTCAAGGGCGTCGGCACCAGCGCCACCGCGCCCACGCTCACCGCCGCAATCCCGAACCCGATCAGAATATTGAAGGCGAGCGAGCCGGTATCCTGCGTCGAGAATGCGCGGAAGCGGTCGAACTCGCTCTGGCTGATCTTGCCTTCCTCCAGGAGCCTGGTGAGATCGAGCGTGACCTTCATGGCCTCCCCCCTGTGCGGCCACGAGCATAGGGCACGCCGGCGGATCGAGGTACCCTCGCGGCAGTCATTTCTCGGCCCGCAGCGCCGCCAGCAAGGTGGCGGCAGCCTTCATCTCGGCGAAGCGGCAGGCGCGGCGCTCGTGCGCCGCCGCGTCGCGCCCCCACAGTTCCATGTTCCAATCCTCGTCCACATGAGCCGCCGCCCAGGCCGCCTCGGCCGAGAGGCGCCCGTTGAGAACCGCAAGCGCGATCACGGCGGAGCCGGTCAGCGTCGTGATGGCATTGAGCGCGCCGAGCCGCCAGGGATCGCGCGGAAGTGCGGCGCGCGCCGCCGCCAGCGCGGCCGCCGGTTGCGCGGCGAACTTGACGCCCTGGGCGAGCGCGAAATCCGCCCGAAGCGTCGCCCGCGCCCAATCGACGAGCGGGTCCCAGGCCTGCGCCTGGCGCGCGATCAATTCCTGCGGGCCCTCCGCGCGATACATGATGAGATCGGAGGCGAAATATTTCTCGATCTCCGCCGCCACGGCGTCGGGCGCATCGGCGACCCCGTCGATGATCGAATTGGCAAGCCGCGTGAGCGGCATGTTCAGGGGATCGATGAGCTCGCTTTGTGCGTTCCACTCGGCGGCCAGCGCCTCCGCCAGCGCACGCGTGGGCACTTCAAGGAGACGCCGCGCCGGTGTCCTGATCGCCCGCCCATCGAGGCGGATCGCGATGCTGCCGCCGCCCTCCTCCACATGCGCGCACTCATAGAAGCGCCGCCGCAGCTGCGGCCGCGCCGATCGCCGCGCCGCTTCCATCGGGTCGAGCGGCGATTGAACGAAGAGGTCTTCAAAGATATCGCGCATCTGCTTCCGCGAAAATTCGACGCCACTGCCTCATCCCACACTTCCCGCCCCGCTGTCATCGACCCTGCCGCGGCGGCACCTCGCCACCGCTTCTATCGGGCCAAATTCGTGCAAGGTTCGGGCCGCTCACCCGCGGGCCGGCCCGCTCGCCGGGCCATTTAAGAAACTCAAATCCTCTCAATGGCTTGCCGGGGCGACGCGATAATTGACATAAAGATTTCATTAACACAGCTGGGCGACTGTGTCCTCTATGCATCGCTGGAGCGCCATCAGTTATCGGACCCCTGTTATGACGAATGTATCGGTGGTAATGGGGGTCCCGCTCCAATAAAATCCACCCCGGATTCGGCGCCGACAAGCCGAACCGTCCGGAGGGGACCGGCCGACACCTGCTCGCGCGGGGTTCACCGTTAAGGGGGGCGCGGCATGTGTGCGTGCACGAGGACTCTATGAAGCCGACCGACATCGCTGCGCCCGACTATTTCCACAAGGTGGTGGATTGCCAGTGGGCCTGCCCGGCGCACACGCCGGTGCCCGAATATATCCGCATGATCGCGGCCGGCCGCTACAGCGATGCCTACATGGTCAACTGGCGATCGAACGTGTTTCCTGGCGTGCTCGGGCGCACCTGCGACCGGCCGTGCGAGCCGGCCTGCCGGCGCGGACGGGTCGAGAAGGACCCGGTGGCGATCTGCCGCCTCAAGCGCGTCGCGGCCGACTACAAGGACGATATTCGCGGCCGCCTTCCGCGCCCGGCGGCACACCAGAATGGCAAGCGCATCGCGCTCATCGGCGGCGGCCCCGCTTCGCTCACCGTGGCGCGCGACCTCGCCCCCATCGGCTATCACTGCACGGTGCTCGACCAGGACCCCAAGGCCGGGGGCATGATCCGCACGCAGATTCCGCGCTTCCGCCTGCCGGAATCGATCATCGACGAAGAGTGCAACTATATTCTCGATCTCGGCATCGAGTTCGTCGGCGGCAAGCGCATCGACAGCCTCAAGGCGCTCCTGGCCGAGGGCTGGGACGCGATTTTCGTCGGCTCCGGCGCGCCGCGCGGACGCGAGCTCGACATTCCGGGCCGCAAGGAGGCGGCGGCCAACATTCATATCGGCATCGACTGGCTGTCCTCGGTCTCCTTCGGGCACACCACCAAGATCGGCCGCCGCGTCATCGTGCTCGGCGGCGGCAATACCGCAATGGACTGCTGCCGCTCCTCGCGCCGCCTCGGCGGCGAGGACGTCAAGGTCGTGGTGCGCTCGGGCTTCGAGGAGATGAAGGCGTCCCCCTGGGAGAAGGAGGACGCCATGCACGAGGACATCCCGATCCACAATTTCCTCGTGCCGAAGGAATTCACCCACGAGAACGGCCGCCTGACCGGCGTGCTGTTCGAGAAGGTGAAGGCGCAATACGACGCCAAGGGCCGCCGCAACCTGGTCCCGAGCGGCGAGAGCGATCAGCATTTTCCCTGCGACGACGTGCTGGTCGCGGTCGGCCAGGAGAACGCGTTTCCCTGGATCGAGCGCGATATCGGCATCGCGTTCGACAAGTGGGACATGCCCAAGATCGACACGGTCACCATGGGCTCGACCCATCCCAAGGTCTTCTTCGGCGGCGACGCCGCCTTCGGCCCCAAGAACATCATCTGGGCGGTGGCGCACGGCCACGAGGCGGCCCTGTCGATCGACAAGCTGTGCCGCGGCGAGGACATCCTCGACCGCCCGCTGCCGGCGGTCGAGATTTTCAGCCAGAAGATGGGCATCCACGAGTGGAGCTACGACAACGACATCGCGCCCGACAAGCGCTACCGGGTGCCGCTGCGCGACAAGGTGGTGGCGCTGCGCGATATCAAGGCAGAGGTCGAGCTCGGCTTCGACCCGCAGCTCGCGCTCAAGGAGGCGCACCGCTGCCTCAATTGCGACGTACAGACCGTGTTCACCACGCAGGCCTGCATCGAATGCGATGCCTGCGTCGACATCTGCCCGATGGACTGCATCACTTTCACGCCGAACGGCGCCGAAGCCGACCTGCGCACGCGCCTCAAGGCCCCGGCCAACAACCTCACCCAGGACCTCTATGTCTCCGATGCGCTCAAGACCGGACGCGTGATGGTCAAGGACGAGGACGTTTGCCTGCACTGCGGACTCTGCGCCGAACGCTGTCCGACCGGCGCCTGGGACATGAAGAAATATCTCATCGATATGACTCACGCGGATGATCTATGCCGAGTAGCAGCCCAATCAGCAGCGTAAACGACTTCGTCGTCCGCTTCGCCAATGTGAACGGTTCAGGGTCCGCGAGCGCCAACGAATTGTTCGCGCGGTCGGTCTTGCGCATGGGCGTGCCGGTCGCGCCACGCAACATATTCCCCTCCAACATCCAGGGCCTGCCGACCTGGTACGAGGTGCGCATTTCGGAAGCCGGCCATCTCGGAGCGCGCGGCGGCACCGATCTCATGGTGGCGATGAATCCGCAGACCTGGGACAAGGACGTCGCCGGCATCGAGCCCGGCGGCTATCTGCTCTACGATTCGACCAAGCCGATGCCGACCTCGAAATTCCGCGAGGACATCACGGTCATCGGGGTGCCGCTGACCGAGATCTGCAATCGCGAATATTCCGACCCGCGCCAGCGCCAACTGTTCAAGAACATCGTCTACGTCGGGGCGCTCTCCGCGCTCCTCGACATGGACCTGGCCGAGATCGAGAAGCTCATCGGCGAGCAATTCAAATCCAAGGAAAAGCTGATCGGCGCCAACATCAACGCGCTGCATCTGGGGCGCGATTGGGCGCTCGGAAACCTACAATGCCCGATCGGGCTGCGCCTCAAGCGCTCCAACGGGGTGGGCGACCGCATCTTCATCGAAGGGAACAGCGCCGCAGCGCTGGGAGCTGTCTATGGCGGCGCCACCGTGTGCGCCTGGTATCCGATCACGCCCTCCTCCTCGCTTGCCGAGGCGTTCCAGCGCCACTGCGGGCGCTACCGGGTCGACCCGAAGACCGGCAAGAACCGATTCGCCATCATCCAGGCGGAGGACGAGCTTGCTTCCATCGGCATGGTGATCGGCGCCGCCTGGAACGGCGCCCGCGCCTTCACCGCCACCTCCGGCCCGGGCATCTCGCTGATGCAGGAATTCATCGGGCTGGCCTATTTCGCCGAGATCCCGGCGGTCATTTTCGACATCCAGCGCGGCAGCCCGTCGACCGGCATGCCGACC
>DATDGG010000076.1:0-38997 GCA_036522235.1 Xanthobacteraceae bacterium
GTTAGTTGGCCGAGGATTGCGGCGAGGAACTCTGGATCCCAACCGGCGCGTTTTCGCCTGAGCTTGATGCTTCTTTTGTCCTTGGCGGTTCGCACGAGATTGATGGCGAAGTGTCTGGCGACGGCCATATTTTTTGCCCCGTGGCCGGTTCGCAGGCGCGATTGGTCGTCGCGGAAGACGACATCGAGGACCCAGTGCAGGCTGTTCTCGATGGCCCAGTGACCCCGCACGGCCTCGGCGGCGCGGGCAGCCGAGAGCGTGGCGGATGAGACATAATAGCGTGTCTCGAAGCGGCTGTGGTCCTTGAGCTGGACGCGTGAGGCAACCCTGAGGATCGTGCTGACGTCCGGCAAGCGGACCTCACCGGGAAAGCGACGCTCGCCCTCGAGCCAGTCAACCTCGCGGGCGACCGTGACGGTTCGTTGCTCGATACGACCATGGCCCTTGTCGAGATCGGTGACGCTGTCGAGATCGGCGGGATCGGCATTGGCGAAAAAGCTCTCGATCTCGGCGCGCAGGGTCGGTTGGTTGGCTTTGACGGCCAGGAGATAATCCGCCCCCACGTCCCGGATCGCGGTGGCGATGGTCGGATTGGTGGCAATGGCGTCGATCGAGACGAGCGCGCCTTTGAGCCCATCCTTCTCGGCCAGCCGCTCGAGCAGGATCGGGATGGCAGTGAGCTCATTGGTCTTGTCGGCGACGGCCTCTTGGCCAAGCACGAGGCGGCTCGTGGTGGCAAAGGCGGAGACGAGGTGGAGCGGCGCTTTGCCGGTACTGCGATCATGGCTTCGACGCGAGGTCTTGCCGTCGATGGCAACCAGATCAGGGTGTTGGGGCCATGCCTCCCGCACCCAGGACGTGAAGGCGGCCGAAAACAGCGCCGGATTGACGCGGTTCATCAGGATGGTGAGCCAACGCGCGCCCGGAACCCCGTGGTGATAGGGCAAAAAGCGACGCAAGAACCCAAGATGAGCCTCGCCCCAATCCGCAATTCCTTCGTAGTCATCGCAGTCCGCAATCGTGCCGCACACAACAAGCAGCAGGACCTCAGTCAGCGGATGCGCCACCCGCCATGGCTCCCGCGTGTCCTCGATGATGGCAAAGTGATCAAGAAGCGCCCGAAGGCGCGGCTTTTCGGCGAAATCCAAATCGATCAGGCTCATGGCGTGGCTCTCCGAATCAGGGCCACACAAGGGAATCAGACTTCCGGCAAGTCAGAAACAGCCGTTAACCCGAGTTCGGAGCCCTGCCGGCGCTTCGTACGCTCTTGACGAATCGCGCGCGCTCGGATTATTCGGGAAATTGAAACTGGTGATTTGCGCCCGGCCGGAACCCCGCGCCGGGCTTTTGATTCCGAGCGCGATTCTGCGGCGCGTCGCGGCGCAAGCGCGCCGCCTCGATCCTTGCGCTGAGTGCATGGCTCCGGCACCACCACTGACCGCGGTTATTGTTTCCGGATTGTATTTTCAATAAACCAGCGCCTGGAGCCATGCATTCTTGTTTGGTCGCCCCTTGTGGCTGCGCCCCCGACTTCGTAAGTAGAGGGCGTTCTGGAGCGGTTTCATGGCCGTCGTGCTTGACAACATCAATGCGCCGCCGGCGCCGCGGCACCCCGAGAAGGTGCATCGGCCGGATTCGCCGGTGCAGCCAAAGCCTGACTGGATCCGCGTCAAGGCGCCGGTCTCCAAGGGCTATCTCGAGACCCGCGCCATCGTGCGCGCGCACGGCCTCCACACCGTCTGTGAGGAGGCGGGCTGCCCCAATATCGGCGAGTGCTGGGAACAGAAGCACGCGACCTTCATGATCATGGGCGACACCTGCACGCGCGCCTGCGCCTTCTGCAACGTCAAGACCGGCCTGCCGGGGCCGCTCAATGCGCAGGAGCCCCATCGCGTCGCCGCGGCGGTCGGCAAGCTCGGCCTCAAGCACGTCGTCGTCACCTCGGTCGACCGCGACGATCTCGCCGACGGCGGCGCCGCGCATTTTGCCGCCGTGATCGGCGCCATTCGCTCCGCCTGCCCGGCGACCACGATCGAAGTGCTGACGCCGGATTTCCTGCGCAAGGACGCCGCCGCTGAGACCGTGGTGGCGGCGCGGCCCGATGTCTTCAACCACAATCTCGAGACCGTGCCCGCGAAATATCTGAGCGTGCGCCCGGGCGCCCGCTACTTCGCCTCGATCCGCCTCCTGCAGCGGGTGAAGGAGCTGGCGCCCGCGATGTTCACCAAGTCCGGCCTGATGCTGGGGCTGGGCGAAGAGCGCAACGAGGTGCTGCAGGTGATGGATGACCTGCGCGCGGCCGATGTCGACTTTCTGACCATCGGCCAATATCTGCAGCCCTCGCGCAAGCACCACGCGGTCGTGCGCTTCGTGCCGCCCGACGAGTTCAAGGCCTACGAGGCCTTCGCGCTGGCCAAGGGATTTCTCATGGTCTCGGCATCGCCGCTCACCCGCTCGTCGCACCATGCCGGCGAGGATTTCGCGCGGCTCAAGGCGGCGCGCGCAAAGCATCCTTGAAGCAAGGCATCTCGCTCGAACATGCCGCAATTCTCTACCAAGCACCGCGTGCGGCATGCCGCGGCCGAAATGTTCGACCTGGTCGCCGACGTGGAGCGCTACCCGGAATTCGTGCCGCTGTGCCGCGCCCTCAAGGTGCGCCAGCGCCGGAGCGGGCCGGACGGCAAGGAGGTGCTGGTCGCCGACATGACGGTCGCCTACAAGTTCATCAGCGAGACGTTCACCAGCCGCGTCACCCTCGATCGCGCCAATCTTCAGATCCTGGTCGAATATCTCGATGGCCCGTTCAGCCGCATGGAGAACCGCTGGACCTTTCGCCCGACCGACGAGCGGACCTGCGAGGTCGAATTCTTCATCTCCTATGAGTTCAAGAGCCGGACGCTGGCGGTCCTCATGGGCTCCATGTTCGACTTGGCCTTCCGCCGTTTCGCGGCCGCCTTCGAGCAGCGCGCCGACCTGGTCTATGCCGGTTAGGCTCGAAGTGAAGCACAACAGGGTTCGTAACCCCCTCTCCCCAACCCTTTCCCCTTCGGGGCGAGGGAGTTCGCCGGCGCCAGCGGCCAAGCCATCTTCCGCCAACGCATCAACAATGAGTTGTTGGTAAGATGGCCACGGCGTTTCACTCCCTCGCCCCGTAGGAGAGAGGGTGGGGTGAGGGGCTCCGGCGATTGCGATTTAAGCCATCCTTGATCAAGTCGACGGCGGCAACGGCCGCTCATGCTCCGCGAGTCCCCGCAACATCGCGAGGGCGAGAGCGACCGAAGCGAGGCGCACTTGCTTGCGGCCGATGTCGCCGAAGCGCTTCTCTTGATGGACGAGCGCCCCGCCGCGCAAGGCCGCCGCGAAATGCACGAGCCCGACCGGCTTGCCCGGCAGCGTGCCGCCCGGCCCGGCGATGCCGGTGATCGCGATCGCAAGATCAGCCGGTGCATGGGCGAGCGCGCCGTTCGCCATGGCCAGGGCAGTCTCGCGGCTCACGGCACCGAAGGTTGCCAGCACGTGCTGCGGCACGCCCAGCATAACGTGCTTGGCGTCGTTGCTGTAGGTCACGAAACCGCGCTCGAACACGTCGGAAGAGCCGGGAATTTCGGTCAGGGTCGCGGCCAGGAGGCCACCAGTGCAGGATTCCGCCGCCGCAATGATGAGCTTCCTGGCCCGGCAGAGATCGAGCAAAGCGCGCGCTGCGGCGATCAGCTCTTGCTCGGTGATCTCCGTCATTGGCTGCGCTTCAATCCTTCCAAGGCAGCCGCACCGTCGCGGTGGCGAATGCCGCCATGCCTTCGCTGCGTCCGATGAATCCGAGCTTCTCGCTGGTGGTCGCCTTGACGGCGACGCGGGCGATATCGATGCCGGCGATGTCGGCGATGCGCGCGCGCATGGCGTCGCGATAGGGACCGATGCGGGGCGCCTCGCAAATGACATTCACATCGAGATGCGCGATGCGGCCGCCGCGGGCGCGCAGGCGGTCGACCGCGAAGGCGAGGAACCGGTCCGACGAAGCGCCGCGCCATTGCGGATCGCTGGGCGGGAAGTGCACGCCGATGTCGCCGTCCGCCAGCGCCCCCAGAATGGCATCGACCAGCGCATGCAGAACCACGTCGGCGTCGGAATGGCCGGACAGTCCCTGCTGGTGCGGGATGCGCACGCCGCCGAGGGTGACATGATCGCCGGCCGCAAAAGCGTGCACGTCGTAACCGGAGCCGGTGCGCACGTCGGCGAGCCCTGCGAACTCGGCCGCGGAGGCACGCACGAAGTCGTCCGCGGTGGTGAGCTTCATGTTGCCGGCCTCGCCCTCGAATGTGCTGACCTTGATGCCGGCCCATTCGGCGAGCGCCGCATCGTCGGTGAAATCCTCCCGCGCGGCAGCGTGCGCGCGCTGATGGGCTTCGAGCAAGGTCGCGAATGCGAAGGCCTGCGGGGTCTGCACCAGGCGAAGCTGCGCCCGGTCGATCGTGCCGGTCACGGCGCCGTCGCGGTCGACGGTCTTGACCGTGTCCGGGATCGCGAGCACGGGAATGGCGGCTCCGCAGGCGCGAGCGGCTGCGATACCGCGCGCGATCAAAGCGGGGGATGCGAATGGCCGCGCCGCGTCATGTACCAGCACCAGATCCGGCCGGCGCGGGGCGAGCGCTTCGAGCCCGGCGCGCACGGAAGCTTGCCGGGTCGCCCCGCCCAGGACCGGTTCGAGCACCTCGAGCCCGGTGGAGGCCGCGCGAAAAAGCCCGCCATCGTCCGGGTGAATGACCGGCTGCACCATGGCAATGCCCGGATGGCCGACAAGCGCCTTCAGGCTCGAACGGATGATCGGCTCGCCGCCGATCTCCCGATATTGCTTGGGCCCATTGCCGCCGGCGCGCAGGCCACGCCCGGCGGCAACCACCACGGCTGCGACCGGGCCGTTCATGTTTCGAGCTCCAAGGGGCTGTTCTTTCAGGCTGTTAAACGATTTTCACATTCCGCGAGATTGCCTATGGAATTAGCCCGGAACGCACGGGGTGCAAGCCGGATTCGGCATGGGCGCCCGGTGAATTCACTAAATCGGGGATTTTTTGCACTGCAGCACTTGCAGCGGCAGGCAATTTGGCTAAACTCTAAGCAAACCTGAATATCGCCTAATTCGTGTGCAGGACGATGTGATGCCTTCTTCATCGGCTATTTCGGGCCTGCCGCTCGTTGTCGGCGGCACGGTTCTGCCCAACCGGGTGGTGCTGGCGCCCATGACCGGCATCACGGATGCGCCGTTCCGCCGCGCGGTGGCCAGGCTCGGCGCCGGGCTGGTGGTCTCCGAGATGACCGCCAGCGAGGCCCTGGTGCGCGCCCGCCCGGAGGCTTTGCTGCGCGCCGAGGGGCAGGGGATCGGCGTGCATGTGGTCCAGCTCGCCGGCTGCGAGGCGCGCTGGATGGGGGAGGCCGCCCGCATCGCCCAGGCCGCGGGCGCCACCATCATCGACATCAACATGGGCTGCCCGGCCCGCAACGTCACCGGCGGCAAGTCAGGCTCCGCGCTGATGCGCGACCTCGATCACGCCATGACCCTGATCGAAGCGACGATCGCCGCCGTGTCGGTCCCGGTGACGCTGAAAATGCGGCTTGGCTGGGACCATCACTGCCTCAACGCCGCGGAGCTGGCGCAGCGCGCCGAGGCGGCCGGGATCAGGCTCGTGACGGTGCATGGGCGCACGCGTTGCCAGTTCTACAAGGGACGCGCCGATTGGGCGGCGGTGCGCTCGGTCAAGGCCGAGGTCACGATCCCGGTGGTGGTGAACGGCGATATCGCCTCGTTCGAGGACGCTACCGCGGCACTCGCGGCATCGGGCGCCGACGCGGTGATGATCGGACGCGGCGCGCAGGGCCGTCCCTGGCTGCCGGGCCAGATCGCCCGCTACCTGGCGACCGGGCGGCGGGAAGCGGCGCCGCCGCTCGCCGCCCAATTCGACATCGTGGCGCGGCTTTATGACGAAATCCTGGAGCATCACGGCAGCGCCGTCGGCGTGCGCTATGCGCGCAAGCATCTGGGCTGGGCGCTCGACGCCGCGGCCGCCTCGGAAGGCGCGCCGGATTGGCTGCGCCAGCGCGAGCGTCAGTGCGTGCTCACGCTGGATGATCCGCGCGCCGTGCGCCGCTCGCTCGCCGCCGCCTTCGCGGCCTTTGCCGCGCCCGCGAGGCAGGCCGCATGAGCCGCGCGGAGTCCATCAACGCGTTCCCAAGCCTGGCCGAGGCCGTCCTCGACGCCTTGCCGCATCCGGTGATCATGGTGGCGCCCGACGGCAAGATCGCCAATGCCAACGCGGCAGCGGAATCGTTCTTTGAGGTGTCCGAGCCGCTGTTGCGGCGCCACGCGCTGCAGGACCTGGTGCCGTTCTGCAGCCCGCTGCTCGCGCTCATCGACCAGGTGCGCACGCGTGGCGCCGCGGTCAACGAATACAAGGTCGACCTCGGCACCCCGCGCAATCCCGGCGAACGCCTGGTCGACCTGCATGTCGCGCCGGTGCAGGAGCGGCCCGACCATGTCGTGGTCATGCTGCAGGAACGCACCATTGCGGACAAGATGGACCGCCAGCTCACCCATCGCAGCGCCGCGCGCTCGGTCATCGCGCTCGCCGCCATGCTGGCGCATGAGATCAAGAACCCGCTGTCGGGCATCCGCGGCGCCGCGCAGCTGCTCGAGCAATCGGTCGGCGACGACGATCGCAGCCTGACGCGGCTCATTTGCGACGAGGCCGACCGCATCGTCAAGCTGGTCGACCGCATGGAAGTGTTCAGCGACGAACGCCCGGTCGAACGCGAGCCGGTCAACATTCACGTCGTGCTCGAGCACGTGAAGCGGCTCGCCCATTCGGGCTTCGCCCGCCATGTCAAGTTCGTGGAGGAATACGACCCCTCGCTGCCGCCGATCTTCGCTAACCGCGATCAGCTCATCCAGGTCTTTCTCAATCTCGTCAAGAATGCCTCCGAATCGATCGGCGAGGGATCGAGCGACGGCGAGATCACGCTCTCGACCGCGTTCCGTCCGGGCGTGCGCCTGTCGCTGCCGGGCAGCAAGACGCGGGTGTCGCTGCCGCTCGAGTTCTGCGTCAAGGACAACGGTCCGGGCGTTCCGGACGATCTGATGCCGCATCTGTTCGACCCGTTCGTGACCACCAAGCCGACCGGATCGGGGCTGGGCCTCGCGCTGGTCGCCAAGATCGTGGGTGATCACGGCGGTATCATCGAATGTGAATCGCAACCACGACGTACGATCTTTCGTGTTCTGATGCCCATGTTCCTGGGTGACGACGCCGAGCCGGGCGGCGCTGCCTAGAGAGGAAGGAAATGCCTACGGGAAGCATTTTGGTCGCGGACGACGACGCGGCCATCCGGACGGTGATCAATCAGGCCCTGTCGCGGGCCGGCTACGAAGTGCGCTCGACCAGCAACGCGGCAACGCTGTGGCGCTGGATCGGGCAGGGCGACGGCGACCTCGTCATCACCGACGTCGTGATGCCGGACGAGAACGCCTTCGACCTCTTGCCGCGCATCAAGAAGCTGCGGCCGGACCTGCCCGTCATCGTCATGAGCGCGCAGAACACCTTCATGACCGCGATCCGCGCGTCCGAGCGCGGCGCTTACGAATACCTGCCGAAGCCCTTCGACCTCAAGGAGCTCATCGCCATCGTCGGCCGCGCGCTGTCGGAGCCCAAGGAGCGCACGCTCGCCCCGGTCAAGCACGAGGATTTCGACTCGATACCGCTGGTCGGCCGCTCGCCGGCGATGCAGGAAATCTATCGGGTGCTGGCGCGCCTGATGCAGACCGATCTCACGGTGATGATTTCGGGTGAATCCGGCACCGGCAAGGAGCTGGTGGCGCGCGCGCTGCACGATTACGGCAAGCGCCGCAACGGTCCCTTCGTCGCCATCAACATGGCGGCCATCCCCCGCGATCTCATCGAATCCGATCTGTTCGGCCACGAGAAGGGAGCTTTCACCGGCGCCAATACCCGCAGCGCCGGGCGTTTCGAGCAGGCCGAGGGCGGCACGCTGTTCCTGGACGAGATCGGCGACATGCCGATGGACGCGCAGACCAGGCTCCTGCGCGTCCTGCAGCAGGGCGAATATACGACGGTAGGCGGCCGCACGCCGATCAAGACCGACGTGCGCATCATCGCGGCCTCCAACAAGGATTTGCGGATTCTCATCCAGCAGGGCCTGTTCCGCGAGGATCTGTTCTTCCGCCTCAATGTGGTGCCGTTACGCCTGCCGCCGCTGCGCGAACGCATCGAGGACGTGCCCGATCTCATCCGGCATTTCTTCGCCCAGGCCGAGCGGGAGGGGCTGCCGCCCAAGCAGCTCGACCAGGCCGCCCTCGACCGGCTCAAGCGCCACCGCTGGCCCGGCAACGTGCGGGAGCTCGAAAATCTCGCCCGCCGCCTCGCCGCCCTCTATCCGCAGGAGACCATCTCGGCCGCGGTGATCGATGCCGAGCTGGCGCAGCCCGCCATGATGCCGGTCGCCGACGAGCCGCGGGCCGAGGAGGGGCTTTCCGCCGCGGTCGAGCGGCATCTCGCCTCCTACTTTGCGGGCTTCGGCGAGACGCTGCCGCCGCCCGGCCTCTATCACCGCATCCTGCGCGAGATCGAGCATCCGCTGCTGACGGTGACGCTCGCCGCGACGCGGGGAAATCAAATTCGGGCCGCCGACCTGCTCGGGGTCAACCGCAATACGTTACGCAAGAAAATCCGCGACCTGGACATTCAGGTCTTTCGCAGCAGCAGCTGAAGGCCCAAGATGGGCGCGGGCGCAGAGGCATGCGCCCCGGAAATGTCGTAATTCGGCAACATTGTTGTAGAAAAGCATCACCGCGCGCTGGGCGGCAAAGCGCTAATCTTTACGCACACTTATCGGCAGAACCCCGAATATGACGACCGCTGGCCAAGCAGCCACAGCCGAGATCGTGACCGTCGCAGCCGCGGCGCCTGGCTCGCTGACGCGCTTCATCGGCCTGGGGGCGGTGGCGCTCGCGCTGTTGTCGGCGCTGGCGACTTTCCTGGTGCTGGCCGACCTTACCCCGATACCGGAAACCAACGAGGTCGTGGTCGCGCTCCTCCTTGCCAATGCGATCACGGTCGCATTCCTGGTTGCGGTCAGCGCGCGCGAGGTCTGGCGCATCGTGCAGGCGCGGCGCCGCGGGCGCGCCGCGGCGCGGCTGCATGTCCGCATCGTCAGCCTGTTCTCGGTCATCGCCGCGGTGCCGGCGATCCTGGTGGCGGTGGTGGCGAGCGTGACGCTTGACCGCGGGCTCGACAAGCTCTTCTCCCGGCAGACGCAGTCGCTGATCCAGAACTCGCTGATCGTCTCCGACGCCTATGTGCGCGAGCATGCGCAGTTCCTGCGGGCCGACTGCATCACCACGGCGATCGAGGTGGCGCGCGCCAAGACGCTGTTCGACCAGAACCGCGAGCAGTTCCGGCAATTCCTCACCGCGCAGTCCAATATCCGCGGCCTCCCGGCGGTCATGATGATCGACGGCGATCTCAACGTGATCGAGCAGGCGGACGTCAAGGTCAACCAGAGCTTCGTCAAGCCCTCGCGCGAGGTGCTGGCCGCCAGCAACGAAACCGATCCGCAGATCGCGCTGTTCCTCGACGCCAACTATGTGGCGGCGATCATCAAGCTGCAGAGCTACGCCAACACCTATCTCTATGTCGCGCGCGTCCTCGATCCGCAGGTGGTGGCGCAGCTGCGCGCGACGCAGGCCGGTGTTACCCAATATGCGGAGCTCGAATCGCAGCGGCTCGGCATCCAGATCGCCTTCGCCTTGATGTATACGGTGATCGCGCTGATCGTGCTGCTTTCGGCGGTGTGGATCGGGCTCAATTTCGCCAACTACCTGGTGGCGCCGATCCGCCGGCTCATCGACGCGGCGCAGGTCGTGTCGACCGGCAATCTTTTCGTGCAGGTGCCGATCCGCGCCGGGGAGGGCGACCTTGCCCATCTCGGCGAAACCTTCAACAAGATGACGCGGGAGCTGCGCACTCAGCGCGACGATATCGTGCGCGCCCGCGACCTGATCGACAGCCGGCGCCGCTTCACCGAGGCGGTGCTGGCGGGAGCCAGCGCCGGCGTCATCGGCGTGGATGCCGAAAACCGCGTCAGCATCCTCAACCGCTCCGCCGAGCGGCTGATCGGCCATTCGCAGAACGAAGCACTCGGGCGGCCGCTCGCTGAAGTCGCGCCCGAGCTCACCGATCTCCTCGCCGGCGCGCGCTCCGGAATGCAGCGCCTGGTCCAGGGACAGGTGACCATCAACCGCAGCGGCCGCGACCGCAATCTCTCGGTCCGCGTCACCGAAGAGCAGTCCGGCGAGGCCGAGCACGGCTATGTCATCACGCTCGACGACATCACCGATCTGATCGCCGCGCAGCGCACCTCGGCCTGGGCCGACGTCGCCCGCCGCATCGCCCACGAGATCAAGAACCCGCTCACCCCGATCCAGCTGTCGGCCGAACGGCTGCGCCGCAAATATGGCCCCGTCATCAAGGAGGAAGCCGACATTTTCCGGCAGTGCACGGACACGATCGTGCGCCAGGTCGACGACATCAAACGCATGGTGGACGAGTTCTCCCGCTTCGCCCGCATGCCCAAGCCGGTCATGGCGGCCGACGACGTCGCCGACGCGGTACGCCAGGTCGTGTTCCTGCTGCGGGTGGGCCACCCCGATATCGATATCGAGGTCGAGATTGCCGAAGATCCGATGCCGGCGCGGTTCGACCGGCGCCTGATCTCCCAGGCACTCACCAATATCATCAAGAACGCCGCCGAAGCCATTGCGGCCGTACCGGTTAGTGAGCTTGTCCGCGGACAGATCCGGGTCTCCGCCTTCCGCGACCGGGGCGACATCATCATCGATGTCGTGGACAACGGCATCGGGCTGCCGAAAGAAAACCGCAGTCGTTTGCTGGAACCTTATGTCACCACCCGCGAGAAGGGCACCGGGCTCGGCCTGGCGATCGTCGGCCGCATCCTGGAGGACCATGGCGGGCAGATCGAGCTCGGCGATGCGGCGACCAAGATTCAAGGCCAGCGCGGCGCCTGGATGCGCTTGCGCTTTGCGGCGGAGCCGGTCCCCGGCGCCGCTCCCGATGAACCTCAAACCAGGCAAGCTGCGACAAACGCATAATCATGCCGCCAGACATCCTCATCGTTGACGACGAAGCGGATATCCGGGAGCTCGTCTCCGGCATCCTGCAGGATGAAGGCTACATCACGCGCAGCGCGCGTGACAGCGATGACGCGCTGGCGGCCATCACGGCCCGCCGGCCCAACCTGGTTTTCCTCGATATCTGGCTGCAGGGCAGCCGGCTCGACGGCTTGCAGGTGCTCGACACCGTCAAGCGCGAGCATCCGGAGGTTCCGGTGGTGATGATCTCCGGCCACGGCAATATCGAGACCGCGGTCGCCGCCATCAAGCGCGGCGCCTACGATTTCATCGAGAAGCCGTTCAAGGCCGACCGGCTGGTGCTGGTCGCCGACCGCGCGCTCGAGACCTCCCGCCTCAAGCGCGAGGTCAAGGCGCTCAAGCAATTGACGCCCTCGACGCTCGTCGGCCACTCGCCCACGATCAACCAGCTGCGCCAGACCGTCGACAAGGTGGCGCCCACCAACAGCCGCGTCCTGATCGTCGGCCCGCCGGGCGCCGGCAAGGAGCTCACCGCCCGCGCCATCCATGCCCAATCGGCGCGTGCCGAGGGACCCTTCGTGGTCATCAATGCGGCCGCGATGACGCCGGAGCGCATGGAGATCGAGCTGTTTGGGGTCGAGCAGACCGACGGCACGCGCGAGCGCAAGTTCGGGGCGCTGGAGGAGGCGCACGGCGGCACGCTGTTCATCGACGAGATCGCCGACATGCCGCGCGAGACGCAGAACAAGATTCTGCGCGTGCTGGTCGATCAGACCTTTCAACGGGTCGGCGGCAACAACAAGGTCTCGGTCGACGTGCGGATCATCTCGTCGACCGGCCGCAACATCGAGGCCGAGATCGCGGCCGGGCGCTTCCGTGACGACCTCTACCATCGCATGTCGGTGGTGCCGATCCGGGTGCCGCCGCTGGCCGAACGGCGCGAGGACATCGCCGACCTCGTCCTCTATTTCATGGAGCAGATCTCGCAATCGAGCGGGTTGCCCAAGCGGATCCTGGGCGAGGACGCGCTCGCGGTTCTGCAATCGCATGATTGGCCGGGCAATGTTCGCCAGCTGCGCAACAATGTGGAACGGCTGATGATCCTGGCCAGCGGCGACGCCGATTCGGTGATCACCGCCAGCATGCTGCCGCAGGACGTGGGCTCGATGGTGCCGAGCATGCCCAACGGCAATGGCGGCGAGCACCTCATGGGCTTGCCGCTGCGCGAGGCGCGCGAGGTCTTCGAGCGCGAATATCTGGTGGCGCAGATCAGCCGCTTCGGCGGCAATATTTCGCGCACCGCCGAGTTCGTCGGCATGGAGCGCTCGGCCTTGCATCGCAAGCTCAAGGCGCTAGGAATCGACTAGAGGATCGGCACCGAGGGGCGAGCGATGACGGGCGCGGAAAGCGGCGGCTGCGCCGGCAGCCTCGGGCGGGCTTTGGTCGCCGCCATGCCGCCCATCAGGCCGACAATTTTGGGGCTGTTCTCGGCAATTCTTTGGCCGGCCCGGCATCTGGCGGCGCAAACTCCCCAACAGGTGCAGACGGCAGCCGATGAGGCGATCCGCCGCCTCGATCTGCAGACCGAGTTTCCGCGCGGTCGGGAGCCGTTGAACTGGCATCTCGACTTGCCGCCCGACACGCTCTGGATCGTGATTGCCATCGCGATCGCCGTCCTGCTCTATTCGTTCCGCGACACGCTCCTGGCCTGGCGGCCGGGCGGCAGTGGAGCGTGGGCGGTGCAAGAGGGCGAGACCGGCGCGGCCACGCCCGACAGCGAGGCGCTGGTGCTGGAGGCCGCCGACGAGCTTGCCGCCGCCGGCCGCTTCGTCGAGGCCATGCACGTATTGCTGCTGCAGGGCCTGGCGTATATGCGCTATCGCCTCGACCTCCAGCTCTCCGATTCGCTGACCAGCCGGGAAATCCTCCGCAGCACAAATCTCCCGGAGACCGCACGCGCCTGCCTGCGCGACGTCGTCATCCGGGTGGAGCTGACCTATTTCGGCAAGCAACCGGCCGCACTCGCCGATTACACGGCTTGCCGCGAGAGCTTCCATGCGATGGCGCGCGCGCTCCACGCGGGAGCAAGCACATGACCCGCGAGCCCGTCTTCTCTCGCCGCCTCCTCATCGGCTGGATCGCAGGCGCGGTCGCGGTCTTCGCCCTGTCGCTCTACTTCATGGGCGGGGGCGAATTGGGGGGCGCCGATATCACGGGACCCAACACGTTCTCATCCTCCGCCATCGGGCACGCCGGCATCGCCGACGTGCTGCAGCAGCTGGCGATCCCGGTGGTTAAGAGCCGCTCCAATTCGCTCGACAAGCTTTCTCCGGGCAGCCTGCTCGTGGTCGCCGAGCCGCAGCGGACCGCCCAGACCGAGGAGACGATCCGCGCGCTCCTGAAGGCCAAGACAATATTGCTGGTCCTGCCGAAATGGATCGGGGCGCCGAGCGAGCAGAAGCCCGCATGGGTGCGCGAGGTCGGCGAAGGCCCCATGCTCAATGCGCAATGGGCCCTCAACCTGGTCGCGCCGCGCGGCGAGATCGTGCGGGAACGCAGCTCCCCGACGTGGAGCACCAACACGCTGCAAATCGCTCCCAGCCCGGACCAGCCGGTCCAGCTGGTGCGCGGCGACCGCCTGTCGCCGATCGTCGGCGCCACGCAAGGCATGCTGGTGGGCGAGATCAAGGACCGCGACCGCAAAGTCTGGGTGCTGGCGGATCCCGACATCATCTCCAATCACGGCCTGGCGCGCCCGGGCAATGCCGCGCTGGCGGCGGCCCTGATCAAGGCGCTACGCAGCGACAGCGGCAGCGTCGTGTTCGACGAGACCGTGCACGGCTTCGTGGTGCGCACCGCGAGCCCGTTCCTGCTGCTGTTCCGCTTCCCGTTCGTTGTCGCGACCGCGCAGGGCTTGATCGCCATCGCGCTGCTGCTGTGGGCGACGCTTGGGCGGTTCGGGGCGCCGCAGACGGCACCGCCCGCGCTCAGCGCCGGACGGGAGGGTCTCCTGCAGAACATGGCCAAGCTGGTCGAGTTCACCGGTCATCAGGACGTGATGGTCAAGCGCTACGTCCAGGAGACCGTTCGCGACGTGGCCGCACAGCTCCACGCCCCGCGCGAGCTTTCGGGCGCCGGGCTCCTGGCCTGGCTGCAGCGGGTCGGGCTGTCGCGCGGCGTCGAAATCGATTGCCAGGACGTGCTGCGGCAGGCCGCGGAGGCGGGCGCCGCCCGCCGGCGCAATCCGGCGAGCCTGGTCCAGCTCGCGCGCGACATTCACCAATGGAAGGGAGAGATCGTCGATGGACGTTCAAAGCATCCGCACGATCACTGAGGCGGTCCGCGGCGAGGTTCGCAAGGCCGTCGTCGGCCAGGATGCGGTCATCGACCTGATGCTGACCAGCCTCATGATCGGCGGTCACATCCTGCTCGAAGGCGTGCCAGGAACCGCCAAGACGCTGCTGACGCGCGCGTTCGCGGCCGGGCTCTCGCTGCAATTCGGCCGCATCCAGTTCACTCCCGACCTGATGCCCGGCGACGTGCTGGGCACCAACCTGTTCAACTTTCAGACCAACAGCTTCATCCTGACCAAGGGTCCGATCTTCACCCAGTTGCTGCTGGCCGACGAAATCAACCGAACGCCGCCGAAGACCCAGGCCGCCCTGTTGCAGGCCATGAACGAGCGCCTCGTCACCATCGACGGCAAGGACTATGGGCTGGGCGACGACTTCATGGTGGTGGCGACGCAGAATCCGATCGAGCAGCAGGGCACCTATCCGCTGCCCGAGGCGCAGCTCGATCGGTTCCTCTTCAAGATCATCATCGAGCATCCCAACCGCGACGAGGAGCGCGAGATCGTGCGACGGCACGGTCATCGCTCGGCGATGCCGCGGGTGGAGGATTTCGGACTCAAAGCCGTCGCCGCGAGCTCGGTGCTGGCGCAGGTGCGCGACGCAGTGACCCAGATCCGCCTGTCCGATCCCCTGGTCGACTATATCGTGGACGTGATCCGCGCCACCCGCGAGCATTCCTCCCTCGAGGTCGGGGCCTCGACCCGCGCCGCCAACATGCTCGCCGCCGGTGCGCGCGCCTTCGCGGTGCTGGCCGGCCGCGATTTCGTGATCCCGGACGACGTCAAGTTCCTCGCGCTGCCGGTGCTGCGGCATCGCCTCACGCTGTCGCCCAGCGCCGAGATCGAGGGCCTCACCGCCGACCGCATCCTGCGCGAGGTTCTCGACCAGACTCCGGCGCCGCGATGATCCGCCCGACTGCCCGCATGGTCCTGATTTTCGTCGGCGGCATACCGCTGGCGCTGTTCGTCGTCATCTATGATCCCGCGCTCTGGCCGCTGTCGTTCAATTACGGCGTTCTGGTCGTTCTTGCGGCGGCAAGCGACTTCATGCTGGCGCTGCAGCCGCGCGCGCTCGCGGTGCGGATCGCCACGCCCGACCGCGTCGCGATCGGGGAGCGCGGCGTCATCGCCGCAACGCTGGCGGCGCCGGGCTATCGCCGGAGCGTCCGCTTCGAACTGATTGCCGAGCAACGCGGCGAGGCGCAACCTTCCGAGATCGTGGCCGGCGCGCTCGCCGCCGGGCAGGAGGGGCGGATCGAGCTGCCGGTCGTACCGACGCGGCGGGGACGCGTGAGCGTCGATCGCGTCTGGCTGCGCTGGCGCGGACCGCTGTCGCTCATCGAGCTCACCAAGCAGGTCGGCGTCGAGCGCACCATCGACGTCGTGCCCAATGTGCGCGGCGTGCACGGCACCGCGCTGCAGTTCTTCGTGCAGGAAACAATCTACGGCATCAAGGCCCAGCATCAGAAGGGCGAGGGCGCCGAGTTCGAGGCGCTGCGCGAATATGTGCCTGGCCTCGACAGCCGCTTCATCGACTGGAAGCATTCGGCGCGCCACCGCAAGCTTGTGTGCAAGGAGTTCCGGACCGAGCGCAATCATCAGGTGATCATGGCGTTCGATACCGGCCATCTGATGCTCGAGCCGGTCGAGGGGCTGACCAGGCTCGATCACGCCATCAATGCGGCTTTGGTGCTGGCCTGGATCTCGCTGCAGGGCGGCGACCTTGTCGGCACCTACGGCTTCGATGCGGTGGTGCGGCAATATCTCGGGCCCCAGCGTGGCGTCTCGAGCTTTCCGCGCATCCAGCGCGCCACCGCCGAGCTCGACTATCGGCACCAGGAAACCAACTTCACGCTCGGCCTGGCCGAGCTCAACGCCCGCCTCAAGCGGCGGGCGCTGGTGATCCTGTTCACCGATTTCGTCGACACGATCACGGCCGAGCTCCTGGTCGAAAGCATGCAGCGGGTCGCCAACCGTCATCTCGTCGTTTTCGTCACCCAGCGCGGCTCGGTCTTGCAGCGCGCGGTCGACGCCGCGCCCGGCCAGTTCGTCGACGTCGCCAAGGCGGTCATCGCCCAGGAGTTCCTGCGCGACCGCAGCATCGTGTTCGAGCGGCTGCAGCGGCTGGGCATCCACTGCCTCGACGTCCCGAGCCAGGGTCTCTCGGTCGCCCTCATCAACCGCTATCTCATGATCAAGCAGCGTGGGCTGATATGACGTGGGCTGATATGAGCGCAGCGTTAGCGGCGTCCGATCAAGGCGCGTCGGCGGGTGCCGGCAAGCCCAAGCTCGTCCTCAAGAGCAGCGAGTTCCGCAAGGGGCGCGAGGATGGCTGGCGCGAGCTCGAGACTTTGGTGGCGCAAGTGGAACGACACGGCGTGCGCTGGCTGTCGCTCCCTCAGCTGCAGCGGCTGCCGGTCCTCTACCGCGCGGCGCTCTCCTCGCTGTCGGTCGCGCGCACCATCGCGCTTGACCGCAACCTCCTGCTTTACCTGGAAAACCTGGCATTGCGGTCCTACCTCGTGGTCTATGGGCCGCGCATCAGCCCGATGGAAGGCCTGCGGGCGTTCTTCCGGCACGATTTGCCGGCGGCGGTGCGGGCGGCGCGCTGGCACATCGTGATCTCAGCGCTGGCTTTGTTGGTCGGCGTCGCGGCGGGCTTCATGCTGACGCTGCAGGACGAAGCCTGGCTGTCGTCGTTGATCCCCTCCGAGCTGGCCGGCGGGCGGGGACCGTCGAGCACCTGGGCGGATCTCCACGACAAGGAGATTTTTGCGCCCTCGCCAAGCCTGGTCGAAGCATTCGGCCTGTTCGCCAATGTATTGTTCAGCCACAACACGCTGGTCGGCCTCATGACGTTCGGCCTTGGCCTCGCGGCCGGCATCCCGACCGTGATGCTCAACGTCTATCAGGGGCTGTCGCTCGGCGCGTTCCTGGCCTTGCACTACAACCGCGGCCTGGCGGTGGATTTCCTCGGCTGGATCTCGATCCACGGGACGACCGAATTGGGCGCGCTTGTCCTGCTGGCGGCGGGCGGTCTGGTGATCGCCGAGAAAATCTTGTTTCCAGGCCGCTATGCGCGGATCGAGAATCTGGCGCTGCACGGCCGCCAAGCCGCGCTCATCGCCGTCGGTGCCGTGCTCATGCTGTTCGTGGCGGCGATCCTCGAGGGCGGTTTCCGCCAGCTCGTGCAAAGCACGCCGGCGCGCTTCGCCATCGGGCTCGGCATCGGTGCGTTGTGGATCGCCTATTTCAGCCTGTGCGGACGGAGCGCGCGAAAATGACGCTAGTCCACGAGCGCACCTCGCAATTCTTCGAAGGCGTGCGCCGGCGACGGCGCGAGATCATCACGCCGGAGGGCGTGCCGATCCCGGTCGAGCTTGCCGATTACGGCGAGCGGCTCAGCGCCTTCTTCATCGACTGGGTGATCTGGACGGTGGCAACGATCGCCATCTATCTGCCGATCATCCTGTCGATCGGCAAGGCCGGCAGCGTCCTGCTCGCGATCTCGGTCGCGCTGTTCCTCGGCTTCATCATCCGCAACATGTATTTCGTGTTCTTCGAGATCGCCTGGCGCGGCGCAACGCCCGGCAAGCGCGCGGTCGGGCTGCGGGTGATCGATCGCCATGGCGGACCCTTGCTGCCGAGCGCCGTCATCGCGCGCAACCTCACCCGCGAGGTCGAGATGTTCCTGCCGCTCGGCGTCCTCATGGCGGGCGGGCGCAGCGCCACCGGCGCCGTCGATTGGGAAGAGCTGTCGCTGGCGCTTTGGATGCTGTTCTTCGCCGTTCTGCCGGCCATCAACCGCGACCGCATGCGCGGCGGCGACATGATCGCCGGCACCATGGTCATCGCGCTCCCCAAGCGCGCGCTGTCGAGCGATCTGGTCGAGGCGGTGGTGCAATTCGCGTTCACCGAGCAGCACTTGCGGGCCTATGGGGCATTCGAGCTGCAGGTGCTGGAGGAATTGCTGCGCCGTCCGCATTCGCCGGATACCATGCGCGTCCTCAACGACGTCTGCGACAAGATCTGCCGCCGGATCGGCTGGACCGCCCCGCTGCCGCCGCACCAGGTCGAATTGTTCCTGCGCGATTTCTACACCGCCGAGCGCGCCTTCCTCGAACGCGAGCAGCTCTACGGCAAAGGCCGCGCCGACAAATACGCGCAACCCGGCGCGGGCTGATGCGGCTGCGCCCCGGCTTGGGCCGCTCTATTCGAACACCGCCGCGATCTGCTCGGTGTCGACGCCGTCCTTGACGGTCCGCAGCTCCTGATACGTGGCGATGGCCAGAACCGCGTAATAGGCACCCCAGATTCCCTCCCAGATCACCTGGGCGGCGCTCGTCACGACGGTGCCGACGTCGATGCTCTCCCCGATCACATCGATCAACCCGCTGACCAGGCCGCCGGGGATGACCACCAGCAGAGCCATGCCCAAAATCTTCCAGCGGTGTCCCTTGGTCAGCTGCGCGCTTCGCTCCATGCTGGCGGATACCCCGAGCTCTTCGACCACGCAGACCGGCGTAGCGACGAACGTCATCGTGTATACGATCACGCCCGGCACGATCAGCAGAACAAGGCCAGCCCCGATGAGCAGCGACACCGCGATCGCGAGCCCGATGACGGGCAGGAAGCGCCGCAAGCCGAATTGCACCGACCTGACCAAGCTGACGGGTCGCCCGCGCATTTGCTGAAAGGCGCCGTAGAGCAGGGCGGCTTGACCGAGCCGGCGGATCACATCGGTCACGACGGCAGTCAGGATCAGCGCGATGCGACTTTGCGCGGAGCCCGTGAGAACGTCCGGCACGGCCGCGATTGCGGTCACCATGAAGAACGGCAGGAAATTTCGTGACTGCACGCTCCAGGCCCGGTTGAGCGCAGCGCCGACGCGAAATTCGCTCCGCGCCAGGCGATCCGCCGGGGAAGGCGCCTCTGTCATGACGGCTTTCTTCCTATTCCCCGAAACTACATCGTCGTCGCCATCGTAACGGAGAGCGTCGAACCCGTCTTGCACGATGGCACGGAGAGCTTGACGGCAGGCGACACCTGACCCGCCTTGACGGGCGGATCAGGTGCGCGGCTAGCGCGCGAGCTTATCCCCGGGCAGGGGCGCTTATTCGAACACCGCCGCGATCTGATCGGTGTCGATACCTTCCTTGGCAACCCGCAGGTCGTGATAGGTCACGACGATCAGAATGGCGAAGAAAGCGGTCCAGATCGCGCTCCAGATCAGGTTGAGGATCTGCGCCAACGTCGAGGTCATGGCGGCGGAAAGCGACAGGAGCCCCACCGCGCCCGCGGAGGAAACCAGGATCGCGCCCACAATGCCGCCGACCACAATCGCGGGGAGCAGGAGCAGGAGCAGCATCCCAAAAATCTTCCACCGATGGCCCTTGGTCAGCTCGCGACTGCGGCCCATGCTGGCAAGCGGTCCGAGCTGCTCCACCACGCAGACCGGCGTCGCCACGAACCACATCGTGTACAACATCAGGCCCGGAAACAAGAGAAGCATGGATGCCAGACCGACAAGGACGGGCACGATGATGGCGATGCCGACAATGGGAAAAAATCGGCGCAGGCCGATCCTGGCGGACTCGGCAAGGTCGATCGGACGGCCACGCATCACCTGAAACGCAGCGTAAAGCACCACGGCCTGGCCGAGCGTCCCGAGCACGACCAGCAAGAGCAAGACGACGGCCGTGATGCCCAGATTTTGGAACGGGTCGACCGCGACGCCGGGCGTGGGCTGCGGCATCAAGAGGCCCGGCACGCTGGCGATCCCGGTGACCAGCACGAAGGTCAAGAAATTACGCGAGAACACCGACCACGTTCGGCTGAACACCTGGCCGATGCGAAAATCGCCTTGCGTGAAGCGGCCCGCAGGCAGCGATGCATCCGTCATGACTGTTTCCTCGATTTTGGCTGGATTCTACCGAGACTTTGTCGCAAGGGAGCGACTTGCGGTTCACCTGCTAGAGCGAAATCGCTCGATCGCGATTTCGCTCTAACCATTCGAGCGGCCGCATGCCCCCCGCCTTCGCGGGGGCAGGCCCTATCCGAAAAGTCTGCAACCCACGCCTTCGCGGAGGCAGGCATTTTCGCGATCGTGCTCTAATAGCACGCCTTCCTCATCGATATGCGACAAATGCCTCCGCCCGGGCGATTTGGCTTGCGCGTGCAACCTCATTCGAATACCGCCGCGATCTCCACCGTATCGACGCCTTCCTTGGCCACGCGCAGGTCATGGTAGGTGACGACCGCGAAGATGGCGTAGAATGCGTCCCAGATCCCGCCCCAGATCACATGGCCGGCAAGCGCAGGGTAGCCGTTTGCAATCGAGCTCAGGGTCAGA
The DNA here is from genome assembly GCA_036522235.1 of Xanthobacteraceae bacterium. Lineage (GTDB taxonomy): Bacteria > Pseudomonadota > Alphaproteobacteria > Rhizobiales > Xanthobacteraceae > VAZQ01. Next base: position 20,878 of record DATDGG010000076.1, read on the forward strand.
TCGATCGTGTGGTTGGCGATCGCGTCCGCGATGAGCAGCACGAGCATCACGCCGAATATCTTCCAGCGATGCCCCTTGGTCAGTTGGGCGCTCCTGCGCATGCTGGAAGAAACGCCGAGCTCCTCGACCACACAGGCCGGCATCGCGACGAACCATCTCGTGAGGAGGATCAGCCCTGGCACCAGCAAGGCGATGAGCCCGAGAATACCGAGCAGCGTCACGCTGATCGCGAGGCCCAGGATGGGAAAAAACCGACGCAAGCCGACCTGGACCGACTGGCCCAAATCGACCCGCCGGCCGAGCATGTCCTGGAATGCACCGTAAACCACGATGGCCTGGCTCAGCGAGGTGAGCACCAGCGCCACGAAAATGCCGAGGCCTTTCAACTGTGAGGTTTGGAGCGGATCGCCGACAGCTCGTTGCAAGACCAGATACATCGGCAGGGTCGCAATAGCCGTCACCACGAAAAAAATCAGAAAATTTCGCTTGAGCACCGACGACGTTCGCCCCAGCACGCGGCCGACGCGGAAATCGCTCTCGACAAAGCCGGTCGTGGGAATTGATGCGTCAGTCATGACGTTCCTGCTGGCTGTCGGTCGCAGACGCCGTAGGTCGTTGGTCACGAATACGGCGATTGTAGTTCATCTCTTTTCGTATCTGGCGGGTCACAACAATCGGTTGACGAGATCATTCGAATACCGCGGCGATCCCTGCCGTATCGATGCCCTCCTTGGCCACGCGCAGGTCATGGTAGGTGACCACCACGAGAATGGCGTAGAAGGCGCCCCGGATCGCGCTCCAGACCATGTGGCCTGCAAAGGCGGGGATGCCGCTCTCGGCCGAGCCCAGGATCTGATCGATGGTGCCGTCGACGATGGTGTCCACGATGTAGATCAGCATCATCAGGGCGAACATTTTCCAGCGATGTCCTTTGGTCAGCTGCGCGCTCCGCGTCATGCTGGACGACACGCCGCGCTCCTCGACCACGCAGGCCGGCAGCGCCACGAACGACATCGCGAAGAACATCAGGCCCGGTACCACAAACACGATGAGCCCGAGAGAACCGAACAGCATCAGCGTTATCGCGACACCGATGACGGCGAAAATTCGACGCGAGCCCAACCGCAGCGACTCGCCCACGCCGAAACCCCGGCCGCGCATGGCCTGGAACGCGCCATAAAGCACCATGGCCTGGCTCAGCGTGGCGATCACCACCCACAGAGAGGTGGCGAAGATCGTCAACAGCAAGGCTTGGAGCCAATGGTCGGGGGCAGGGATCACCCCAAACGTGAACAGATACTTCGGCAGGCTGGCGATTACCGTCACTACGAAAAAAGCCGGAAAATTTCGCGAAAGCACGGACCACGTTCGCTCGAGCGCACGGCCGGCGCTGAAATCGGCCTCTGTAAAGGCGCCGGCTGACAGCGATGCCTCCGTCATGTGCTTTCTCTTCTCAGGGCTTAGAAGACGCTGGTCATTTGTCGCTCACGCAGGGGCTGGGGTTCATCGTCCTTTCGCGATCGGGCCCTTCAAAACCGTTGCGAATCAAGCGGTTCGGTTGCGCTCGCCGGGACCGATCTGTGATATTCACGAGGTCCCGCCCACCGGAGCCTTGATCGACACCGGAGCCCGCCTTTGCCCCGCATTGCCTATGTCAACGGCCGTTATCTGCGCTCCCGCGACGCCTTGGTCAGCATCGAAGATCGCGGCTATCAGTTCTCCGACGGCATCTACGAGGTCTGCGAGGTGAGGGGAGGCGCCATCATCGACGAGCGCCGCCATCTCGAGCGGCTGCGCCGCTCGCTCGACGAGTTGCGCATCCTGCTACCGCTGTCGCTGCGCGCGCTGGCGGTCATCATGCGCGAGACCATCCGCCGCAACCGCGTTCGCGACGGCATCGTCTATGTCCAGATGACCCGCGGCGTGGCACGCCGCGATCATGCTTTTCCGCCGCCCGGCACGGCGCCGAGCCTGGTGGTTACGGCGCGCAGCCTCGACGTCGCCGGCAACGAGAACAAGGCACGGCAAGGCATCGCGGTGATCACGGTTCCGGACACCCGCTGGGCGAGGCCCGACATCAAGTCCATCTCGCTGTTGCCCAATGTGCTCGCCAAGCAGGCCGCCCGCGAACGCGGCGCCGCCGAAGCTTGGTTCGTGGATCGGGACGGGCGGGTGACTGAAGGGGCCTCCACCAATGCCTGGATCGTGACGGCGGACAGCAAGGTGGTCACCCGGCCCGCCGATAACGAAATTTTACGAGGTATCACCAGAGCCGTATTGATCGAGGCCCTCAAGGCGCAAAGGCTGCTGTTCGAGGAGCGCCCTTTCACCGTTGCGGAGGCCTATGGGGCCCGCGAGGCCTTTGTCACGGCCGCGAGCCAGATCGTCATGCCGGTGGTCCGTATCGACGACCGGGCGATCGGCGGCGGCGCGCCCGGACCGGTTGCAAAATCGCTGCGGGAGACCTTCCACGCCTACGCGGAAAGGTCTTGATCGCCTTGCTGATCAGCGGTTCCGGGGGGCGCAACAACGATTTGTCCCCAACTTCTGCTTGCACGCGGTGGGGACGTAGCCTGTAATAGCCAAGCCAAAGCCTTGGTCAAATCCAACAGGGGGACAGGGGCTGGGCAATAATCTCGCGGGAAGGGGCCCGCGAGCAAATAACGGATAACGACAATGGCGGCAGACCGCTCACAAAATCTGCAGGACACCTTCCTCAATCACGTACGCAAGAGTAAGACCCCGCTCACCATCTTTCTGGTGAATGGGGTAAAGCTGCAAGGCGTCGTCACTTGGTTCGATAACTTCTGCGTACTGCTGCGACGCGATGGCCATTCGCAGTTGGTCTACAAGCATGCTATCTCGACCATCATGCCAGGTCATCCGATCCAGTTGTTCGAAGGGGCCGAGGAGCCACCGGCCGGGGACAAAGCCTGACTGAATCCCGTCGGCTCGACACGCGCACCGACCGCCTGAGCCCGCCAGCGGGCTCGAGCAGCGCTCGCGCGATCGTCATCGAACCGGATCTGCGCGGCAGGCCGCCGCGCAGAGGCGGTGCGGTTGTGCCCGCCGGCTGGCGTTCCGCCGAAGCCAAGCTCGATGAGGTGGTCGGTCTTGCCCGTGCCATCGATCTCGACGTGCTGGAGCAGGGCATCGTGCCGGTCGCAGCGATCCGGCCGGCGACGTTCATCGGCTCCGGGAAAGTCGAGGAGATCGCCGGCCTGATCAAGAGCGTCGAAGCTGGGCTCGTGGTCGTGGACTGCGCGCTCTCGCCGGTGCAGCAACGCAATCTCGAGAAGGCCTGGAACGCCAAGGTGCTCGACCGCACCGGCCTGATCCTCGAAATCTTCGGGCGGCGGGCGCGCACCCGTGAGGGCACGCTGCAGGTCGAGCTCGCGCATCTGACCTACCAAAAAAGCCGCCTGGTGCGCTCCTGGACCCATCTCGAGCGCCAGCGCGGCGGATTTGGCTTTCTGGGCGGCCCGGGCGAAACGCAGCTCGAAGCCGACCGCCGCCTGATCGAGGAGCGCATCGCCCGCCTCGAGGCCGAGCTCGACAAGGTCAAGCGTACCCGCAAGCTCCATCGCCTGAGCCGGCAGCGCGTGCCTTATCCGATCGTCGCCTTGGTCGGCTACACCAATGCCGGCAAATCGACTTTGTTCAACCGCATGAGCCAGGCGAAGGTGCTGGCGTCCGACATGCTGTTCGCCACCCTCGATCCGACGCTGCGCGCGGTCGATCTGCCGCACGGGGCGAGGGTAATCCTCTCCGACACGGTGGGGTTCATCTCCGACCTGCCGACCATGCTGGTGGCGGCCTTCCGCGCCACCCTCGAGGAGGTCGTGGAAGCGGACGTCATCCTGCATGTGCGCGACATTTCCCACGCCGATGCCGACGCCCAATCGCAGGACGTCGACAAAGTTCTGCGTCAGCTCGGCATCGAGGTGGCGGACGGCGCCGGCGCCGCCAAGCTGATCGAGGTCTGGAACAAGATCGATCGCCTCGACGAGGAAGATCGCGACCGGCTGCGCAACCTCGCCCAGCGTCAGGGCACGGGGCGGCGGCCGGTCCTGATCTCCGCCATGTCGGGGCAGGGGCTCGATGCGCTCGCCGCCGAGATCGAGACGCGGATCGCAGCCACGCGGGTGGTGCTGAAGCTCGATCTTGACGCCGCCGACGGCGCCGCCATCAGCTGGCTTCACCGCAACGCCGAAGTGCTCGCCAAGGACTTCGGCGCCGATGGCCGGCTCGCCGTGACGGTGCGAGTCGATCCCGCCAATGCAGGCGCCGTGCGCAACAGATTTGACGGCCACCAATCAACCGATGATGAGGTGAGCGCGGAGTAGGGACCTTCCTACCCTTCCGCCTTGACCTTTTCGGCGGCCTTGGCCGCGTCCCACAGCGCGTCCATCTCACCCAGCGATGATTGCTCCGGCGATCTTCCGCGCGCCGCCAGCGCGCTTTCGATCGCGGCGAAACGCTGCTCGAATTTGCGGTTCGTTCCGCGCAGCACCGCCTCCGGCTCCGCATCGAGATGGCGCGCGAGATTGACCACGGCGAACAAAAGATCGCCGACCTCGGCGCCCGCCTTCGCCCGATCCCCGCCGGCAATTTCCGCTTCGATCTCATCGGCTTCCTCACGTATCTTCATCAGCACGGCGCGCGGATCGTTCCAGTCGAAGCCGACCTTCGAGGCCTTCGACTGAAGCTTGAGCGCGCGCGTCAGGGCAGGGAGCGTGACCGGCACGCCCGCGAGCGCGCCGGCGGGCTCCGCAGCCGCCCGCTTGGCAGCCCGTTCCGCCTTTTCCTGCGCTTTGATATCCTCCCAGAGACCTTCGACCGCTTCAGCCGAGACCTTGCCGGCATCGCCGAAGACGTGCGGATGCCGCCGTATCAGCTTCTCGGTGATGGCGCCGACGACATCGCCGAAGTCGAAGGCGCCTTGCTCCTGCGCCATGCGGGCGTGAAAAACGACCTGCAGCAAAAGATCGCCGAGCTCGTCGCGCAGATCGGACAGGTCGCCGCGCAGGATTGCGTCCGCCACCTCATAGGCTTCCTCGAGCGTGTACGGCACGATGCTCGCGAAATTCTGCTCGAGGTCCCACGGACAGCCGGTTCCCGGCGTGCGCAGCGCCCCCATGATCTCCAAGAGCCGGGCAATATCGCGCGAAGGCATCATCGGCGGCGCCAATCGTTAACACGGGGCGCGGAGCCTAGCCGGCCGTAATCGAGGGCGCAAAGCCAGGGCCGAATATCCACGATTCGCATAAGGGATATTATGGAATATTTTCTGATGTGTCGATATTTGGTCGCTGCGCGATGGGACAGCCCGCGCGTTTTAGGTCGCGCTGCCGCCTTCATGCCTTCGCCTCGAGGCCGCCGGTTTCGGCCATCTCGATCGCAAGCCCATCGTGGGCCGGCTCGACATGGGGCGGCAGGCGGCTGCGCAACTCGTCGTAGTCGAGGTCGGTATGCAGGTTGGTGAGGATCGCGCGCCGCGGCGCCAGGCGCCTGATCCAATCGAGCGCTTCGTCGACCGAGAAATGGCTCGGATGCCCGTGGTAGCGCAGCGCATCGACGATCCACAGATCGAGGCCCGCCAGCGCCGCGACGCTTTCCGGCGGCAGATCGCGCAAATCGCTCGAATAGGCGACGTCGCCGAACCGAAAGCCGAGCGAGACGACGTCGCCGTGGTCCTGGGCGATCGGCAGCGCGCGGATCGGGCCGCCCTGGCCCGCGATCGTCACCAGATCACCGGCGCTGATCCGATGCGCGTCAAGGATTGGCGGATAGTTGCTGCCCGGCGGCGTGACGAAGCAATAGTCGAAGCGGCGTGACAGGACCCGGTAGGTCGCCTCGTCAAGATAGACATCGACGCGGCGCCGGTGGTGCAGGAACAGCCCGCGCAGGTCGTCGATCCCGTGCGTGTGGTCGGCGTGCTCGTGGGTGAACAGCACGCCGTCCAGCCAATCAACGTCCGCGTCGAGAAGCTGCCCGCGCAGGTCGGGCGAGGTGTCGATCAGCACGCGGGTGCGCCTGCCGTCGGCGTTGCGCCGCTCGACCAGGAGCGAGCAGCGGCGGCGCCGGTTCTTCGGATTGGCCGGATTGCAGGCGCCCCAACCAAGCGCGGCACGCGGAACGCCACCCGAGGAGCCACAGCCCAGGATCGTGAACGTCAGCGTCATGCGGCTGCCGCGGCTCTATGCGGCCGCCGCGGCTTGGCGCGGCACTTTGCTGAACAGGCGAAAGAAGTTCTCCGTGGTCTGCCGCGCGATCTCTTCGAAGGCGACGTTGCGGGTCTGCGCCAGCACCTTGGCGGTCTCGACCACGAAGGCCGGCTCGTTGCGCTTGCCGCGGTGGCGGCCGGGCGCAAGATAAGGCGCATCGGTCTCGACCAGGATGCGGTCCCCAGGCAGCTCCGCCGCGATGGCGCGCAGCGCCTCGGATTTCTTGAAGGTCAGAATGCCGGTGAACGAAATGAACAGGCCGAGCGCGATGGCCCGGCGCGCGAGCTCCGGCCCGCCGGTGAAGCAATGCAGCACGGCCGGAAAGGCCCCCTTCCCTGTTTCCTCCTCCAGGATCGCCGCCATGTCGGCATCCGCATCGCGCGAATGAATGACCAGCGGCAGCCCGGTTTCGCGCGCGGCGGCGATGTGATTGCGGAATCCCTGTTCCTGCGCGGCGCGCGGGCTCAGATCATAAAAATAATCGAGCCCGGCTTCGCCGATCGCCACCGTCTTGGCAGGCCGCGTGAGCGCCACCAGCTCGGCGACGGTGAGATCGAGCTCCTCGTGGGCGTAATGGGGATGGGTTCCGACCGAGCAATAGACATCGGCAAAGCGTTCCGCGATGGCGATGAGTGCGCTTTGCCGCCGCACGCGCGTCGAAATGCTGACCATGCGGCCGACGCCGGCTGCCTGCGCACGCGCCACGATGCCGTCGAGCTCGCCGGAAAAATCGTCGAAATCGAGATGGCAATGGCTGTCGACCAATGTGGGGCGACGACCCTCGCTTGTAGCCGCCGCCACTGACGCGAAATCGTTGTTATTCATCGCTCTAGGACCTGTTCTTCACCTGCTCGCCCGCCTCGCCCCAGGCGCAAACATGGCTGTGCCGCGTCTTTGCGTCCGGATCAATCCCACGAACCGCGAAATCTAAGGTATGGCCCGGTTTTTGCTTGCTCAAAGTGCATCAAGCTCGCAATTTTGGTCGACCATTCAATGGGAGCTAGTGCCATGGCAAGCAGAGGGAGCAAGGGTCAAGCCGCGAAGGGTGCCTCGGGCCGCGCTGTCACGCGCAGGAGCGCGCTCAAAGGTGGGTTGACGCTCGGCGCCGGGCTCGCTGCCGGCACGTTCGGGATCATCGGACGCGCATCGGCCGCCCCGGTCACGATGCGCTTCGGCAGCGACAGCCCGATCGGCGCCGCCCATACCAAATCCGCCGTGGTGCTGAAGGATTTCGTCGAAAGCCGCACCTCCGGGCGCGTCGAGGTCACGATCTTCCCGGACGGTCAGCTCGGCAGCAATGGGCCCATGACCAATTCCGTCAAGGCCGGCACGCTCGATGCCGTCGTCACTGACGTGACCTATATCAGCACCGCCGTCCCCGAAGCCGACGTGTTCAATCTTCCGTTCCTCTACACCAACACCGCGCAGGTGCTTCGTTTCGCCGGCGGCCCGGTCGGCGAGCGGCTCAAGCCGAAGATCAACGACGCCTTCGCCTGCGAGGTCTTGGGCTTCGCCACGGACGGCTCGCGCAATCTCTGGAACAGCAAGCACCCGATCAAGACGCCGGCGGATATCAACGGGCTCAAGATGGGGGTGCAGCCGAGCAAGATTCAGCGCGACACGATCCTGGCTTTCGGCGGAATTCCGACCGTGGTCGCCTTCAACCAGCTCTACACGGCGCTGCAGACCGGCCTCATCGACGGCAGCGACAAAGCCTTCGCCGACATGATCGAGCTCAAGTTCTATCAGGTCACCAAATACCTCACCCTCACCAGCCACTACAGCATCGTCAATGTGCTGATCGTCTCCAAGAAGTTCATGGACAAGCTGAGCCCGCAGGACCAGGAGGTCGTCCGCGCGGCCGGGAAACCCGCCGTCGACGCCCAGGTGGAGGAGATCCTCACCGGCGAGAAGGCGGCGCTTGGCTTCTTGCAGGAGAAGGGGCTGCAAATCTTTGCGATGGAGAATCCCAAGGCCTTTTCCGAGAAGATGGAGGCCGTCTACAAGGACGCCGCCGATCGGATCGGCGCGGACCTGATCGGCCAGGCGCGCACCTTCTCGTAGGGATCATTCGGCGCGCCTGCTCCGCGCATGGCTGGCGCTGCGGCGGCCGGGAAGGTGCTGGATGCGACTGATCCAAGCTCAATTCTTTCTCGCGGAGCTCGGCCGCTGGATCGAGAACGCACTGATCGTGATCTGCGGACTGCTGCTTTGCGTCATGGCCTCGAGCGTCTTCTTCGAGGTCCTGATCCGTTACGTCATTCATGCACCGACGGCCTGGACCGAGGAGGTCGCGCAGTTCGTCCTGGTCTGGTACGGCTTGCTCGCCGCGGCCGTCGGCGCCCGCAAGGGCGTGCACTTCGCCATCCGCTGGGGGGTCATCCGCTTCAGCCCGCGCACGCGCCTGATCATCCGGCAAGGCGTCAATATCGGGGTGATCCTGTTCCTGGCTGCCCTCCTCAAGATGGGCACCGATTACCTCGACATCGTCGCCAACCAGACATCGACCGGCGCCGAGATCAATATGCGGATTCCCTGGGCCGGCATCCCGGTGGGTGTCGGCAGCATCCTGGCGATCTACGTCCTTGAAGTCGCGGATGCGGTGCTGTCGATCTGGACCGGGCGGCAGTTCAGCGCCAAGGAGGCGCGTGAGGAGGAAATCCATCGCGCGTTGCGGGGCGAGCCGGCTGAGGCCGTGGCGGCATCCGGCGCCGGACACGCGGACTGAAAGCGGCACGCCATGGCGATCGCAATCGGTATCGCCTGGCTGGTGTTTCTCTATATCGGCGTGCCGATTGCGTTCGTGCTCGGCGCCTCCGCCATGGTCGGGGTCCTGCTCGCTCCGGACGGATTTGACCTGCTGCCCGCGCTGGTCGAGCAGATGTTCATTGCGGTGAGTTCCTTCAATTTCCTGGCCATCCCGCTGTTCGTTTTCGCCGGCGGCGTGCTGGCCGAAGGCGGCATCGCCAAGATTCTCATGGACCTGGCTTCGATCACCATCGGCCGCGGGCGCGGCGGGCTGGGGGCCTCGATCGTCATGTCGGCAATGGTGTTTCACGGCATTTCGGGCTCGTCATCTGCCGATGCTGCCGCCATCGGCAAGGTGACCTTGCCGACGCTGCGCGCGCAAGGCTACCCGTTGCCGTTCAGCGTCGCGCTCCTCGCGACCGCAGGCGCGACCGGCACGCTCATTCCGCCGACGATGGACCTCGTCATCATCGGCATCGTCGGCAACATGTCGATCGCCGGCCTGTTCTCCGCCGGCATACTTCCCGCCTGCGTCAACGGATTGGGGCTCATGGCGCTCGTGGTCTTCATCTCGCGCCGCCGCGGCTACGGCAACGTGACCATCCCGTTCGTGTGGAGAGAAGCGCTGCGGGCCCTCCTCAAAGCGGTCCCTGCTTTGTCCATGATCGCGATCATCCTGGGCGGAATCCTCGGCGGCGTATTCACACCGACCGAGGCGTCGTCGGTCGCGGTGTTCTACGGTCTTTTCCTCGCCTTCGTGGTGTACCGATCGCTCAGCCTCCGTCAGTTCCTCGCTTTGTTCCGCACCACCATCGAGATCAGCGGCATGGTGCTGCTGGTGATCGCCATGGCCGCCATGCTGGGCTACGCGCTGACCATCTTCCAGGTGCCGACCGGGCTCGGAAAGCTGCTCGATACGCTCGCGCCCGATAAGGTGCTGTTCCTCCTGTTCGTGCAGATCTGCTTCTACCTGATCGGCATGTGCATGGACACCGTGCCGGCCATATTGATTCTCATTCCGATCCTGACGCCCTTGGCCGTTGCGCGCGGGATCGAACCGATCCATTTCGGCATCCTGGTCGAATGCAATGTCGCGCTGCATCTGGCGTGCCCGCCGGTCGGCAACGTGCTGTTCACGGCCTGCGCGGTCGGCAACACGCCGCTCGAGCTGGTGATCAAGCCCATTCTGCCGATGATCGCGATCCTGACGGTGACCATGCTCATCATCACCTATGTCCCTGACATCGCCATGTACATGCCGCGGCTCCTCAAGCTCGTGGACTGACTCGAATCGAAACAACGGCTATTCTCGCGCGTTCGCAATCGCCCCCGATCACGGCGGGCACGCTCCGCGCCGAGCGGCTGCGGCAGGCATGCCGACAAGCACGAGTGAGATCATCCCATGAAGCCGAAGGTCTTCGTTGCCCAGCCGATCCCTGAAGTCGCGCTCGACGTGCTGCGGGAGGCCGCCGAGGTCACGGTGTATCCCTACATGGATCGGCAGATCAGCATCGACGAGCTCATCGCCAATGCCAGGCGGTCCGACTGGCTGTTCGTCCTGCACGAGACCAACGTGACCGCCGAGGTCATCGAGGCCAACCCGAACCTGCGCGGGATCGGCGCGATGGCGTCAGCCAATCCGCTCGTCGACATGGAAGCCGCCAATGCGCGCCGGATTCCGGTGATCATCGAAGACCCCCAGATCACCTTCCCGGGGGTGGCGCCGACCACCGCCGACCTGACCATGGCGATGCTGCTCGGCCTCGCCTACCGCCTGGTGGAGGCCGACCGCTACACGCGTTGCGGCAAGTTTCGCCAGGAGCAGACCATGGCCCTGATGGGCATCGGCTGCCCCGGCAAGACCGTCGGCCTGGTCGGCATGGGCAAGCTCGGCGAGAACCTGGCCGCGCGCATCCGCGCCTTCGGCATGCACACGCTCTACACCAAGCGCTCCCGCCTGCCGGCGAGACGCGAGCAGGAGCTTGCCATCGAATGGACGCCCGATCTCGACGACCTGATCAAGCGCAGCGATTTCATCTGCCTGGTCTGCGACTACAATCCGAGCACGCACAAGCTCATCGGCAAACGTGAGCTCGAGTTGATGAAGCCGGAAGCCTATCTGATCAACACCGCGCGCGGCCGCATCGTGGACGAGGTGGAGCTCATCGCCGCCCTGCAGGAAAAGCGCATCGCCGGCGCAGCGCTCGACGTCTACTGGAACGAGCCGCCGGTCACGCAGGACCCCTTGGTGCCGGAGGAGCTCTGCAAGCTCGACAACGTCATCCTGGTGCCCCATAACGGCGGCGCCACCTGGGACGTGCGCGGCCGCAAGGCAATGTCGGTCGCGCAAGGCATGGTTGCGATGATGCGGGGCGAACGCCCGGCGGCCCTGCTCAACCCCGAAATCTATGCCGGCGCCTGACGCGGAACCGCGCCCGGCAACGCCGACTTACGATTCGGAGTCGGCGCGGTCCTCTTCCCGGCGCGGCAAGGCAGTGCCGGCGGCCAGCAGGAACCACGCCAGGAAAATGTACCAGGGGGCGTTGGCGATGCTCAGAAACGGGATCGGCAGCGAGATCGGCAGCACCGCCAGCACGCCCATCATGGCGAGGCACCCGGCGATCACGAACACCACGATATTCGGAGCATGCAGAGTCATCGGGACCTCTCGATGGCAGCAGCCGGGCGCAGTCTTATTTGAGCGCGGCCGACAGCGTCGTGAAGACCGCCTTGGTCTTGGAGCCGACCCCGGTGAGAACCGGGATGATGGCGACGGCAATTCCTGTGGCGATCAGACCATATTCTATGGCAGTCGCGGCGCGCTCATCTTTGAGAAAGGCGATGACGTGACGCATGGACACTCCACAGACAAATAACGCAGGCATAAATCTACCATCGAATTCTTACCCGGCCCTAAAGTCTTGAATCGACAGCGAAGCCTTCCGGCAATGCGGCGATAACCATGAAAGCATGCCGCCTGACCGGCGGCTGCGCCTCAAGCCTGCGCGCTCGGGTCGCTTTCGACATAGCGCGGGAAGACCGCGACCGGCGCCGGCAGCTTGGCGCCGGCAGCAATCCGGTGTCCGGCGCCAAGCGCAAGGAAATCCCGCTCCGACGCGGGCACCGCCAGCAGATCGAGCAACTTCGCGGCCGCGGTCGGCATGAACGGCTGCGCCAGGATCGCGACCTGGCGGATGACCTCGGCGGTCACGAACAGCACCGTGCGCTGACGCGCCGGGTCGGTCTTGGCGAGCGCCCATGGCGCCTCGCCGGCAAAATAGCGGTTGGCCTCGGCGACCACCGCCCACACCGCGCCCAGCACCTGATGCAGCGCTTGAATCTTCATGGCCTCGCGCGCCTTGCCGATCATCGCGTCGGCGGCAGCCAGCATGGCGCGGTCGGCGTCGCTGAGGGCGCCCGGCTCCGGCAGCACGCCGCCGAGCTGGCGGGCGATCATCGACAGCGAGCGCTGCGCCAGGTTGCCGAGATCGTTGGCGAGATCGGCATTGATGCGCGCCACGATCATCTCATGGCTGTAATTGCCGTCCTGCCCGAACGGCACCTCGCGCAGGAAAAAATAGCGCAGCTGATCGACCCCGTAGGCGTCGGCGAGCGCGAACGGGTCGACCACGTTGCCGACCGACTTCGACATTTTCTCGCCGCGGTTCAGTATCCAGCCGTGACTGAAGATGCGCCGCGGCACTTCGAGGCCCGCCGACATCAGGAAGGCCGGCCAATAGACTGCGTGAAAGCGCACGATATCCTTGCCGATCACGTGCAGGTCGGCCGGCCAATAGCGGGCGAACTTGGCCGCCTTGGTGTCCGGGAAGCCGAGCGCGGTGATGTAGTTGGTGAGCGCGTCGACCCACACATACATGATGTGCTTGGGATCGCCCGGCACCGGGATGCCCCAATCGAAGGTCGTCCGCGAGATCGACAGATCCTGCAAGCCGCCGCGCACGAAGCTCAGGACCTCGTTGAAGCGCTCCTTGGGCAGCACGAAATCGGGATGCTTGGCATAGAGATCGATGAGCTTCTGCTGGTAGGCCGACAGCCGGAAGAAGTAGCTATCTTCCTCTACCCACTCGACTGGCGTGCCATGCGGACCGAGCCGGACGCCGCCCTCGCCGAGCGTCGTCTCGCTCTCGTCGTAATAGGCCTCGTCGCGAACCGAGTACCAGCCGGAATATTTCGACGGATAGATGTCGCCGGCCTGCACCATGCGTTGCCAGATGGCGGCCGAGGATACCTTGTGGCGCTCCTCGGTGGTGCGGATGAAATCGTCGTTCGAGCAATTCAGCCGCTCGGTCATCGCCCGGAAGCGCGGCACGTTGCGCTCGACCAGCTCGCGCGGGGTCAGCCGTTCCTTGGCCGCGGTCTGCAGCATTTTGATGCCGTGCTCGTCGGTGCCGGTGAGGAAGAACACGTCATAGCCGTCGAGCCGCATGAACCGCGCGATGGCGTCGGTCGCCATCACCTCATAGGCATAGCCGATATGAGGTGGCCCGTTGGGATAGGCGATGGCCGTGGTCAGGTAGTAGCGGGGCTTGTCGGCCATTCGCGGTGCTCGCCATCGAACGTTTGAATCGATCGGGCCTTGGGTATCAACCGCGGGCGGCCTCGGCAAGCCAGCCGAAGACCTTAAAGACGAAGGGCTTTCGTTCGAGATTGTACATTTCAACGTCGCGGGCGGTGCGGCTGATGTTCTCCCAGGCGTCGGCCAGGCGCGCGGGGCGTTGACCTTGCCCCTGCGCGGCCGACAAGCGCCCCGAGAGCCAATCCCGTGCCACGTCCACGAAAGCCGCCAGCACCAGGCGGTCGGCGCGTTCGAGGCTCTCGCCCAGCGCATGCAGGGCGCGCTGATCGATCGCCGGCAGGAGGCCGATGAGCTCGATCACCCGTTCGCGCAGCGCCAGCAGCGGCCCGCCCAGGAGCGCGATGGCCTGCGCCACGCTGCCATCGGCGGCGGCGGCGGCCTTTTGAACCGCGGGATCGTCGCTATGGCGGCCGAGCGCGGCGCCGACCGCGCGCGCGATATCCGCCGGGGCGAGCGGCCGCAACAGCAGGCGGCGGCAACGCGATCGGATGGTGGCGAGGAGGCGCCCGGGCGCATGGCTGACGATCAGAAACACGCAGCGCAGCGGCGGTTCCTCCAGGAGCTTGAGCAGCGCATTGGCGCCGGCGGCATTGAGCTCATCGGCCGAATCGACGACGACCACGCGCCATCCGGCCTCGCCCGCGGTCGAGCCCAGGAAGGGGACCAGCCGCCGCACGTCCTCGACCGCGATGACGGTGCGCAGCGCCCCGCTGTCGCCGGGTCGCCGCTCGAGCACGAGCAGGTCGGGATGTCCCCGGGCGGCGACCAGGCGCGCCACCCGATGATCGCTCGGCAGCGCGAGCGAGTTGGCCGATTGCACCGGCGGCGCGGTGGGGTCCGGATAGGCCAGCACGAAGCGCGCCATCCGATACGCGAGCGTCGCCTTGCCGATGCCGGCCGCGCCGCCGATCAGCCAGGCATGGGGCATGCGGGAACCGCGATAGGCCTCGAGCAACGTGCGCTCCGCCTCTTCATGCCCTAACCATTGCAGGGTCTCGCGCGGATGCGGCGGCGCATCCGCATCGTCGTCGTCCTCGCTCACGACGCGACGTCCTCGAAGGTCACCGGCGCGGTCGCCGGGTCGAGCCGCTTGGCAACCGTGTCCCAGATCCGCGTGGTGACGGCGGCCTGCGCATCGCGCGCATCGATCAGCACGCAACGGTCCGGTTCGCTCGCGGCCAGATGCAGATAGGCCTCGCGCAGCCGCTCGTGGAAGTCGAGCGATTCCGCCTCGAAGCGATCCGCACCCGCCTCGCCCCGCCGTTGGCTCGCCCGATCGAGCCCGACTTCCGCCGGCACGTCCAGGATGAAGGTCAGGTCCGGCTTGAGCGTGCCGATCGTCACCCGGCGCAGCCCGCCGAGCAGGAGCGGGTTCACATGCCCGAGCGCGCCCTGATAGACATTGGTCGAATCGACGAAACGGTCGCTCACCACCCAGCGTCCGCGGGCGAGCGCCGGTTCGATCGTGCTCACCACATGGTCGTCGCGCGCCGCCGCGAACAAGATGGCCTCGGCGTCCGGCCCGAGCGCCTTGGCGGCACCCGACAGCAGCACATGGCGGATGATCTCCGCGCCCGGCGACCCGCCGGGCTCGCGCGTCAGCACGACGCCGATGCCCATCGCGCGCAGGCGCTGCGCCAGCGCCGCCGCCTGGGTCGACTTGCCGGTTCCCTCGCCGCCTTCGAAGGTGATGAATCGTCCACGCATACCCGAATGTCTCAAGCCTGAATGTCTCAAAGCCGCCTCAAGAGCCGAATTCTAAACGCAGTTGGCGGGATATCACAGCCGCTGGATGCCGGCGCGGAAAAGGCCGATCATGAGCTCGGTCGCGGCGTCCAGCGCCCGTTGCGAAAGATTGCCGGTGCCGATGCTCTCGGCCGCCTGCAGCGGCACTTCGAGCACCAGCGCGTCGCCGCGCCACACCTTCAATATGCCGATCTTCTGGCCCTGCTGCACCGGCGCCGGAACCGGGCCGGTATAGACCACGCGCGCAATGATCTTGTTCTGCGCCACCTTGGAGACCATCAGGGCCACGACCCGGTCCGCCATCAGCGGGACGCTGCTGCGTTCCCCGCCGTAAAGCTTGGCGTCGGCGATGGACTGGCCTTCCGCGAACAAGACCTCCGATTGAAAGTTGTGGAAACCCCATTCCAGGAGCTTCTTGCCTTCATCGGCGCGTTCCTTGTCGTTCTTGGCACCCATGACCACGACGATCAGCCGCATGCCGTTTTGCACCGCCGAGCCGACGAGCCCGTAGCCCGCTTCCTTGATGAAGCCGGTCTTGAGGCCGTCCGCCCCGATATTCATGGTCAACAGCGGATTGCGGTTCAGCTGGCGGATCTTGTTGTAGGTGAACTCGGTCTCGCCGTAGAGATGATAGTCCTCCGGATAGGTCCGGATGATCTGCCGCGCGAGCTTCGCGAGCTCGCGCGCCGTCATGAGCTGCTTGGGATCCGGCAGACCGTTGGAGTTGCCGAAGGTCGATTTCGGCATGCCCAATTCGCGCGCCCGCGCGATCATCATGTCGGCGAATTTTTCCTCGCTGCTGCCGATGCCTTCGGCCAGCACGATGCAGGCATCGTTACCCGACTGGATGACCACGCCGTGCAGCAGGTCGGCGACCGACACGCGGCTGTGGATCGGGACGAACATGCTCGACGTGTGCGAGGGCGCCCCGCCCTTGCGCCAGGCGTTCTCGCTGACGATGAACTCGTCCGACGGTTTCAGCCTGCCCTGCTTGATCTCGTTGAGCACCACTTCCGTGGTCATCAGCTTGGAGAGGCTGGCGGGCGGGATCAGCACATCGGCGTTCTTCTCGAACAGCACGCTGCCGCTTTCGGCGTCGATCAGGATCGCATTCGGAATCGTGGTCTGGAAGGCCTCGTCCTTCTTGACCGCTGTCGCGGTGGCGGGGCCCTTGGCAACCTGCTTGGCAGCCGGCGGAGCTTGCGGCGCGGCGACCGCCGCCGCGAGTGCGCCCGCCAGCAAGGCGGCCAGCGCCCAGGTGGTGAAAGTCAACCGCCAGGGGCCAAATCTGCCCGCACTCTTTCGATCGCGCGCATTGCGATCGCGCGCATTGTGATCGCCCGCAGCGATTTTGATTGGGTTTGATCGCATCTTCGGACCGAAAATCGGCTTCCGCTCTCAGGGCGCCCGCATCTGGTTGCGGCCTTGTGAGCCGGCTGCATTTTCGCGCGCAATGCTTAGCAAGCCCGAAGGCGCGATATCAATGCCGCAATGGAATTGGGCCCAGCGACCCCCCGGTTAGGCCCCAAATTTGGGGCTCAATAAAGGCCGCGACCGCTCATCAGGCCCAAAGCCGGCTCATTGTGCGCGCCCGCAAAGGCCGCGAGCGGGCTCGCCTCGCCCCGCGGCGGGGAGTCGAGATCGGTGATGTTCTGGACCTTCGCGGCTGGCAGCTTGACCACCGACCGCTCCGGCGTGCCGGCGGCCGCGACATCGACGGTTGCGGGCTTGACGGTTGCAGGCTTGGCGGCCAGGCGGCCGGTCGCCGCCCCGAGCGCAAAGGGACGCTCGGCCGGGAGCGGCGGGGCCTCCTCGTCGCCGAAGCTTGGAACAAACGGTGCCGTCGAGGCGATCATCAGCTGCGGGGGCACCGGCGCCGGGTGGCCTTCCCGCAAGGTCGCCAGCAAGACACGGTCGTCGCTGCCTTCGATGGGCGCGCGGCCGACATATTCCACGCGCACATGGGCGAGCCCGTCGCCATAGAAGTGGAGCGCATTGGCGGCTCCGATGGAGAGGTCGATGATGCGGTTGCGGGCATACGGGCCGCGATCGTTCACCCGCACGATGATGGAGCGCCCGTTGTCGAGATTGGTGACGCGCGCATAGCTCGGGATCGGCATGGTCGGATGCGCGGCCGAAATGCCGTGCATGTCGAAGATTTCGCCGTTGGCGGTGAGGCGGCCATGGAAATCCGGGCCGTACCAGGACGCGATGCCTTCGGCCCGATAGGAGGGGTTGTCGGAGGGGTAATAGGTGTGCCCGTTGATCGTATAGGGCTGCCCGACATGGTAGCCGCCGCCGCCCTTGGGCACCGGCTCGCCGTCGGCCACCACCTTCTGGCTATATTTGGAATCGCTGAGAACCTTGCTCGCCGCGCAACCGGCGAGCGCCAGGCAGCCGAGCGCGACCGCGCTCGTGCGCATGATGCGCCGAAAATGCCCCCCGCCGGCCCGCGTCCCCATCAAGTCCCCGCGCCGCGCTTGACCCCGATTCCGAGGATTTGGGCGCTTACGCTGGCCCATATCCCCTGCCCCCGGCCGGACCATACCGCCGATTGATGGCGGCGGGAATGGGGCGATCCGCAACGGATAGCAGCGATTGGTGAATCCGTCGTTACGCGGTGGAATTGGCAGAACTATCCGCCAATCGGCCCCGGAACGGCCGGCCGTTGCGCCGTCGCGCCAGGCAGGCTGGGCCGCGAGACCTCCGGGAGGGTTGGATGGCGAGCGGCAGGTCGACGCCGGAGGGCATGGGCGGGGCCGCTACGCAGTCGATCGCATTGCCGACGCGCTCGTTCTTGCC
>DATDGG010000077.1:0-10748 GCA_036522235.1 Xanthobacteraceae bacterium
GGATATGATCACCAACTGGATCGGTCCGAAATCCGGCCTGCTCGGCATCACGATCGCAACGCTCGCCGGCGCCATCACGCCGGGCGGGGCCGTGGTCGGCTTCTCGGTCGGCGCGGCGGCGCTCAAGGGCGGCGGCGGCGCCCCGCAGGTCATCGCCTACTCGACCGCCTGGTCGCTCTATGCACTGACGCGGCTGATCAATTGGGAGGTCGCCATGATGCCGCCGCGCGTCGTCTGGCTGCGCGCGATAGTCTCGATCCCGCTGCCATTCCTGGCGGGAGTCGGCGCAATGCTGATCGGCCATCCGTGAGGGGACGCAAGGTGGCCGACGGAAACGTCGGGTTTTCTGCCGTCGCCGATAAGCCGACCGATGCGGACAACCGAATCGAGGACTCGCATGAATGTTCCGAGTCAATTTGAACCAGCCGGATGTCGAGTATGTCTAACGCTTAAGGATCAGCCAACGAGGCACCATGACCCAAGCGGACAGACCGCCGCCCGATGAGTATCTGCATTTGTGAAATGACACCATCAAACGCCGCCGCAGCTCAGTGCCGGACCGACCTATACGTCGCGGCGGTGACCAGGGCGGAGGTTCTGTCGTGAGATTGCCGTTCTGGATCTGGTTCATCTACTTCGATGTCAAATTCTGGTTCCTGACCGTACCAGCGGCAATCATTTTGATGCTTGCCGGCTGGTATGGCGCCAATTGGCTGGGTGGGCTGCGTTGGGCTGCGTTCGGCGCCGCCGCTCTCTTGACCATCTCGTTTCCGATTGCGGCCGTGATATACGTCGTCGCCGAATTCCACTCGGCGGCCAACCTGGCACGACTGCAGCGGACGCTGGATCGCGACGAAACCGTCGACGGCCTGCCATTACCCGCTGGCAGCACGATTGGCTTCAGAGATGAGGCCCATTCCATCGTCGTTTCGATCGATCTGCCACGCGCCACCGACATCCGAGGCTTGCGCGTGGTCGGAACGCTGACATGGTACGATTTCAGCCAGCTCTGGAGCGGCTCGCTCGCCGAGGATCAACGCCTCGATGGCTGGCCGTGTCGTGCCGGCGCAGTCGAGTTCGACAATCAAGGGGTCGTGCAAAAATGCGAGCTCGCGGCCGAGCATGAGCTGCTCGGATTGACCTTGCCGCCCGGCACCAACGTGAGCCGCGGCACCGACGGCAAGGCATGGGATTTTCGCCTGCCGGCGGACGCCGGACTTGCCGTTCCGCTGCTGGCGGCCACGGTGCCCCCTGGCGTCACGCTGTCGGTCGCGAGCAACGGACGGCTCGAAAGAATCGCCTCCGGGCACGGGCAGGCGATCGTGGTTCGTGGCGTCCCGCTGAACAGCATGAACTTCTACGTGCGGGGCGATCAGGTGGTCGCCGGCCTTGCAGAGCCCTTTATGGTTGCTGGCGAGATGCGGCCGGCCGAGACCGGAATCCGGATCGATCTGCCGACCGGTGGCGTGTCGCTCGCGGGCAAGAATTGGTGGCTATCGGAGTGATGGAAATCGCAGCGACGTCGGCTGCCGCCCAAGAAGGTCGTCGCCGACCGTTGTTGCCACGTCTGCCCCCGGTGCATCGAACCCGACATTGTACCAATCAGCTACTTCTGCGGACTATTGAAATATTTCAAGTCGGGGGGTGCTTGGTCCTTCCTGGCGGGCATCAGGCGGCCGTCGCTCGCGTTCAGGTAATAGTTCTCCTTGCCGATGACGATGTGATGGTTGTTCTCGTTGCAATTGTCCTCGAACCAGATGACGTTGCGGTCGCGGCGATAGTGCTTGTCCACCGTCCAGGGATGCGTGAAGGCGTTGTCGATGATCGTGATGATGTTGTGCATGACGTCGGGATCGGCCTTGTCGAGGTAAATCTTCTCCTTGACGATGGTCTGATTGTCTTCGGCCAGCGGGATGCCGGTGGATTCGACCGTGCGCGGACCCTTGAAGTTGCGGGTCTCGACCTCGAGCGTGTCGAAGCGGCCGTGGCCGTCGGTATCGGACCAGTGTCCGATCGAATAGCCGGCGAGGCTCGGCTCTTCATTCTTGGGAAATTCGCGTCCGTCCGTATAGATACGGCGCGGCATGAAGGCCTCGAAATGCACGTAGGTGATCGCCGGAAGAATGACGAACTCGATCGGCGCGATCGCGGCCATCATCCGCGGCATGCCGTTGGTCATGCAGGTGAAGCGGTTGTCGATGCCCTGTCCGCCGTTGCGCTGATCGGCCATGCTCGCCTCGAGGATCTTCTGGTATTCGGGCTTGAGCGGCGCTTGCTGCGGGAGCCCCGGACGCTTGCCCTGATCCCATTGAATTCCGACCCCGCGCGGCCGCAACCATTGGCCGCCCCAGTCGGGATATTTGGATTCGTCGAATGCCGCGGCGCTTGTCACCGCCATCGCCAACGCGCCGATCAGCGCGACCGTACCGATCGAGATCCTGCTCAGCATGGTGGTCCTCCTGGTGATCCTGCGAGGCAAAGCTGGCGATTTCTGATTATTGATCACTGATTCCTGACCCCTGTCATCAGTGCATCGCGGCCGTCGCCCGCGGCATGATGGCGCCGCGGTGGCGGATCACCTGGCCGGCGAGGCGGTGCGCGGCGGCGGCCGCTGCGGTTGGTCCCTCGCCGGCGAGGCGGGCCGCCAGATAGCCGGCATTGAAGCCGTCGCCGGCCGCGTGGGTGTCGACCGGCACCACCACTTCCGGCACCGGAACGAATTCGCTGCCGCCGAGCGCTGCCACCAACGCACTGTTGGGGCCGTTCTTCACCACGATCTCGGCGATGCCAAAAGCCTGCAACCGCTCGACCGTGGCCTCCGGGCTCGGATCGCCCCACAGCACTGCCTCGTCGTCGTAGGCGGGCAGGGCGATGTCCACCCGCTTGAGCGCTTCCATGCACACGGTGCGGGCGCGCGAGAGGTCCCCCCTCCAGTCGCGCGGGCGGAAGTTGGCGTCGAACGCGATCTTGGCGCCGTTCTGGCGCGCGACCTCGATCAGCGCGAGGAAACGGCCGAGCCCGGCATTGGAATAGTGCGAGAGCGTGATGCCGGAGAAGTAGACGAGCTTGGCGGTGAGCAGGCTCGCCGCCACCCGGTTCCAGTCCGGCAGCTCGAACAGCGCCCGAGCGGGCGCCTCCTCCCGCCAAAAATTGAAATGCTGCTTGCCGGCCGGATCGAAGTCAACCAAGTAGACCCCGGGCAGGCTGCCGGCGACGCGCAGGACCGCCGCGCTCGATACGCCCTCGGCCGCGATGAGCGCCAGGATGCCGTCCGAGTAGGGATCCTCGCCGAGCGCGGTGGCGAAGGCCACATCGGTGCCGGCGCGCGCGAGATAGACCGCGGTATTGAAAGTGTCGCCCCCGCACGCGATCGAGAAGCGGCCGTCAGCGCCGCGCGACAGTTCGATCATGACCTCGCCGACGCAGACAGCACGGGGTTTTGGATCGCTCATGGTGTCAGGGTATCAGGGATCAGGTGTCAGAGATCAGAAAAGAGGCGCCGCTATCCGCTGCGCCCTGAGCTCTGACTTCTGACCTCTGTCCGCCGTCAATCCTGCGGCTCGACCCGGACGATCGAGGCGCCGTGGTTGCTGCCGACCCAGAAGGTGACCGGGCTGGTGGTGTCGTCGACGAACATGTGCCGCATATTGGTGTCGCGGGCGAGCGGATATTCGATCCCCTGGCCGGTCTTGGGATCGAGCCGCACCACCCGGTCGGTGGTCATGCCGCCGGTCCAGAGTTCCCCGTTCTTGTCCCAGATCACGTCATAGGGCTGCGTGAACTTGGTCGGCAGCGGCCATTCCACGAACGTCTCCTGCCTGGTGTCGAACATCCCGATCTTGTTGCCGCGATATTCGGCGAACCAGAAGCGATCCGCCTCGTCCATATTGCCGCGCCGGTTGCGCGAGAGCGCGGTCGGCGCCTGATAATAGGTGACCTTGCCGGTCTTGGCGTCGAGCCGCACGATGTAGTTGTTCTGGAATTCCGTCATGTAGAGATTGTTCTGCGAGTCGGCGGCGATGTCGTAGATCGATTTGTTGGCGCGGCCGCCCGGCAGCATCGCCAGCGGATCGAAGTTCTCGTATTTTCCGCTGGTCACGTCGAGCCGCAGGATGGTCGACGGCCCGGCGTCGTTGGTCCACATCTTGCCGTCGACGCCGTAATTCATCGTCAGCATGTTGAGCTGCGTGTCGTCCCGGTTGCGCTCGGCCGACACCGGGAAAATCTGGAACTTCTCGGATTTGGGATCGAACTTGGCGAGCGCACCCTGATACATCATGCCGAACCAGAGCGTGCCGTCCTTGTCGAGCTTGAGATCGAGCGAGCCGGTCGGGAAGCCCTTCTTGAGCTCAGGCAGCGGAAACTCCTTGTGCTCGCCGGTCCTGGGATCGAGCCGGCCGATATATTGCTCGCCGAAATTGGTGTACCAGGCATAGCCATTGGCAAACACCACGTCGTGCGGTTCGATGGTCGGCCGCGGCAGGTCGTATTCGGTGACGATGACATGGGTGCCGCGGCCGCTCACGCGCGGCAGGGTCTTGAGCGCATATTCCCAGCGCGGCACCTCGCTGAGATTGATGGTGGCGAGGTATTCGGCGAACTTGCGGAACCGCTCCGGATTGGCGGCGCGCGACTGGTCGACGCGGCGCTGCGGCTTGATCGGCTGGCTCACCTGCGCATAGCCCTGCATGCGCGTCACCACCTGCACGAACTCGTCGGCATCGTGGGTCGACTTCACGATCCGCTCGAGGGTGTGGCAGCTCACGCAATTGAGGAGCTGGAGCTTGTCGTCGTCGCTGCCCGGAATGCTCATCATCCATTCCGCATTGGTGAGCTGCTTGCTGAGATTGCGGGTCTTGCGCAGCTTGAGATCGACATTGGCCGGCTTTCCGGGAGCCAAGTCCGTCGCGTCGGGGCCGTCGAGGTCGTAGCCGGTGGCGCGGATCGAGAGGGCGTAGTGGCCCGCCTGCAGCCGGTCGGGAGGGAAGCTGTAGCGCCCTTGCGCGTCGGTTATGACGCTAACCGTGATCGTCGAGCCGTCCTTCTTGGCGCTGACGATCACGCCCTCCACGGCGCCCTCCTCGGCGGAGGTGACCTTTCCGGACAGCGCCGCGGCGCCCTGGGCGGACGCCGGAACGTCGATGATAGGGGTGAGCATGGCTGTCAGGGCGGCTGCCCCGACTATTGCAAGGCGTTTGAGCATGGCAGGCTCCCGAGCTTTCGGTCCGCTGTTACAACCAAATCGCCGCGCGGTTCTGCCGGCGAGCCTAGGGTTTCCGCTATCCGAGTTCAAGGACGCTTGCGTCCGCTGCATCCCGCCGGGCGCGATTTCCCTTGGCGTTCTTTGGCGGCGTTCCTATCTTAGCGGCGCCATTGGAGCGATCGAATGTCAGACAAGATTCCCGTCACTGTGCTCACCGGCTATCTCGGCGCCGGCAAGACCACGCTGCTCAACCGCATCCTGTCCGAGCTGCACGGGCAGAAATTTGCCGTCATCGTCAACGAATTCGGCGAGATCGGCATCGACAACGACCTGGTGGTCGGCGCCGACGAAGAAATATTCGAGATGAACAACGGCTGCATCTGCTGCACCGTGCGCGGCGACCTGGTCCGCATCATCGATGGTTTAATGCGTCGCAAGGGCAAGTTCGACGCCATCATTGTCGAGACCACCGGGCTCGCCGATCCGGCCCCGGTGGCGCAGACCTTTTTTGTCGACGAGGGCGTGGGCCGCAGGACCAAGCTCGATGCGGTGGTGACGGTCGCCGACGCGAAATGGCTCAAGGACCGCCTCAAGGATGCGCCCGAAGCCAAGAACCAGATCGCCTTCGCGGACGTGATCATCATCAACAAGACCGACCTCGTCTCCACGGCCGAGCTCGACGAGGTCGAAGGGCGCATCCGCGCCATCAATCCCTATGCCAAGCTGCACAAGACGCAGCGTTGCGCGGTCCCGCTCCCGGAGGTGCTCGGGCGCAACGCCTTCGATCTCGATCGCATCCTGGATATCGAGCCGGAATTTCTGCAGACCGGCGAGCACCACCACGATCATGGTCACGACCACGGTCATGACCATGACCATGACCATGATCACGACCATCACCATGCGCCCGGGCTCAAGCATTATCACGACGAGGACATGCAATCGCTCTCGCTCACGATCGAAGCTCCGCTTGATCCCGACAAATTCTTTCCCTGGGTGCAGACCCTGGTCCAGGAGGAGGGCCAGAACATCCTGCGCTGTAAGGGCATTCTCTCCTTCAAGGACGATCCGAAGCGTTTCGTCTTGCAGGGCGTGCACATGATCCTCGACGGCGACCACCAGCGTGAGTGGAAAAACGGCGAGCCGCGCACGAGTCGTATCGTGTTCATCGGCCGGAAATTGCCCGAGCAGGATATCCGCACGGGCTTCGAAAGCTGCCTGGCGTAGCGCGATCCTCCCGCTATCGGGTGGATAGAAACCTGCGCAACCCAACAGATCATGACGCAAACCAGCCCCGACACCGCTTCCGTCGTCGAACGCACGCGGCAATATCCGGCGGATGGTGTCGTCGTGGGTGCGCATTTTCTCGGGAGCACCGCGGTCTTCGTGCTGGGCGAGGAGGCCCTGCTGCTGGTGCGCCACGGCGAGGCTTCACGCGTCGCGATCCATGGCGGCGCCGTGCTGGCGTCGGCGGCCGATGGCGAGCGTGTCGTCACCGGCGGTGATGACGGCAGGATCGTGGCGACCGACGCGGCGGGGTCGGCGACCGACGTCGCGACCGACCCCAAGCGCCGCTGGATCGACCATGTGGCGATCGCTCCGAACGGGGCCGTGGCCTGGTCGGCCGGCAAGCAGGCCTTCGCGCGCGCTGCCAAGGACGCCGAGCACGTGTTCGAGGCGCCCTCGACGGTCGGGGCCCTGGCCTTCGCGCCCAAGGGATTCCGTCTGGCGATCGCCCACTACAACGGCGCGACACTCTGGTTTCCCAATGCGGAGCGCGCCGCGCCCGAGACGCTGGCGTGGAAGGGCTCGCATCTCGCCGCCACCTTCAGCCCGGACGGGCGCTTTCTGATCACCGCCATGCAGGAGCCGACCCTGCACGGCTGGCGCCTGGCCGACCGCAAGGACATGCGAATGCAAGGCTATGCGGCGCGTGTCCGCTCGCTCGATTGGACCGCGGACGGCAAATGGCTGGCGAGCTCGGGGGCTGCCCAGCTGGTCCTGTGGCCGTTCCAGTCGAAGTCCGGCCCGATGGGCAAGACCCCGCAAGTGCTGGCACCAGGCGCGGCGCCGATCGACATGGTGGCGTGCCACCCGAGCCAGGCCGTGGTCGCAGTCGGCTATGCGGACGGGCTCGTTCTGCTGATTCGCCTCTCGGACGGCGCCGAAATTCTGGCGCGCAAGCCCGCCGCGGCGCCGGTCACCGCGCTCGCGTGGAATGAGAGCGGCACGCTGCTGGCCTTCGGCACCGAAGACGGCGACGCCGGCATCGTCGATCTCGGCTGATCTCGGGCGCCGACAAAGTGCCGCTGCATGACAGCGCGATGAAATGCATCCAAGGAATTTGCCGGCGCCTCGGCGCGGCGCGGGTATGGGTGCACCGCCGCGGTTTCATCGACGGTAAAAAGATGACGCACCCGCGATCGAATATGGCGCTGAAGCGACTATTTGTTGATTGAAACAAGAGAAACGCATCAATTGCCGCCGAAGTTTGACGTCGCTGTGCCCAACAGCGGCTCGTCGAAAAATTTCTACATTGCTGAAAATTTGCTTTGGAAATGCAGCATCAGTTGATACCCTAGGTCTGCATGAAAAATGCGGGGTCTGGGGCGGGCCAAGGGACGGGGCGCTACAAATATGGTCCGCATTCTCCTAGCCGACGACCATGCTGTCGTGCGGCGCGGCCTGCGCGCGCTTCTTGAAGCGCGGCAGGAATTTGAAGTGTGCGCGGAAGCGAGCAACGGTCGCGAGGCGGTGGAGCTTGCGCTCCAACTCAAGCCGGACGTCGCGGTGCTCGATATTTCGTTGCCGATCGTCAGCGGGATCGAGGCCACGCGGCAAATCCGCAAGGATGCGCCCGGGACCGAGGTCATGATCTTTACGCTGGTCGACCGCGAGAGCGAAATTCGCGACGTGCTGCATGCCGGCGCGCGCGGTTACGTCTTGAAATCGGAGGCGGACGAGCAGATTGTCCGCGCCATAGAGGCGCTCGCGCGCCACCATGCCTTCTTCTCGGATCACGTCTCGGAGACGCTGCTCGGCAACTTCATCGAGCAGAGCGGGTCGGGCAACAATCCGATCACGCTGACGGCGCGGGAGCGCGAGGTGGTTATGCTCATCGCCGAGGGCAACAGCAACAAGAAGATCGCGCACCTGCTCAGCATCAGCGTCAAGACGGTGGAGACCCACCGCTCGGCCTCGATGCGCAAGCTCGACATCCACTCGACCGCCGAGCTGGTACGCTACGCGGTGCGCAACCGGCTGATCTTGCCGTAACAGGGAACAGTAGTCAGTAATCAGAAGCAGACCCGTTCTGATTACTGATCTCTGATTGCTGACCCCTGGAGCTCAGATCACGTATTGCCGCAGCGGCGGATAGCCGTTGAAGCCGACCGAGGAATAGCTCGCCGTGTAGGCGCCGGCCGCCTCGATCAGCACCTTGTCGCCGATGGCGAGCGAGACCGGCAGCGGGTAGGGGTTCTTCTCGTACAGCACGTCGACGGAGTCGCAGGTCGGCCCGGCGATGATGCAGGGCGCCATCTCGTCGCGATCCTTCTTGGTGCGGATCGGGTAGCGGATCGCTTCCGCGATGGTCTCGGCGAGCCCATGGAACTTGCCGATGTCGAGATAGACCCAGCGGACATCGTCCTCGGGCGAGCGCCTAGCGACCAGCACCACCTCGGCCTCGATGATGCCGGCGCTGCCGACGAGCCCGCGCCCCGGCTCGATGATGGTCTCGGGGATATTGTTGCCGAAATGGCGGCGCAGCGAGCGGAAGATCGCCTTACCGTAGGATTCGAGCCGCGGCGTCTTGCGGATGTATCGGGCCGGGAAGCCGCCGCCCAGATTGACCATGGACAGCGTGATGCCGCGCTCCGCACAGGTCCGGAAGATCGCCGCCGTCGAGGCGAGCGCGCGGTCCCAGGCCTCCACATTGTGCTGCTGGGAGCCGACATGGAAGGAAATCCCGTGCGCGACGAGGCCGAGCCGCTGCGCCAGCTCCAGAATGTCGGCCGCGTAGTCCGGCTCGCAGCCGAACTTGCGCGACAGCGGCCATTCGGCGCCCGATCCGTCGCAATGGATGCGGCAGATGACCCGGGCGCCGGGCGCCGCGCGCGCGACCTTCTCGACCTCGGCCTCGCAGTCGACCGCATAGAGCGTCACCCCGAGCCGGAAGGCGGCGGCGATCTCGGTCTCCTTCTTGATGGTATTGCCGTAGGAGATGCGCTCGGGCGTGGCGCCGGCGGCGAGCACCGTTTGCGTCTCGGCCACCGAGGCGACGTCGAAGCAGGCGCCGAGCTCGACCAGGAGCTTGAGAATGTCGGGCGCCGGATTGGCCTTGACGGCGTAAAACACCTTGCTGTCGGGCAGCGACTTGGCGAAGGAGAGATAGTTCTCCCGCACCACGTCGAGATCGACCACCAGGCAAGGTCCCTCGTCGGTGCGGCGCTTCAGGAATTCGCGGATGCGTGCTGTCATCTCAACCCCACTCCCTAATCCGGCATGGCGGCGCGGGCCGCCTGGTGAACCTCCTGCAACGCTCGCAGCCACCGCGGAATGCGGTGCGCGTGGTGTTGCTTCGATCGCTGCCTTGGTCCGGATTGGGGAGGTCCCGTTCCGCACGCCCGGCAAGAAGGACAAGCCTTTTCAGTGATCCGGCATTCGCGCCGGTGGTCCTAAAAAAGCCCGTTCCGTCGTTGCTTTAAGCCGCGTCCCTCGTTGAGAACGAGGTGCGCCGGTTTCGCCTCCGGCTGCCGATCGCATGAGCTAAGGACGCATGAGCTAAGAAACTCTGCTCCCTAGGCGGCTGTCCGGCCTCTTGTCCGGATGCCCACCGATCGACACACGGCCACAGGCACGTGCGAAATTGGGCATTCCTGCATTAATGGATCTGGCTGCGGCGCGCAATACTTTTGGCCGCAGCGGAGCGCGACTGCATCGTCAGGAAAAACCTGATCGGGGCTCAACGCGGCACACGCGCGCGGGTTCCCGCGGCGGCGCCGTCAGCGCTTGGTCAGGAACGGCTCGACCTCTTTGGCGTTGCGCACGAACGCGATCATCACCGCGATGCCGAGGACGAAGAAGATCGCCTGGAAGATATGGACGCCGTCGCTTCCGAACTCGAACAGATTGGCGACCGCCCAGCCGCCCGCAAAGGCCGCACCGAACACTTCGGCGCTGATCAGGATGGCGGCGCTGGCGACCGTCAGCACGTTCAGCCAGATGATCCGCCGGCCGCCGGTCTTGCTGGGTGTCTCGGGCATGGTGTTCCTTCTCGCGGCCGCAATGTCCCCGAACTCGACCGCGGGATCAAGCCTCAATTAGGCCGCATCGCGGCTGCCTTTCGCGCCGAGGAGGCCGGCTTCGACCAGGGCGGCGCGGATGCGATCGATCTCGGCGCGGCCGAGCTTGACCAGGGGCGGGCGCACCACCGCGCGCGGCAGCCGGCCGAGCAGGAGGAGGGCCTCCTTCATCCGGTTGTGCATGTCGGACCAGGGCTCGGAATAGAACACGCGGGCCAAGGGATAGATCCGGTCATTGAGCC
>DATDGG010000078.1:0-2827 GCA_036522235.1 Xanthobacteraceae bacterium
CAATTCCAATTTCCCGCCGACGGGAATCTGCGGTGCGGTCTGGTTCTGCGTGATGACGAGGTTGGACGCATCGCCCTTGCGCTGCCATTGGCCGGACACGAGCGGCGTCTTGGTCACGTTCTTGACCGGCATGCCGGCCCACTTCACCGGCCCGACGATCGACTTGTAGTCGGTCGAGGTGATCGCATCGAGGATCGATTTGGGCTCGCCGAGATTCTTGGTGCGCTTGAGTACGTCGATCGCCACCTCAAACAATGCATGCTTGAAGCCGATCGGCTGCGTCCACGGCTTGCTGGTCGCCTTGGTATAGGCGTCGGTCAGGTCGCGCGCGCTCTGGCCGGTCAGGCCGGACTTGAACGGATGGCTCGGGGTCCACCAGATTTCCGTGCTCAGACCGTTGCCGCGGGCGCCGAGCGAAGCGATGACCGAGGGGAACAGGAGCGCCTTGCCGATGGTCACGACCTTGGGCTTGAAGCCCTGCTGGGCGGCCTGTCCCCAGAAGGTCGCGAAATCGGGGGGGATCATGTTGCCGGTGACGATCTCGGCGCCGGCGCTCTTGAAGGCGGAAATCTGCGAGGTGAAGTCGCTGCTGACCGGCTGATAGCGGCCCGGGTCGACGAGCTTGAAGCCGGCCTTCTGCAGCGCCGGCGGAAAGCCGATCTGCGGGTCGCCCCAGGCATTGCCGTCGGCGTCGTTGGGGAACAGGCCGCCGATCACCTTGTTGGTCGGCGCGCTGCTCCAGAGCGCCAGGAAGGCGGCGATCACGTCCTCGAGCCCCCAGAAGAAATGGTAGGTCCAGGTGAAGCCCTTCTGCGGGTCGCCCTTGCGGCCGAAGAAATAGGGCTGCCACGGGCAGTCGGTGGTGATGCAGGGAACCTCGTTGACCTCGGCCTGATCGGCGACCGGATTGGTCGTGTCCGGCGTGCTTGCCGCCACCAGGAGGTCGACCTTGTCGCGCAGGATCAGCTCGGCCGCGACCTCGGAAGCGCGCGCGGTGCTCGACTGGCTGTCGCGCGAGAGGATCTGCACCGGATAGGTCTTGCCGCCGTTGCTGATGCCTTTTTCGAGGAGCTTCTGGACCTGCTCCAGAATGAACGGATCGGCCTCGCCGAACGCCGCGATCAGGCCGGTGCGCGGGCTCACATGCCCGATCTTGATGACGCGCGACTGCGCATTGGCGGGCAGCACGCGCAGCACCGCCGGCGCCGCGATGGCGCCGAGGCCGGCGGCGACCACGCGGCGGCGGCTGATGGTTCCTGGCTGTTTCATGGCAACCTCCCTGGCGGATGGTTCAACAATGGTCCGAAAATCTATACGTCGTCGGCGCGGGCCTTCTTGAGGTGCTGCACCACCTTGGCACGCAACGCGGCCTGTGCCTCCGGGGTCCATTTGCGGAAGCCTTCACCCGATTTGAAGCCGAGCTTGCCCTCCGCCACAAGCCCTTCGAGATAGGGCGATGGGCCGGGCCTTGAATCGATGGCGGGCAGGACGGTCTTGTGAATGGCGAGCGTGAGATCGGTTCCGACCAGATCGGCGTTCTCAAGCGGGCCCAGCACCGCCAGGCGGCGCCCGAAGGCGGCCTTGATGACCGTATCGACGGTCTCGGCATCGCAGATGCCCTGCTCGACCAGCGCCACCGCCTCGCGCCAAAGCGCATGCTGCAGGCGGTTGCCGATGAAGCCGGCCACGTCCTTCTTCACGTGGGCGGGTTTCTTGCCGGCCCCAGCGTGCAGCCGCATGGTCAAATCGATCGCGGTGGGCGAGGTCCACTGCGTCCCAATCACCTCGACCAGGGGTACCAGATAAGGCGGGTTCCACCAATGGGTGCCGAGCGCGCGCGAGCGCTCGTGCAGATCCTGCATGATGGCGGTGATCGGGATCACCGATGTGTTGCTGGCAAGGATAGTGTCCGGGCGCGCGTAGGTTTCGGTCTCGGCGAAAAGCTTGCGCTTGACCTCCAAATTCTCGGGCGCGGCCTCGACCACGTAGTCGGCATCGCGCACCGCCGTAGCGAGATCGGCGCAGGGCCGCACCCGCTCGACCGCGGTTTCGTTGTCGCCGAGGTCGCGAAGATTAGCGATGATGCGCGTCTTGACCTGGTCGAGGCTCGCGGCGACCGGATCGTAGATCGCGACCTCATGGCCGGCGACCGCGAACACCTGCGCGATGCCGTGGCCCATCAGGCCGGCGCCAAGAACCGAGATGCGCGCCTGGGCGGCCACGATCAACCCGCCGTATAGCCGCCGTCGGCATAAAGGATGTGGCCGGTATAGAAATCGGACGCCTTCGAGGCCAGGAACAGCAGCGGGCCGGCGAGATCGGAGGGCTCGCCCAGCCGGCCCTTCGGCACCCGGCTGACGAAGCCCTTGCGCACCGCGGTCGAGCGCTCGTTGTCCTCGTACATCCAGGCGGTCAGGGGCGAGCGAAAGACGGTGGGGGCGATCGCGTTCACGGTGATGCCGGTGTCGCCCCATTCGCAGCCGAGCGCCTTGGTGACGCCGTCGATCGCCGACTTCGACGCGCAATAGGCGGTGTAGCCGGCCGGATGGCCGAGCAGCCCGCGCGCCGACGACATGAACACGACCTTGCCGCCGCGGCCCTGCGCCAGCATCTGCTTGCCGGCCGCGCGCGCCATGAGCCACGACTGGGTCACGTTCACGTCCATCACCTCCGAGAAAGCCTCGGGTGGCTGATCGACGATCTTGGAAACCTTGTTGATGCCGGCGGCCAGCACCAGAATGTCGACCCCGCCGAAGTGCTTGACCGCGGCTGCCACCACCTTCTCGCAATTCGCCGCCGAGCTCGGCCGGATGTTGACGGCCTCGAC
>DATDGG010000079.1:0-9131 GCA_036522235.1 Xanthobacteraceae bacterium
GATGCCCGTTCATCGCGTTGACACGCCGGCGATCGTGGCCATGATGCGATGAAGTCTACGCGTCCGGGATCAAGTCATCTGCAAGCGAGCCGTCCAAAGTCGAATCATCCGAAGATTGAGCGACCCGACATGATGCTTGCATCGACCACCCCGCTCGCCACCATCCCGGTCGCTGAAATCGCGCCTGGCGGGCAGGTGGAGCACGCCATCGCGGCCCGTGCCCGCGCGCAGGCCTTGCGCGACGGCTGCCTCGCCTGGCTACCGGGTGCGGTCCGTCTGATGCTTCCGGCGGCGGATGCGATGACGCGTCATTGGCTGGCACGCTCCGCCTCGCCCTATGTGGCCGAAATCGCCGCCATCGCCGAGGAGCTCGACTATTCGGGCATCTGGTTTCTCAACGGCTGCTACCAATGGGGATGCACCGCGCTGGTCCGGCACGAAGACGGCGTGCCGTGGCTGGCGCGCACGCTCGACTGGCCGTTTTCCGGTCTCGGTCGTCACGTCGAGATTGCGCGCATGCGCGGCCCTGCCGGCGCCTTCGACGCGGTCACCTGGCCGGGCTTCGTGGGCGCGCTGACCGCCTCGGCGCCCGGCCGCTTTGCGGCCTGCATCAATCAGGGGCCGATGTGGCGGCGCACGCGGCATCCGTGGCTGCGGCCCTACGATATCGCCATGAATGCGCTCGCCACCGCTCGCATCCGCTTCACACCGCCGGACCATCTCCTGCGCGAGGTGTTCGAGACCTGCGCCAGCTTTGCGGAGGCGCGCCATCGCCTCGAAACGACGCCGGTCGCCCGTCCGGTGATTTTCACGCTTGCCGGCTGCGAAGAGGGCCAAGGATGCGTCATCGAGCGAACCGAGGAGGGCTTTGCAAGCCGCGACCAGGAGACGGGCGCTGCCAATGATTGGCTTGAGAGCCGGCCGCGGTGGGAGGCGCGGGTGTCCAGCCAGTACATGTTCACGCGCAGCTATGAGGAGGCCACCGAGCGGAGCCTTCGCCGACAGCAGCAGCTGGCGGCATGGCCCGGCCAGTTCGCGCACGGAACCTTCGATTGGGTGACGCCGCCGGTGCTCAATTCCTTCACGCGGATCGCGGTCGAGATGTGCCCGCGCCAGGGCGTTCTGCGTGCCGTCGGCTACGAGAAGTCGCCGGATGAGGAACTCGCGCAGCCGGTGACGCAAACCTGCGAATTGACGGCCGCCGTCGCGGCCTAGCCGGGGCGACCTGACGGATCACTCCGCCGCCACGGCGTGGTGGGTGCCGTGCTCGGCCTCGCCGCTCTCGAGCGCCGCCAGGATTTGGCTCACCAGCTCGCGCGCGGACTCAGCGCTCAGCTCCACGGCGACACGTTCGCGGCCGCCGTCCGCCGCATTGATGAAATCGATGCCGAGCGCGTGGTCGAGCGGCGCGTGATAGGGATGGTCGAAATAGACATTGGCGGTGTCGATCCGCATCCAGCCCTTGGGCCCCTTGGCGCTGCCCGTGAGCGCGGCCTTCCTCACGATGTAGGAGCACATGTCCTTAATCCTTTGTCGCTTGACGCCAGCCGGTCACGCCAAGAGCGCCTCGTTAGAACGGCGCAAGCTATAGCATGGACCAGGCGCGGCGAAAATCGGTCCGTCCGACGCTAGGCTGCCGGCACACTGGATTGAGGGAGCAATTGGGGGAGTGCGTGCGCCGCTACGGGTTTCCGCGAAACGACTGTCGAATGAGATCGAGCCTTGAGCCCCGATTGTCGGTCCCGCTTGCAGACTTGGCCAGCGCGTCCTCGCAATCCACCCAGCCGTTGTCGCGGATCTGCCACGTGCTGTTGTCGATGGTTCGGTTGCGGCAGAACGTGCCGCTCGGGGAGACGATCAGCAAGGAGCCGGTGCTGAGATTGGCTCCGTTGACCGCATGCGATTGCGCGCCGCGGCTCATCGATGAGTGTGCCCAGCTCGCGAAGACGGCGGTGCCGACGCAAACCCCGACGACCAGACCGCTGGCCACGAACGCGCGGTGGACGTCGCCGGCCAGTCGGCCGGCTGACGGCTTTAGCGCGTGGATCGGGCCGGTGGCGCGCATGTTACACCAATGCGTTGTAATCGGACGATTGCCGGAACGGATTGCGTTCCGCTCGATCGTGTACGCAAATCACTGCGCAACCGTTAGCGAACATGGTAAAGGGAACGTGTTCAATTCGATCACGCATACTTGCGGCGGCCGCTGGGCCGCGCCGAGGGCGGTGTGCTAGACGGACGCCAGCATGACCACGCCATGACATCGCCAGCCGTGACATCGCCAGCCGTGACATCGCCAGCCAAGACGCCGCCAGCCATGCCATCGTCCTACCAGCTCTGGCGCGACAATCGCGGGCGCCTGTCCGTCCTTCGCATCGTCACGCTCGCTCTTCTGCTCTGGCCGATCGGGCTCGCACTCGTGGCGTGGCAGACCGAGATCAGGTTCGAGGCCCGTCCGGTCAACGACCTGATCCACCGCGCCGGCTTCTGGATGCTCATGTTCCTGCTGCTGGCGCTCGCCATCACGCCGCTGCGGCGGATCGCGCGCTACGGCCAGCTGGTCGATGTCCGCCGCATGATCGGGGTCGGCGCCTTCTGCTACGGCGCCGCCCACCTGACGCTGTATGCCGTCGATCAGATGTTTGATCTCGCCCATGTGGCCAGCGAGATCGCGTTGCGCATCTATCTCACCATCGGGTTCACCGCCTGGCTCGGCCTCGCCACGCTCGCCGCGACCTCGACCGACGGCATGGTGCGGGCGCTCGGGGGCCCGCGCTGGCAGCGGCTGCACCAGCTGGTCTATCTCATTGGCATATTGGGGATCGTGCATTTCTTCGAGCAGACCAAGCTCGACGTCAGCGTGCCGACCTTGGTGGCGGGGCTGTTCACCTGGCTCATGGGCTATCGCCTCATCGCCTCGCGGTGGAAGCGGCCTGGCGAGCTGCCGACCTGGTTGCTGCTGGCGCTCGCCGTCGCGGCTTCGGCGTTGACCTTCGCGGGCGAGGCGATCGGCTTCGGCATCGCGTTCAACGTTTCCCCGCTGGCGGTTCTGCAGCAGACGGCGTTCGTATTCGACCTCGACAATCTCGATATGGTGCGGCCGGGTTGGTATGTGCTGGCCGGGGGGCTCGGCGTGTGCGTCGTCGATCTCATTTGCGCACGCTGGCGCGCCCGGCGGCCGCGCAAGCCGGTGCCCGCGCGCGCGCCCGTCGAGGCTGCAAACCGAGCCTCGAACTCGGTCCTTCCGCGCGCCTCCGGCTGATGACATAATCTCGTCGAGCTGCGCCGACCCCGGACGCAGCCCCAGCCTCTCCCTCCGCGCTTGAGGGAAAGGAGGGGGGACTCAAAAACCGCGAGCAAGGGAGGATAGATCGATGTTGTTTCGTTTGGGCGCTGCTGCCGCAATCGCCGCGATCCTGGTCGTGCCGGGCTCCGCCGGCGCGCAAGTGCTGACGGAGAAGAACGTTTCGGTCCATATGGCCTTGACGATTGCGCAAACCGCGCTGGCCGAATGCGGGGACCGGGTATCGGTTGCGGTCGTCGATCGCACCGGCCGGCTGCGCGTCTTCCTGCAGGGCGATGGCGCCGCCCCGCACAATATCGAGCTCGCCCGCCGCAAGGCCTATACGGCGGAGACGTTCGGGCGCCCTACGGCCGAATGGGCGCAGCGCACCGACGCTGGTCCTGCCGCCGCCGCCGCCGCCGCCGGCAATGGGCAGAACGTCTCCGGCCAGCGGGCGCTGACCGACGTCATCCCGCTGCAGGGCGGCGTTCCGATCAAGGTCGGCGAGGTGACCATCGGCGGCGTCGGTCTCAGCGGCGCGCCGATGGGTGGGCCGCAGGAAGAGGCCTGCGGCAAGGCCGGCATTGCCAAGGTGGCGGATCAGCTGAAGTAGCTCTTGGCATCGGTCGTGTAGGGGCGCCCCATAGCCCGGGCGCCCGCACGCGATTGGGCGGCCACAAGGGCCGCCCCTACGAATTCCGGTGGGGTAGGCGAGGCCCGCTCGGCGTCGTTAAATGGGGGCTCGTATGGAATCCTATGTGGACAGCAAGAAATTGTTGGTGCCGGGAGCGGCCAAGCTCTACGAAATCCTGGCGCCGCTGAGCTACACGTTGATCCGATTTTCTCTCGGCGTCTTCCTGATCCCGCACGGCTACGCCAAGCTGTTCCAGGACGATGCCATCGCGGCGTCGCGCAATTTCGTGAATTTCGGCTGGTCCTATCCGCTCGCCTGGGCCTACTTCATCGGGGCGCTCGAGTTCTTCGGCGGCACCATGCTGGCGATCGGCCTGCTCACCCGCGTGGTCGCGGCCGCCTTCGTGATCGAAATGTCGGTCATCAGCTTTGCCGTGCTGTGGCCGGTCTGGTCGTGGGGGCGGCGCGGGATGGAATACGCGCTGCTGATGGGCATTCTCGCGCTCGCGATCGCCTTCCGCGGCGGCGGCCGTTACTCGGTCGACCATTACATCGGCCGGGAATTTTAAAGCAGCAGATCGTTGAACTCCGGATGCTTGGCCATGTGGGCGGCCACGAACGGGCATTTCGGCACCACTTTGAGACCTTGCGCGCGGGCGGCTTCGAGCGCTCCGCGCACGAGCTTTGATCCGATGCCATGGCCGGACAGCTCGGTCGGGACTTCGGTGTGGGTGAAGGTGATCACGCCCGGCCTTAGCTGATAGTAGGCCGCCGCGGTCTGGCCGTTGAGGTCGAGCTCGAACCGATTGAGCGCCGGATTGTTGCGGACGGTGTCGGACACGCAGGCCTCCAGCTAGAGTCGAGCAGAGCAGATCGTGGACCTTTACGCGGTGGTCGCCGCCTTGGCGGCGGCGGCGAGCCCGGTGGCGATGGCGGCGACGGCCTGCGCGCCCGCCGGGCCGAGGCCGTGGCGCTGCGCAATCCATTCGGCCGTGTTGTAGGTCAGCCGGACCTTGCCGTCGGCGTCCTCCCAGGCGAGCGCTTTGATCGGCAGATCGATCCCGGTCGTCTGGCGGTCCTGCATCAGCGGCGTGCCGCCCTTGGGGTGCCCGAAGATCACGAGCTCGGTGGGGCGTAGCGCCAGGCCGGCCTTGGCGGCGCCGTCCGCGTGATCGATGCGCGCGAACACCACGAGGCCGTGCGAGGCCGCAAAGGCGACCAGCCGCTCGACCGTCTCGCGCACCGAAAAACCGCTCGCAACATTGATCAAGCCTTCGTGTGCCATCGCTCGTCCTCTGCGGCGCCAAGCGGGAAACTGCGAATGCTAGCGCGCGGCCTGGATCCTGCGCCAGCCGAATTCCGGAATGGCCAGGCGAGGGAAAACGCGTGGCCCGTGCCCCAATTCTGCCACCGCGGCGCCGCTTCCCATTGAAACAACAATAAATCTACAAATAACCGCGGTTATGAAATGTGGCGATGCCTATTGCCTGTGCAGCGCCCGGCTCACAAAAAACCCGGCGCGGATTCCGGCCGGGTGGAAATGGGCGCAGTTCATGAGTTTCAATTTCCCGAATGCACTGATTTGCCCATTGCCGTCAAGCGGCAAATGCGCGCGTCAGTAGCCGCGCTGGATGTTCATCTCGGTGTTGAAGCAGACCGGCTCACGATATTCCTTGGAGACCGTGACGATGTCCGGATTCTCGTCTTTCATGGCCTCGAACAGCGGCTCGGTGGCGCGCCACTGCGCCACATGGCCGGAGGTGACCGGCGCGTCGTGATGGGCCGGCATGATGACGTCCGGCCGGTAGGCGCGCATGTGCTCGAGCGCGAGCCTGACCATCAGGGGATTGAGATAATCGCCGGAGACGGCGACCAGCGCCAGATCGACGCGTCCAACCCGCGCCATCGCGGCGCGCTCGTAGTCGGTCACGCGGCCGCCGCTGTCGCGGTAGAGGATGCGAAAGCCGTCGTCGAGCGTGATCAGATAGGCGATGGTGCCTTCCTCGAGGATGCGCGGGCTGTTGGTGCCGCGCGAGCGGATGGTGGCCGACTCGGCCTTCTGCTCCGCCGTGGGCGCCGGCATCAGCTCGTTCAGCGTGCGGTCCATGACCTCGGTGACTTCCTTGGCGGGCTCGCCGTGGCGTCCCAAAATCGGCTCGACCGTGAAGTGGTCGAACTTCAAGGTCTCGTCGCCGCGCCCGGTCACGGTCTTGATCTGCTGGATCGGCACCGGCTGGGTGCGCAGCTTGTCGGTCGTGACCGCAGCCCCGACCAGCAAGGCCTTGGTGCGCGCGCCGATCGATGCCGCGTCCGACATGTGATCGAAATGGCCATGCCCCATCAGGATCAGGTCAGCGGACTTGATGTCTGCCGCCGCGACGCCAAGCGGCGGATATTCGCTGCCGCGGTCGTAATAGGCGTCGAGCAGGATGATGCGGCCGTTATAGACGAGCTCGAAATTGGAGAAGCCGATCCAGCGCAGCGCCAGCGTGTGCGGATTGCGCGGGAAGGCGCCGCCGGCTGAAACCAGCATGCGCGCATGGCAGGCCGGATCGCGCGGCTCCATGGCAGCCGCCTGGTCGATGGCGTCGCTGCGCTCGGCGCGCGGATCGGTGAAGGGGCGTGCCGACGCGTCCGAGCACGCCACGATAGTGGAAGCAGCGGCTAGGATTATCATCAGGTGCTTCATGCGTGCTCCATGCCACTGAGCCAAAATGTTACTCGGTCTCATGGCCGGACTTGTTCCGGCCATCCCGATGAAGGTCGCGCCGTGCCTTCCTGATCGGGGTCGCCGGGTCATCAGGGCGTTTACGCCATAGCCCGCGAAGACGGGCGTAATCCCTGATGCTCTTCGCGGGCTATGCCCGGCGATGACACCCAAACAATTGAAAGGGCGCCGATCAGAGCTTGCGGTCTCGCTCGTCCAAGACTTCCCGCATGACCTCACCGATCATCTCGGGCAAGCTCTTGGTCAATCCGTCCACTTTCCGCTCGAGTCCGCCGAACTTCCCCGCTACGCCGTCGAGCCTGTCCTCGACCCCGCCAAGCTTCCGCTCGACGCTACCGAGCCGCTGCTCCACGCCGTCGAGCCTATTTTCGACGCGATCGAGTCGGGCTTTCACCGCCGCGAGGTCATCGCCATTGCGGCGCGTCTGTTCGAGAATGTGGCGAGTCACCATCTTCTCGCCTTCCACCTCGCGTTCCAGAGTAGTGAATTCTTCCCGGCTCACTTCGGCAGCCATCGCGCAGTCCCCCTTGCCGCAACAGCCTACCACAGGCTGCGAAATCTTCCAGTCGCGCGCCGCGGGCCGGGCATTCCCCGCCGGGCCGGCCCTTGCTACGCTGCGGCCGCCAAGTCCAAGGACCGGAGGGGTCAGATGATCGATCGTCGTTGCGCCATCTATCTTGCCTTCGCGGCGCTTGGCGCCGCCGCATTGCCGGCCGCCGCGCGCGCCCAGCAGAGCTTTCAGCGCTTCGTTCCGTTCCTGGTCGAGCTGCCGGGCTGGAAAGCCAACAAGCCCGACGGCATGGCGATGGAAATGGCCGGCAGCAGCATGGTCACCGCCGCGCGCGCCTACGAGCGCGGCGCGGCCAAGGTCAACGCCTCGGTCCTCACCGGCGCGCCCGCCCAGGGGGCGCTGGCGGCGACCAGCAGCGGATTCAAGATGGAAACCGGCGACCTGCGCATGAGCACCGCGACGGTCGACGGAATGCAGGTGAGCAAGACCTACACCATTAGCAGCAAATCCGGCGCCATCCTGGTGGCGCTGACCGGCAATGCCGTGTTCACGCTGTCGTATACCGGCATCGACGATGAAGAGGCGATGGGGCTCGCCGGGAAGTTTGATTGGAAGGCGATCCAGGCGCAGGCGAAGTAGGGGGTAGGCAACGCGCTTCAATCGCGGCTCGCCTTCGGCTGCGTAGGGCGGCGCGGTTTACGGCCAGTCTTGCGCAGATAGTTCTGCCAAACGGCCTCGCCGATCATCTTGTCCTTGTCGCGCGCGATATCGGTCGGTTCGCCGGACGCATCGAGATCGAAGATGATCGAAATATCTGGCCTTTGTTTGGGCTCTTCAAGGTCAGCGATGATTAGGCGGCGCACATATTCGGCAAACGAGATGCCCAGCTCGGCGGCACGGGCTTGCGCCCGCCGCTGCAGCTCGGGGTCCATGGTGATCTGCGTGCGCGCAGTCATATGGCGCTTTCATGCCATCACCCGGGCTGTCTAGCAATAGTGAGCGCTGGCTCGGCTCACTTGCTCGAGCCTGCCGCGTAAGTTCGGGGCCGTCCAATCACACTTCGGCTCTGTTTGCTTAGAGTCGGCGCGTCTTCGCGAAGAATTGCACGCCGACACGCAATGCTCGAACCAGGGTACAACTTCGTAGGCGCTCAGATTTCGAAATCGCTATGTGA
This sequence comes from Xanthobacteraceae bacterium, assembly GCA_036522235.1. Lineage (GTDB taxonomy): Bacteria > Pseudomonadota > Alphaproteobacteria > Rhizobiales > Xanthobacteraceae > VAZQ01. The sequence continues at coordinate 8,330 of DATDGG010000079.1, forward strand.
GGCAGGTTTCAGGGCCGGAATACTCGCAAGCCCATGCTGCGTAGCGGGACGCCCTCACTCCGCCGCCTCGACCCGCTTCTTCTTCCCGCCCGCGTTGCGCCGCTCCAGCACGCCCTTCAGGAACTGCCCCGTATAGCTCCGCTTCTCCCGCACGATCTCCTCCGGCGCCCCCGCGGCCACGATCTCGCCGCCGCCGTCGCCGCCTTCGGGGCCGAGGTCGATGATCCAGTCGGCGGTCTTGATCACCTCGAGATTGTGCTCGATCACCACCACGGAGTTGCCCTGGTCGGTGAGCTCGTGCAGCACTTCGAGCAGCTTCTTCACGTCGTGGAAATGCAGGCCGGTGGTGGGCTCGTCCAATATGTAGAGCGTGCGGCCGGTGGCGCGCTTGGAAAGCTCCTTGGCGAGCTTGACGCGCTGCGCCTCGCCGCCGGAGAGCGTGGTGGCCTGCTGGCCGACATGGACATAGTCGAGGCCGACCCGGTGGAGCGTCATGAGCGTGTCGCGCACGCGCGGCACCGCGCGGAAGAAATCGGCCGCCTCCTCGACCGTCATGTCGAGCACGTCGGCGATCGATTTACCCTTGAAGGTGACCTCGAGCGTCTCGCGGTTGTAGCGCTTGCCCTTGCAGACGTCGCAGGTCACGTAGACGTCCGGCAAAAAGTGCATCTCGATCTTGATCACGCCGTCGCCCTGGCAGGCCTCGCAGCGCCCGCCCTTGACGTTGAAGGAGAAGCGGCCGGGCTCGTAGCCGCGCGCGCGCGATTCCGGCAGCGCGGCGAACCATTCGCGGATCGGCGTG
>DATDGG010000080.1:0-4498 GCA_036522235.1 Xanthobacteraceae bacterium
GCATCGCCAGGCGATCCCGCTCGATGCGCCCGCCGACATTGCCGGCCAGGTGCGGCGGCTCGCGCGCGCCGGCGATATCGTCGTGTTTCTGGGCGCGGGCTCGATCACGCAATGGGCCTATGCGCTGCCCGGAGAGCTCGCGGCCCTCGACCGCGCGCCATGAGCTTCCCCGACATCGTCGCCGAGCTTGCAGCCACGACGCCGCGGCTGCGCGGCCGGCTCATGTCCAATCAATCGCTGGCCGAGCTGACCTGGTTCCGCGTCGGCGGACCCGCGCAGGCGCTGTTCATGCCGGAGGACGAGGGCGATCTCGCCTATTTCCTGACGCAGCTTGAGGGCCGCATCCCGGTCACCGTCGTCGGCCTCGGCTCGAACCTGATCGTGCGCGACGCCGGCGTGCCCGGCGTGGTGATCCGGCTCGGCCGCGGCTTCGGTGCGACGGCAATCGAGCCCGGCGTGCGCGTGCGCGCCGGCGCCGCGGTGCCGGACGTCAGGGTGGCGCGTGCCGCCCAGGAAGCCGGCATTTCCGGTCTCGCTTTCCTGCGCGGCATTCCGGGCGCGATTGGCGGCGCGCTGCGCATGAACGGCGGCGCCTATGGGCGCGAGACCAAGGACGTGCTGGTCGAGGCGCGGGGCATCGATCGGGGCGGGCGCGTGCACGTGCTGGTGGCGCCCGACATGCACTATGCCTATCGGCACTGCGGCGCGCCCGACGACATGATCTTCACCGAGGCCTTGTTCCAGGGCACGGCCGGCGATCCGATCGCGATTGCCGCGGAGATGGACAAGATCACGGAATCACGCGAGGCCACGCAACCGATCAAGAGCCGCACCGGCGGCTCGACCTTCAAGAATCCGCCGGGCCAGAAGGCGTGGCAGCTCATCGACGCCGCCGGTTGCCGCGGCCTGCAGATCGGGGGCGCACAGGTGTCGCCCCTGCACTGTAATTTCCTGATCAATCTCGGCGGTGCGAGCGCGGCCGATATCGAGGGCTTGGGCGAGACCGTGCGGGCCCGCGTAAAAGAGAAATCCGGCGTCGAGCTGGAGTGGGAGATCAAGCGCATCGGGAGAACGAGCTAGCTGGACCGGCAATTCGATCGAGCCGTTCCGGATGGCGCGCTGCCCGCCTTGACCGGATTGGTACGACGGGCTACGGGCAACCGCAGCGAGCAGCTGGCTTCTCGCAAGGCGTGCTGGGTTCGAGGCCATGATCAATGCACACGCGCTGTTACGGAGCACGCTGATTGGCGTATGCGCGACCGTTGTCGTGGTGTTGAGCGACATTCCGGAAGCCGCGTTCGCGCAGGCCTGTCCCACGGAGCAGGCAGGCTGGCACGGGTTTGTGGTCGAGCGCGGCGGTCAGCAGAAGACCAGCGTTTTCCATGACGGCGACGGCATTGTGCGCACTGTCATGCGATACAATGGCGCGACGCTGCTTGAAACCACGCAGTACGCGGGATTATTTCAGCTCGATCGGCTGGATCAGGGCAGGAGAACCAAGTTCGACCCCCAAACCGACCTGAAGAGTCTCTTGCCGCTCAAGCCAGGGCAGACCGCCCGGGCAAAATTCACTTCGGAGAGTGAGGGGCGCAACGGAGTGCTGCAGGTCGAAATGACCGTGAAAGGCGACGAAGACCTCTATATCGGCGCCTGCAAATTTTCCGTGCTGAAGATCGAGCGCAGTGAGTCGCGTAGCGCCGATCCGCCACGATTCGTCTATACCGACTACTACTCTCCGATGCTCAAGCTGATCCTTTCCCGGCAATACCCCGAGTCCAACGGGCGGGCCGAGATCATCAAGTTCGATCGTGTCTATGCGGTAAAACGCCGTCTTTTCATCGGCGGCGCAAGCGTGAAGCTGCACGGCCGGTTTCGGTATCGTCAGCTGGGCGGGTAGCGAGGTAGTGGATACGTTGGAAGATTCCGGCGTCGATCTGGCGTGGGAGATCAGGCGCATCGGGATGGCGCCAAGACCGCGGCGCTATCCGGGGCCACTTCAATGTCCGCCGACCATCTCATCCTGATCGTCGGCGGCGGCCTCGGCGGGCTCTCGGCGGCGCTCGCGCTCGGCCGCAGCGGCTGGCGGGTCCGCGTGCTGGAGGAAGCGCCTGCCTTCGGCGCCATCGGCTACGGCATTCAGCTCGGCCCCAACGTGTTCCCGATGTTCGAGCGGCTCGGCGTCGCCGCAGCGGTGCTGCAGCAGGCGAGCCTGCCGCCGGCCGTGGTCATGCTGGACGCGCTCGACGGCGAGGAAGTCGCGCGCATCCCGACCGGCGACAGCTTTCGCCGCCGCTTCAAGCACCCCTACATCATCATTCATCGGATCGACCTGCATCAGGTGCTGCTCGACGCGTGCCGGGCGTCGCCCAATATCACGCTGGTACCTTCGGCTCGCGTGTTTGCGATTGAAGACGACGGCGCGCAGGTCCGGGTGCGAACCGAGGATGGCGCAAGCCATGCCGGTGCGGCGGTGATCGGCGCCGACGGGCTCGGCTCCCGTGTCCGCGCGCAGCTGCATAACGAAGGTCCACCGCGGCTCGTCGGCTACGTGGCGCATCGCACCATCGTGCCGATGGCGCGCGTTCCGGACGGCGTGCCGCGCGAGGAGGTCGTGCTGTGGGGCGGGCCGGGCTATCACATCGTGCATTACCCGCTGCGGCACGGCAGCGTGTTCAACATCGTGGCGGTATTCCGCACCTCGACCTATGCGGACAAGGGCGATGCGCGCAGCCATCGCGCGGAACTCGAGCGCACCTACGGCGACGCGCATCCGGCCATGCAGGCCCTGCTGGCGCTGATGGACCTCGAACGACGCTGGGCGATCTCCGATCGCGATCCGATCCGGCATTGGCACAAGGGCCGTGCCGTTCTGCTCGGCGATGCCGCGCACCCGACCCTGCAATCGCTGGCGCAGGGCGCCTGCATGGCGATCGAGGACGCGGTCTGCCTGGCGGAATTGATCAACCTAACGCGCGGAGATTTCGAACTGGCGTTCCGGCAATACGAAGCCGCACGTCTGGTGCGGACCGCGCGCGTGCAGCTTGAATCGCGCACGCTCTGGGAATTCTACCACGCCGCCGGCATCGCCCGTGACGTCCGCAAGCTGACGGTCGCCGACTGGAGCGAGGCGCACATGTTCGATTGCCTGGCCTGGCTCTATGACGGCTTTGCCCTTGAGCATGATCCCGAAAAGCGGATACCGGTTTTCGGAAAAGATCATGCTCCACCGATAAAGTAGAGCGGGATGACGTTTCGAAGATAAGTCATCGCGCTCCAGGAAACGCATCAGGGCTAAGACTCTCGACGGCCCGCCAATTCTCGATTCTATTGGGCCTGAAGCGAATCAGGCAGCGCCTGAACGGGGTTGAAACGGAATGGGAAAGCACGTTGCCGTTCTCATGGGGGGCTGGTCGGCGGAGCGGGAGGTGTCGCTCCGCTCCGGCGCGGCCTGCGCGGCGGCGCTGACCCGGCTCGGTTACGCCGTGACGCGGATCGATGTGGCGCGCGATATCGCCACGGTCCTGACCGATCTCAAGCCCGACATCTGCCTCAACGTGCTGCACGGCCGCCCCGGCGAGGACGGCACCCTGCAGGGCATGCTGGAGGTCATCGGCATTCCCTACAGCCATTCGGGCGTGCTCGCTTCGGCGCTGGCGATGCAGAAGGACGTGGCCAAGGCGATCTTTCGTGCCGCCGATGTGCCGGTGCCGGAGGGGTTGGTGGCGTCGCGCTTCGAGGCCGGAAAGCAGCACCTCCTGCCGCCCCCCTATGTGATCAAGCCGATCGCGGAAGGCTCGAGCGTCGGCGTCTTCATCGTGACGCAGGATCACGCCCATCCGCCGCAGGAGCTCTATCGCGAGGATTGGGCCTATGGGGACCTGGTCATTGTCGAAAAATACATCGCCGGCAAGGAGTTGACCTGCGCCGTGATGGGCGAGGAGGCGCTCGGCGTGATCGAGATCGTGCCGGCGGTGCGATTTTACGATTATGAGGCAAAATACGCTCTCGGCGGCTCGAAGCATCTGCTTCCGGCGCCAGTTTCATCCTTTGTTTACCAACAGGCCCGAAGACTAGCGGTGGCGGCGCATCGGGCGCTCGGCTGTCGCGGGGTCAGCCGAGCGGACTTCCGCTACGACGACCGGATTGAGGGGACGGGAGGGCTCTTCTGCCTCGAAGTGAATACGCAACCTGGAATGACCGAGACGTCGCTCGTGCCGGAGCTTGCGGCGCATGCCGGCATCTCGTTCGATGAGCTCGTGAAATGGATGGTCGAGGACGCATCGCTCAGCCGCTGACCTGGATCGCGCTATTGACCTCGTTCTGGCGCGCCCGCCGGCGCGCGCGGCCGGCGTCCCATGCCTATGCGAGCGGTTTCGCACGCCCCGCGGCGCGCTCCGCGCTCCGCCGCTGGCTTCGGCGCTCTTCGATCTGGCTCTTTAATTTGCGCGTGCCCACCGGCGCCGGCCTTGTGGCGAGCGGCGCTTTTCTCCTCGCGACG
>DATDGG010000081.1:0-23528 GCA_036522235.1 Xanthobacteraceae bacterium
CCAGCGCATAGAGCCTTAGATCTGCACTCATCCGGGTTCCCCGCCTCCGCACTTAGCTCTTTGAAATTGCTTGGCAAGCTATTGAGACAAACGGCGGAGCGCAAGCCGCCTTGCCAAGCCCCTTGTTGGGGCTTCCTTGGCCAAGGTTGACTCTCCCGCGTCCTCATGGCCGGACTTGTTCCGGCCATCTAGTCGCGGGAGGCGCATGTGGTTCCTTTCTTTGTTCAGATCAAGTGCCAGCTCGGCAAGTCCTACGAGGTGGCCAACAAGCTCGCCGATACCGAGATCGCTTCGGAAATCTATTCGACGGCCGGCGAGTTCGACCTCCTGGTCAAGTTCTATGTCGAGGACGGCACCGATATCGGGCATTTCGTCAATGAGAAGGTGCAGGGCATCGCGGGCATCCAGGACACCCGCACCATCATCACCTTCAAGGCGTTTCGCGGCTGACCGAAGCATTTTCAGGACAACGCAAAACGCCAGTGCATGTCCCGGAAAAAGCCCGCCCCCGCGAAGGCCGGGGTGGATACCGGTTTTCCGAAAAGGAATGCCCCCGCGAAGGCGGGGGACATGCGCCAGCGAAAAAAAGCGGAGCGCATCCCGATCCATTCGATCGGGATGTGCTCCAGCGCGGGTCAAGGCGCGCCAACGGCACGCGCTGTCCCGAGCTGGCGCTCGCGCCAGATCACGAACAATCCGGCCGCCACGATGATCGCGCCGCCGAGGAAACCGAGCGCGGTCGGCAGCTCGCCAAATGCCAGATAGCCGAGCACGAGCGCCCACAGCATCGACGTGTAGTCGAAGGGCGCAATCAGCGAGGCCGGCGCGAAGCGATAGCTCTCGGTGAGCACGATGTGCCCGAGCCCGCCGCAGATGCCGATGCCGATGAGGGCGGCGAGCTCGACCGCGCTCGGCGCGTTCCAGCCGAACGGCGCCGTGGCGAGGCCGGCGAGCGCGCAAATCAGCGAGAAATAGAACACGATCGAGGACGTGCTCTCGCTCTTGGTGAGATGGCGCGTCTGGATGACCGAGGCGGCATTGAAGAAGGCGCCTGACAGCCCGAAGAACGCCCCGATGGCTTCAGCGGCCGAGGCTGCCGCGGAGCCGGCAAGGTCGAGATGGGGCACGAGCATCACCAGCACGCCGGCAAATCCGATGACCACCGCCGACCAGCGATAGATGCGCACCCGCTCCTTGAGCAAGAGCGCCGCCATCGCCACGGTGATGAGCGGCGCCGCAAACGAGATCGCGGTCGCATCGACGATCGGGAGGCGGGCCAGCGCCGAGAAGTTGCAGAACATGCCGCCGATGGCGGTGAGACCGCGTCCGGCATGGCCGAACGGCCGGCCCATGCGGATGGCGGCTTCGAGCTCGCGGCGCCAAGCATAGATCACGATCACCGGCACGATGGCGAAGGCCGAGCGGAAGAACACCACCTGGCCGACCGGATAGCCGACGCCGAGATAGCGCACCTGCACCGCCATGACGGCGAAGATCAAGGCCGAGGCCACCTTGAGCGAAACGGCCTTGATGGTGTTGGTCGGATGCATGCGCTTGCGGGGGGGCGCGATGGTGGGCGGGATTGCGTCGCGGCCGGAGCCAAGCCGTTAGCACAAGCGCAGGGCGCGAGTGCTGCTATTCATCGGGATCCGCAATGCATATAAACTGGGGAAAACGCGCGCGGCCAAGCGCGCGGAACCAGGGAGGACTGCGCATGGCAACCTACATCGTGCTCGGCAATTACACCGACCAGGGAATCCGCAACATCAAGGACACAACCAAGCGCACCGAGGCCGTGAAGGAGATGGCCAAGAAGTCCGGCGTCACCGTGAAGGACACCTTCTGGACGCTCGGCGCCTACGATTTCGTCTCGATCATCGAAGCGCCGGACGACCAGGCCATGATCGCGTTCGGAATGAGCACTGGCGCGCTCGGCAATGTCCGCACCCAGACGCTGCGCGCCTTCCCGGCCGCCGACATCGCGGCCATTCTCGGCAAGCTGACGTAACGCCGCGTCCAAAACCGTCGCCGCGCATCGGGCTCGATCCGCGCGATTCAAGCGTGCCGCTTGACAGGTGACTAAATAGTCACGTATTGTCGACGGCATGGGTCGTGGCACGGACGATGTCTTCAAGGCACTTGCGGCGCCGCCACGCCGACGCCTGCTCGACGTCTTGTTCAAGACGGACGGGCAGACGCTGAGCGCGCTCGAGGCGCGGCTGCCGATGACGCGCTTCGGGGTGATGAAGCACCTCAAGGTGCTCGAGGAGGCCGGCCTCGTCGTGACCAAGCGACGCGGCCGGGAGAAGCTGCACTTCCTGAACCCCGTCCCGATCCGGCTCATCCACGACCGCTGGGTGAGCAAATACGCCGAGCCCTGGACCGCGACCTTGAGCGGTCTCAAGCATCAACTGGAGGACACGATGGAGAAGGTATTCGAAATCTACATCAAGACCACGCCCGAGCGGCTGTGGCAGGCGATCACCGACAAGGAGATGCGGCGCAAATATACGTTCGGCGCGGTCGTGACCTCGGACTGGACACCAGGCTCGCGCTACCAGGGCACGGGCCACGGAAACCTGATCTTCGAGGGCGAGAATTTGGAGGTCGATCCGCCGCGCCGGCTGGTGCAGAGCTTCCGGGCGCTCTGGGGCGACGACGTCAAGAGCGAAGGAACCTCGCGGGTGACGATGGAGATCGAGCCGATCGGCGATTCGTGCCGGCTGCGGGTCACCCACGACCAGCTGCGCGAGGACGCCAATACCCAGCTCTATGGCGGCTGGCCGATGGTCCTCTCCGGCCTCAAGACGCTGCTCGAGACCGGCGAGATGCTCACCACGCCCGGATCGCTGCGCTGGGCGGAAGGCTCGCAATCGGCGGCGTGAAACTGGGATGAACGCGATAGGTCACGAATTCGTCAGGCCATGCCTGTTGACGCGCATATGCAAATCAGTGCATTCGGGAAATTGAAACTCCCGATTTGCGTCGATCTCGAGGGCGGCCCTTGCGGCCGCCCTTTTGCGTTATCTCCGCGACCCGGCGCACGCGCGCCGCTTGCGACTATCGGCCATTGCATCGACAACAGCGTTTTCAACGGCTTGCATTGTTCCGGATTGTTCCGGCAAATCGGATATTGCAACGCAACACAATCATGTCCTTGCTCCGGCTCGTCTTTTCAGGAAGCTGCGGGGCCTCCTGATTGTAAATCCATTGTTCTTTACAATGAAATGGTGCCGCGCAGCATGACGATGAGAACGCCACGGCAAATCGCATCAAAGCGTATGCACGCGCCGCGCCTCCGTAATGGCGGCCCAGATCTTTTCAGGCGTCGCCGGCATGTCCACGTGGCGGATGCGATAGGCGCGCCACAGCGCATCGTGAACAGCGTTCATCACCGCCGGGCACGCGCCGATCGCGCCCGCTTCGCCTGCCCCTTTCACGCCGAGCGGATTGGTCCGGCACGGCACGTTGCGGGTCTCGAAGCGAAACGCCGGGACATCGTCGGCGCGCGGCAAGGCATAGTCGTTGAGGCTCGCGCTCAGGGGCTGGCCGGAGGCGCGGTCGTAGACCATGTCCTCCATCAGCGCCTGGCCGATGCCCTGCGCGGCGCCGCCATGGACCTGGCCGGCAAGGAGCAGCGGGTTGAGCGTCATGCCGAAGTCGTCGACCACCACATAGTCGACCAGCGCGACCGCGCCGGTCTCCGGATCAATCTCGACCTCGGCGAGATGCGTGCCGTTCGGATAGGTCGCGGCTTGCGGCGTGAAAGCGTGCTTGCCTGCAAGCGGCGGCACGCCGGGTTCGCCACGCTGCGCGAGCGCGGCGAAGGAGATGGCACGGTCGGTGCCGACGACGCGCACGGCGCCGTCGGCGAATTCGAGATCGCCCCCCGCCGTTTCGAGCGCGTCCGCGGCGGCACGCTTGAGGCTGTCGGCGAGCCGATCGGCGGCGCCGGCAACCGCCACACCCCCGCACGGAATCGAGCTCGAGCCACCGGTGCCGGCGCCGGTCGCGATCAGATCAGTGTCGCCCTGGATGACGCGCACATGATCGGGTGCAAGCCGCAGGCGCTCGGCAATGAGTTGCGCATAGGCGGTGTGGTGCCCCTGCCCGGTCGATTGCGTGCCGATCAGCAAGGTGATGCCGCCGTCACGGTCGAGCCGCAGGGTCGCGGTTTCCGGGCCGTCGCCGCCGCAAGCCTCGATATAGGTGGCGATGCCGATGCCGCGCAGGCGGCCGGCCCCCCGTGCCGCCTTGAGCCGCTGCTTGAAGCCCGCCCAATCGCCGATGTCCTGCGCGCGGGCGAGGTGCCCGGCGAAATCGCCGTCATCGTAGGCTTTGCCGGTCGCCGTCGTGTACGGCATCGCGGCCGGCTTGATGAAGTTGCGCCGTCGCAGCGCCTCCGGCTCAACGCCGATCTCGCGCGCCGCCACGTCGACCAGCCGCTCGATGAGATAGCTCGCTTCCGGCCGGCCGGCGCCCCGATAGGCATCGACCGGCACCGTATTGGTAAAGGCGCCACGCACGCGCACATGGCAGGCCGCAATGTCATAGAGCCCGGGCGACATGCCGGCCCCGAGATAAGGAATGAACGGCGCGAAGGCAGAGAGATAGGCACCCATGTCGGCGACGAGATCGACCTCGAGGGCCAGAAAACGCCCGCCGGGATCGAGCGCGAGCCGCGCGGTCGCGATATTGTCGCGGCCCTGGGCGTCGCCGAGAAAATGCTCGCTGCGCTCGGCGATCCACCGGACCGGCCGCTCGAGGCGCAGCGCCGCGACGGCGGCCAGCGCATATTCGCGGTAGCAGAAGAGCTTGCTGCCGAAGCCGCCGCCGACATCGGGCGTCACCACGCGCATCCTGTCGGCGGGGATCCGCAACACGTCCCTGCACAGAATATCGCGGACCGCGTGGCTGCCTTGGCTGCTCAGCGTCAGCGTGAGGCGGCGGTTGCCCGGATCGCATTCGGCGATGACGCCGCGGGTGTCGAGATAGTTGGCAACCAGCCGCTGATTGATCAACGCAAGCGAGACGGTGCGCGCCGCCCGCGCGAAGACGCGTGCGGTCGCGGACGCATCGCCGAGGCTGGTCTCGAAGGCGAGATTCCCGCGCAACCGCGGCCAGACTGTCGGGGCGCCAGGCGCGAGCGCGGCCGCGGCGCCGATCACATGGGGCAGCGGCTCCCATTCGATGGCGATGGCCTCCGCGGCGTCCTTGGCACGCGCGGGCTCGTCCGCCACCACGAAGGCGACCGTGTCTCCGACATGGCGCACCTCGTCGCGCGCGAGCACCGGATAGGGCGGAACAGCGATCTTCACTCCTGGGATTTCGCCGAGGCACGGCAGATTGCCGAGCTCACTGGTGTCGGCGCCGGTCAGGACCAGGGCAACCCCTGGCATCGCCCGGGCCTTGGCCACGTCGGTGATGCGAAAGCGCGCATGTGCATGCGGCGAGCGCAGCACCACCGCCTCGAGCAGGCGCTCGGGAGCATGGTCCGCGACGTAGCGGCCGGCGCCCCGCAGCAGGGCATCGTCCTCCTGCCGCCGCACCGCCTGGCCGATACCAAACTTGATCGGTTGCATGCGGCACGTCCCTACGCCGGCTTGGACCTTATTCCGCCGGCGCCGGCGCGCTCGGTTGCGGGCTCGCCCGGCTGGCCCGCGCCGCGATCCAACGCGCGATCACGTAGAAGGCAGGCGTGAAGATGAGGCCGAAAGCGGTCACCCCGATCATGCCAGCGAACACCGTGGTGCCGAGCGCCTGCCGCAATTCGGAGCCGGCGCCGGTCGCCCAGACCAAAGGCGTCACGCCGAAGATGAAGGCAAACGAGGTCATCAGGATCGGCCGCAACCGCAGCCGCGCGGCTTCGACCGCCGCCGCCCACCGGTCGCGGCCGCGATCCTCGAGCTGCTTGGCGAATTCCACGATCAGGATGGCGTTCTTGGCGGCGAGACCGATCAGCACGATGAACCCGACCTGGGTCAGAATATTGTTGTCCATGCCGCGCAGGATCACGCCGGTGATCGAAGCGACGAGGCACATCGGGACGATCAGGATCACGGCGAGCGGCAAGGTGAGGCTTTCGTACTGCGCAGCCAACACCAGGAACACGAACACCACGCCGAGCGCGAAGGCAAAGATCGAGGTATTGCCCGCCCTGATCTGCTGGAAGGCGAGCTGCGTCCATTCGAATCCGAAGCCATCCGGCAGGAGCTCGCCGGCAAGCTGCTGCATGGTCTCGATTGCCTGGCCCTGCGAATAGCCGGGCGCCGGGGCGCCATCGAGCTCGGCGGCTGGATAGATGTTGTAGCGCGGCACCCGGTACGGACCGGCAATGTCGCGCGTGGTCGCGAACGAGCCGAGCGGCACCGTCTCACCGTTGGAGTTGCGCACGCGCAGGCTCAACACGTCCTTCGGCCTCAAGCGATAGGGGCTGTCGGCCTCGGCCTGGACCCGGAAGGTGCGGCCGAAGAGGTTGAAGTCGTTGACATAGGACTGGCCGAGATAAACCTGGAGCGAGTTGAAAATGTCGGGCACGTTGATGCCCAGCATCTGCGCCTTGGTGCGGTCGATGTCGAGATAGAGCTGCGGCGTCGATGTCTCGAACTGCGAGAAGACCTGCACCAGCCCGGGCGTCTGGTTGGCGCGGCCCGCCATGGCGGCGACCGCCGCTTGCAGGGCCTGCGATCCGCGACCGGCGCGGTCCTCGATCATCATGCGGAAGCCGCCGGCATTGCCGATGCCGGCGACCGGCGGCGGCGCCACCACGACCGTGAAGGCTTCCTTGATAGCCGCAAATTTGCGGAACAGCGTGCCTTGGATGGCGGCCGCGGAGAGGCTCGGATTGCCGGCGCGCTTCTCGAATGGATCGAGCACGACGAACATCGCGCCCGCATTCGGCGCATTGGTGAAGGTGGCGGCCGAGAAACCGACCAACGTGAAGGCGTGCCCGACCCCCGGCGTGCCGAGCGCAATGTCGATGGCGCGGCGCATCACCTCATCGGTGCGCTGCAGCGAGGCACCCGGCGGAAGCTGCGCGACCAAGATCAGATAGGTGCGGTCCTGCTGCGGGATGAAGCCGATCGGCGTCTTGCGGAACTCGTTGAGGCCGAACGCGATCACGCCGGCATAGAGCACCAGCATGATGGCCGCAAAGCGCACGACCACGCCGGCCAGGCGCCCGTAGCCCCACCCGATCGCGTCGAAGCCGCGGTTGAACAGGCGGAAGAAGGCATGGATCGGGCGCACCAAGAGGCTTGGTCTGCGATCCGGCTGGTGCGGCTTGAGCACCAGCGCGCACATCGCCGGCGACAAGGTCAGCGACACGATCAGCGAGATGACGGTCGAGCCCGCGATGGTCAAGGCGAACTGCCGGTAGAACTGGCCGGTAATGCCGCTGATGAAGGCGGAGGGAATGAACACCGCGCAAAGCACGAGCGCGATCGCGATCAGCGCGCCGCCGACCTCGTCCATGCTGCGGATCGCCGCCTCGCGCGGCGACAGGCCGGCGGCGATGTTGCGCTCGACATTCTCCACCACCACGATGGCGTCGTCGACCACGATGCCGATGGCCAGCACCAGGCCGAACAGCGAGAGGTTGTTGAGCGTGAACCCGAACGCGCCCATGACGAAGAATGTGCCCACCAGCGAGATCGGGATGGCGACGATGGGGATGATGGCGGCGCGCCAGGTCTGCAGGAACAGGATCACCACCAGCACGACGAGCACCATCGCCTCGAAGATGGTCTCGATCACCGCCTGCACCGACTGGCGGATGAACTGGGTCGGATCGTAGATGATGGCGTATTCGAGCCCGGCCGGAAAGCTCTTGGAGACGTCCGCCATGGCGGCGCGGATATTGTCGCCGGTGGTGAGCGCATTGGAGCCGGGCCGTTGGAACACGGCGAGCACGATCGAAATGTCGCGGTCGAGATAGCCGGTCGATCCGTAATCCTGGCCGGTCAGCTCGACGCGCCCGATGTCCTTGATGCGCACCACGGCATTGGGCGTCTGCTTGATCACGATATTGGCGAATTCGGCCGGATCGGACAGCCGCCCGAGCGTGCGCACCGCGACCTGAAAGGCGAGCTGGCTCGGCACCGGCGGCTGATTGAGCACGCCGGAGGCGACCTGGATGTTCTGGCCCTGCAGCGCCGCCGTAACGTCGAGCGCGGTCAGGTTCAAGGATTGCAGCCGGTTCGGATCGAGCCAGACCTGCATGGCATAGTCGCGCGCACCGAAAATCGTGATCGAGCCGACGCCGTCGACGCGGGTCAACAGGTCCTTGATCTGGATGTTGGCGTAATTGGACATGAACAGGGCGTCGCGCGACTTGTCCGGCGAGTACAGGTTCACCGCCAGCAGGATGTCGGGCGAGGCCTTCACCACCGTGACGCCGATCTGCTGCACCTGCTGCGGCAGTCGCGGCAAAGCGGTCGACACGCGGTTCTGCACCTGCACCTGCGCGATATCGAGATTGGTGCCGATGTCGAAGGTGACCGCGATGGCGAAGCGGCCGTCGGCGGTGGAATTCGAGGAAATGTAGAGCATCCCCTCGGCGCCGTTGACCTGCTGCTCGATCGGCGCGACCACGGTCTCGGCCACGGTCTCGGCGCTGGCGCCGGGAAACTGGCCGGTGATGTTGATCACCGGCGGGGCGATCTCGGGATATTGCGCGATCGGTAGGCGGCTGAAGGTCACGCCGCCGAGAATGACGAACACGATCGACACCACCGAGGCGAAGATCGGACGGTCGATGAAGAAATGCGATATCCGCACGGGCGTCCCTCAACCGTTCTTTGCGTCGGTCTTGGCCTGCCCGGGCGGCGGGCCCTTCTCCTCCTCGGGCGTCACCTTCTGGCCCGGGCGAATGCGCGCCACGCCGTTGACCACGACGCGGTCATCGGCCGCGATGCCGTCCTTGATGACGCGCAGCCCCTCGTAGATGTCGCCGAGCACGACATATTTCGGATGCGCGACGTTCTCGCTGTCGAGCACCATCACGTATTTGCGCGCCTGCTCCGACCCGATCGCCACATCAGGCAGCAACAGCGCCGGATAGGCCGGCGAGCCCGGCACGCGAATGCGCGCGAACATGCCGGGCGTGAAATAGCCCACCTCGTTGGAGAACTCGGCCCGGCCGCGGATGGTGCCGGAGGCGCGATCGATGACATTGTCGACGAAATCGAGGCGGCCGGCATGCATGAAATCGGGCTCGTCGATCAACCGCAGCGAAACGTACACGCTGCCTTCGCGGCTGGTCACGTCCTGGCCCTGCTTGGAGAGCCGCTCGTAACGCAGATAGGCCGCCTCGTCGAAGGTGAACTCGAACCTGATCGGATCGGTCGATACGATGGTCGCCAGCAGGGTGGTATTGCCGCCGGTGCCGCCGGTCACCAGATTGCCCGGTGAAACCCGCCGGTCGCCGATGCGGCCGGTGATCGGCGCTTTGAGGTCGGTGAACTGCAGATCGAGCGAGGCCTGCTGGACGGCGGCTTGCTGCGCCTGAACCGAAGCCTCGGCCACGCGCTTGGCCTGCGTGCGCTGATCGAAAGTCTGCTCCGTGATGGTCTTCTCGCGCACCAGCTGCGTGCCGCGCGCCAGATCGGACTCCGCGAAGGCAAGATTGGCCCTGGCCTGCGCCAGGTTGGCATTGGCCTGATCGAGCGCGGCCTGGAACGGCCGCTTGTCGACGGTGAAAAGGAGGTCGCCCTGCTTGACGATCTGGCCGTCCTCGAAGTTGACGTTTTCGAGATAGCCGGATACCCGGGCCCGGATCTCGACCGAGTTGACCGCGACGAAGCGGCCCACATATTCATCCTGGTCGATGACGGTCCGCTTGACCGGATTGGCGACCGTCACCGCGGTCGGCGGCGGTGCGCCGGCACGATTTTGACTGTCGCCGCAGCCCGCGAGCGCCGCGGCCCCCACGATCAGGCAAGCGGTCGTCAATGATGTTCGAATTGTGAGGGACATGAGTTCCAGCCGCCGTTGCAATGCGGCGCTTATATAGGGGGCGTAGTGCCGCGCGACGAGGGGCCCGCGTCGATCAATGTGCTCCTCTTCCCGGGCGACGCTCGGGACACCATATCTAGGCGCGAAACGCTCAAGCCCACAAATTTGCGAGGACCAGCCCTGCCGGGCTTGCAGGACGGACGGTCCCCCGATCCGGACAAGTACCATGCTGGACAGACCCACCGTTCCTTACACCGAACCGCCCGAAGTGCCGACGGACGATCAGGCGCTGCTCGACGCCTATTCGCGCGCCGTGATCGATGTGGTGGAGCGCGTCGGCCCCGCCGTGGTGCGGATCGACGTGAAGGGTAAAGGCGTCGCCGGCGGCACCGGCTCGGGCGTCATCGTGGCGCCCGACGGTCTGGTGCTCACCAATAGTCACGTCGTGAACGGTCAGGACGGTCGCGGCGCGCGCGGCCAGAGCCCGAACGGTCAAAGCGCGGGTGGCGCCGCGCAAATCACCGTCGCCACCGTCGACGGCCGCAGCCTCTCGGCCCGGGTGGTCGGGGATGATCCGGATACCGACCTGGCGCTCGTGCGCATCGATGCGCCGGTGACCTTGCCGGCGGCGACGCTTGGGAATTCCAAGCTGCTCAAGCGCGGCCAGCTCGTCATCGCCATCGGCAATCCGCTCGGATTCGAATCGACGGTGACGACCGGGGTGGTCTCCGCGCTCGGCCGCTCGTTGCGGGCACAATCCGGGCGGCTGATCGACGACGTGATCCAGACCGACGCCGCGCTCAATCCCGGCAATTCCGGTGGCCCGCTGGTGTCCTCGCGCGGCGAGGTCGTCGGCATCAATACCGCGGTCATTCTCGGCGCGCAGGGCATCTGCTTCGCGGTCGCCGCCAACACGGCGAATTTCGTGCTCGGCGAGCTGGTCCGGCACGGGCGTGTGCGGCGCGCCTTCATCGGCATCGCGGCGCAGCAGATCGCGATCCCGCGGCGGCTGCGGCATGCGGCGGGCTTGAACCAGGAGAGCGCGATTTTGGCCGCAAGCGTCGAGACCGACAGCCCGGCGGAGCGGGCCGGGATCAAGACGCGGGATATCATCCTTGGTCTCGACGGGACGCCGGTCACGGGCGGAGACGATCTGATCCGCCTGCTCGCCGGCGACAAGATCGGGCGCACGGTCGAGATCGAGATTTTGCGCAGCGGCGCCCGGCAAACGCTTGCGCTGGTGCCCGAAGACCGCGCGAACCGCGGCCAGAAAGGGGGCTAGGCGCCCCCCGATCAGTCGGGCTGCGGCGCCACCGCGACGGAACCTGCCCGGCGGCGCCAGGCCTTGAGCCATTGCGGTCCGAACAGGGCGATCACGGCGCCGCCGTAAGCCAGCGTACCGATGCAGGCGAGCGCGGCGAGCGCGGTCTCGTCGCGCAATTTCGGCCACGACAGGAGCAACGTCGCGAGGGGTGCCTCGACCAGGTACAGGGCCACCGCAAGCGCGATGCCGGCCACCACAAGGCGGGCGACCGAGCCGCGCAGGCGGCGTCCGATCTCAAAGTGCCCTGCCCGCGCCGCGAACCACACCACCAGGCCGAGATTGAGCCAGGCACCGATCGTGGTCGCGAGTGCGAGCCCGACTTGCGCGAGCGGGGTCGTATAGAAGAACACCGCCTTGCAGGCGACATTGACGGCAACGCCGGTCAGCGCCGCCTTGACCGGCGTCGCCGTGTCGCCGCGGGCGAGAAAGCTCGCCACCACGCTGCGGATGAGCACGAAGGGAAGCAGGCCGAGCGCGTAAGCGAAGAGCGTTTGCCCGGCGGCAGCGGCATCGGCCGCCGTGAAGGCGCCGCGCATGAACAGCGCCCGTATGATGAGATCGGGGACGAGCAGAAAAGCCACGATGCAGGGGATCGACAACAGGAGCGTGAGCTCGATGGCGCGGTGCTGTGCGTGCAGGGCGCCGGCTTCATCGCCGATCGCGATGCGGCGCGCCATTTCCGGCAGCACTACCGTTCCGGCCGCGATGCCGATGACCCCGATCGGCAGCTGGTTGAGCCGATCCGCATAGTAGAGCGCCGACAGCGCGCCGGCGGACAGAAAGCTCGCGATGATGGTGTCGGCAAAGAGCGCGATCTGCAGGCCGGCGGAGCCGACGGTGGCGGGCCCGAGCGCCATGAAGAAGCGCTTGACATCGGCGTCCCAACGGGGACGGCGGAACACCGCCATGACGCCATTTCGCAGCGTGTCGCCGCCGACCAGCATCACTTCGAGTGATCCGGCGATGAGCACGCCCCAAGCCGCCGCATGACCGGCGCTGGCAAAGGACGCCGCATAGGCGAGCGTCGCCATCATCGACAGGTTGAGCAGGATGGGCGCGGCGGCGGCGGCGGCAAAGCGCTGCAGCGCATTGAGAATGCCGCCGTAAAGGGTCACCAGGGTCACCAGCAGCAGATACGGGAAGGTGATGCGCGTGAGCTCGACCGCGAGGGCGAAGCGCTCGGGATCCTTGGCGAATCCGGGCGCCAGCAACGAGATCACCGTCGGCGTGAACAACAGCGCCACCGCCAGCAACAAGATCTGAGACGCGAACAGCAGCGTGAAAATGCGGTCGGCGAAGAGCTTGGCCGGATCGACGCCGCCGGTTGCGCGAATGCGCGCATAGGCGGGCACGAAGGCGGCATTGAAGGCGCCCTCGGCAAAGATGGCACGGAAATGATTGGGCAGCCGCAACGCGACAAAGAAGGCGTCGGCCACCGGGCCGGCGCCGAGCACTGCCGCCAGGATGATGTCGCGGGCAAAGCCCGTCAGCCGCGAGAGCAGGGTCAGGCCGCCGACGGTGAACATTCGGCCGATCATCGGCTTTGGGTCCGTGCATGCGGCGCCATCGCCGCGCCCGAGAGCGGGGTCATGGCGCCGAAGGGGAGCGGGTCAGCCCGCAAGCGCCTGTCGCGCCGCCGCGATGATCCGGTCTTGCGTCGGCTCGTCGAGATAAGCGTGCATCGGCAGGCTGATCACCTCCGCGGCGAGCCGCTCGCTCACCGGGACACCGCCCTCGACAACGGGGAAACGCCGGTAGGCTTCCTGGCGGTTGAGCGGGATCGGATAATAGACGGCGGTCGGGATGCGCTCGGCCTTGAGGGCGGCAGCAAAAGCCTCGCGCCGGCCGCCGCGCAGGCGGAGCGTGTATTGCGCCCATACCGAGGTCGAGCCGCGCGCGAGTTGCGGCACCGCGACCAGGTCGGCCAGATGCCTGGAATAGCGCTGCGCGATCCGGTCGCGCGCGGAAATCTCGTCGGGGAAGATCTTGAGCTTCTCGATCAGCACCGCCGCCTGGATCGTGTCGAAGCGCGCATTGGTGCCGATGCGCACGCTCTCATAGCGGCTGTTGCCCTCGCCGTGCACGCGCAGGCTTCGCAGCACGGCGGCAAGCTCGCCGTCGTCGGTGAACACCGCGCCGCCGTCGCCGTAGCAGCCGAGCGGCTTCGCCGGAAAGAAGCTGGTTGCGGTCGCCGGCGCGAGCGTGCCGACGCTGCGGTTGTGGTAGCTCGCGCCAAAGCTTTGCGCGGCATCGTCCAGCACGAAGAGGTTCTCGGCGTCGGCCACCGCCGCGATGGCGCGGTGATCGGCGGGCTGCCCGAACATGTCGACCGCAATGACGGCCTTGGGGCTAAGTCCCGCCGCCCGCGCGGCCGCGACCGCCTGCCGGCAGCTCTCCGGATCGAGATTGAAGCTTGCTTCCGCGACATCGGCGAAAACCGGCGTGGCGCCGACGAGCGCCACCACCTCGGCGGTCGCCGTGAAGGTGAAGGCCGGGCAGATCACCGCATCGCCGGCGCCGACCCCCTTCGCCATGAGCACGAGCAGCAGCGCGTCGGTGCCGCTGGCGCAGGTGATGGCGTGACGCGCGCCGCAGAAGGCGGCGAGCGCGCTCTCGAGCTCGCGCACCTCCGGTCCCATGATGAACTGACAATGGCCGAGCACGCGCGCGATCGCCTCGTCGATCCTGCGGCCGAGCCGCTGCCGTTGCGCGGCCACGTCGATGAACGGGATCGGCGCGAGGTCGGGACGGGCGTGCTGGTTCATCGGGTCACGAGGCTTGATTTGCAAGACTTGTTTGCGAAGTAATTTGCGCGAGGTGATGGCGAATTCCGGCAAATGGACCGGCCGACCCCTCAACCGATCACGCGCCGCGGTCGGGGCCGCCGCGGCGCTACGCTCGGCATCGCGCTGCCGTCGAGGCAGCGGATCGCGATCTCGAGGCTGGCAACCCCCTCCTCGCCGGTCACCGCCGGCCGCCCGGCATGCCGGATCGCGCCGACGAAGGCCTGCAGCTCGGTGCGCAGCGGCTCGGCATGGCCGACCGAAAGATGCCGCATCGAATAGCTGCCGTCGGGCTGGAAGCCGAAGCACTCGGTCACCTGCCGCGTCAGCAGATCGCCCATGATGTATTTCTTTCGGGTCGCCACGGTGACGTTGCGCGCCTTGAAGGGCGTGAGCCAGTTTGTGTTGATGTGCGCCAGCACGCCCGAGGCGGTGCGGAACTGCAAGAGGGCGATGTCCTCGCGCTCGGCGACGGCGCTGGACAATTGCGGCTGAACCTCGACGATATCGGAATCGGTGAACCAGCGGATCAGATCGATGTCGTGCACCGCGAGGTCGATGACCACGCCCACATTCGACATGCGGGGCGGAAACGGGCCCACGCGCGTGATCGCGATCGAGAGGATGTCCTCGTCGCGGATCGCGTTCTTGATCGCTTCGACCGCCGGATTGAAGCGCTCCACGTGGCCAATCATGAGCGTCACGCCGGCGCGCTGCGCGGCCGCGATGATGGCGCGCCCCTCCTCGACCGAGGAGGCGATCGGCTTCTCGACCAGGATATGCACGCCGTGGCGGATGCAGGTGAGCGCCAAATCGCGGTGCAGGTGGGTCGGCGCCGCGATGGTGATGGCGTCCACGCCGGCGGCGATCAAGGCCTCGACGTCGGCGTGCCCCGCGCAATGGAGCGCCTGCGCCACCAAGGCACGCTGCTTGGGATCGGAATCGGCGATGCCGACCAGCTTGACCTCGGCCAGATCGGCAAGGACGCGCGCATGGTTGGCGCCCATGACGCCGACCCCCACCACGCCTACCCGCAGCGGACCGCCCGCACCAGCTCTTGCGGAATGCACCATGATCGGATGAGTTCCCCCTGCCCGCCTCCGATGGCCCCGGAGTGAACCTAGCATGCCCGCCCGCGAATTGGCGACGTGAACATTCACAGACTTCCGCACACGTTTTGACTCAAAGATTTACAGCACCGGCACCACAGCCGGCCAAGCCTCCCCGCCAGACATCGCGCGAGAACCCAGAGTCCCCACACAAGCCTTTGTAATCACTTGATAATATGGTGACATCAAGAGAACGCGCAGGCCTCTCCTGGCCCAAACGTCGAGCTGCGCGGCTGCAAAAGATTATCCTTGGGTCGCCCGCCGACCAAATAGAATGAGATTGCTTGTCCAGCCGAGCAAGCTCGCGGTCGCAATGCGAAAGTGAAATCCGGCCAGCCCGGTCGTGATCGTCTTAAGCTCGCTTGCCGTCATCAAGTTGAGGTTGCGCTCCTGCGCGAGCTCGGCAAATCCCAACAGTCGAAAGATGGGGCGGGCCGCGGTCTTCGGCAGCCAATGGACCAAAGGCAGTTGCGTATGGAATTCGATGGGGAACCAGCGGTTGGGCGTGGTCAGGCAGACCCCCCGGCGCGCAACGCGCAGGCACTCGGAGATCATGCGGGCCTGGTTTGTAAGGCTTCCGACATGTTCAAGCACCGCGGACGAATGGACGAGGTCGAAGGACTGATCGGCGAAAGGCAATTCCAGCACATTGGCGCGCAGGTAACGCACGCCCGGATAGAGCGTCTCGAGGAAAGCGGCGTCCTGGAGACCGGCGGCAACGATTTGCTGCCGGTGTGGATAAAGCGCCTCGAAATAGTTCGAGTTCTCCAAGCTTTGGTCTGATGTGACCCCGGCATCGAGCACAAGATCATTCGCCGTCGGCTGCAGCTCGGACATGAACATGTGAAACATGTCACGCCGCACCATCGTCGATACGCGCATCGCCAAAGAGTCGGGCGCGGCGGTATTGAACTGGGCGTTGGGGCTGGTCTTCACGGACACGCCCTCACCCGTCGAGCACGCGCGAGAGCACATCCCGATCGAATGGATCGGGATGTGCTCCGCTTTTTTGCGCCGGCGCATGTCCCCCGCCTTCGCGGGGGCAGGCTTTTTCCGGGACATGCGCTAGCGCCGGGTCGGTATGTCCATGATCCCGGCGAGGAACGCCGCGAACGCAAGCTGCATCGCCGCGGCAATCGCGGTCAGCGACAGCACGAGAACGCGCAACAATGCGGCATATTGCAACGGCCCAAAGCCCGAGGCCGCCCACACGCTGACGCACCACAGCAGACCGACAAGGCCGAGCAGCACCAGCCCGCAGGCGATGATCAGCACGCGTTCCAGCGTCCAGGTTTCGAGGAGCGAAGCAAGATGCGGGGAAGCCGGGATGAAACCGGTCGCCATCCCGTAGCGCCTGGCAATGATGGAAAATGTGATGCATTGAAGGCCCAGCAGGATGGCAATGCACGCGACGATGAAGGTGTGGATATCGATACCGACGGAGCCGATATAGACCGTTCCCGGCAACAAGAACAGGCTGCCGACGATGCCGAAGACAACCAGGACCAGGCCGGGATACAGGAACAACCATGTCGGGCTGAACATGAGCAGGAAGCGCAAATGTCTCCAGCCATCGGACCAGGTGCGAAGGTGCGGGGGCCGCGAGCGCCCGTCCTTCCTCAAGGTCGTGGGCACTTCCGCGATGTCGTAGCCGGCAAGCGCCGAGCGGACCACCATTTCGCTCGCAAACTCCATGCCCGTTGCCTGGAGCTTGAGCGCGAGGATGCGGTCGCGGGCGCAGCCGCGCAGACCACAATTGAAATCCCCGATCTTGATCGCGAAAAATAGCCTGCCGAGAAAACTGATCACCGGATTGCCAAGGAACCGGTGCAAGAACGGCATCGCCCCCGGCGCGATACCGCCGCGAAAGCGATTGCCCATGACCAGATCGGTCCCGCCGCGAAGCTTTTCCAGGAACGGCATGAGGCCGAGGAAATCGTAAGAATCGTCCGCATCCCCCATGATGACAAAGCGTCCGCGCGCCGCAGCGATCCCGGCCAGAAGAGCCGCCCCATAGCCCCGTCGCTCGACTTGAACAACCCGGGCACCTTCGGCTTCGGCGATGGCACGGGAGTTGTCGGTGCTGCCATTGTCGGCGATCAAGACCTCGCCGGTCACGCCGGAAGCTTCGAGAAAACGGCGGGCTTTGCGGATGCAGACGGCCAGAGTTTCCGCCTCGTTCAAGCACGGCATCAGGATCGAAAGCTCGACCGGCTCGCTTGCGGCATCAATCATGACAGAATTGTTTCAAAAAAAAGCGGGACGACAAAGCCGGCGCAGAATAGTCGCGCGGATTGCAACTCGTCCAGGCCAACCTGCACGTGGATCGTGCGACCGCGGGATGATTTTGACCGCTCCCGCGCTCAGGTCGTCCCATGGAATTCGCGGTACCAGGCGACGAAGCGGGCGATGCCCTCCTCGATCGGCGTCGCGGGCTTGAAGCCGACGTCGCGCATGAGGTCGTCGATATCCGCGCACGTTTCCGGGACGTCGCCGGGCTGCATCTCGACCAGCTCCTTGACCGCCTTTCGGCCCAGCGCGCGTTCGAGGAGATCGACCACCTCGGTAATCTCGACCGATCGATTGTTGCCTATATTGTAGATCCGCCACGGCGCCGCGCTGGCCGATGGATCGGGAGCATCGCCCGACCAGTTCGGATCGCCGGCGGGCGGGCGATCGAGCAGCCGCTCCATGGCCACGACGACGTCGTCGACATAGGTGAAATCCCGCCGCATCCGGCCATGATTGAAGAGCCGGATCGGACGGCCCGCCAGGATCGCTTTGGTGAACAGGAACAGCGCCATGTCTGGGCGGTACCAAGGACCGTAGACCGTGAAGAAGCGAAGCCCGGTCGCCGGAAGCCCGTAGAGCTTGCTGTAGGCATGCGCCATCAATTCATTCGCCTTCTTGGTGGCGGCGTAAAGGCTGATCGGATGATCGACATTGTCGTGCACCGAGAACGGCAGCCGCGTATTGGCGCCGTAGACCGAGCTCGACGAGGCATAGATCAGATGTTGCGTGCCGCTCGCGCGGCAGCCCTCCAGAACGTTGAGGAAGCCCGCCAGGTTGGCGTCGAGATAGGCGTGGGGGTTTTGCAGGGAATAGCGCACGCCGGCCTGCGCGGCGAGATGCACCACGCGCGGAAACCGGCGGCTGGCGAACAGCTTTTCGGTCGCCGCCCGATCGGCAAGGTCGAGGCGATGAAAGGTGAAGCCCGGATACGCGCCGAGCTTGGCGAGCCGCGCCTCTTTCAGGGCCGGGTCATAGTAGTCGTTGACGCTGTCGACACCGATCACGGTGCGGCCGGCCGCGAGCAGATGCTGCGCGAAGGCAAAACCGATGAAGCCGGCCGCCCCGGTGACAAGGATGGGCTCGGCTGCGGAGTCGGTCATCGGGGTAGCGGCGGGTCGCCGCGTCCTGATCGCAGCGCGCCCCATTCGAGCAGCTCGTCGGCAATACGGCGGCCGATGAGCTGATTGTGCGCGTTGTCGATGTGGATCTCGTCCCAAAAGGCGGCCGGTTCGCCTTCGAGCAAGCCGGACAGGTCTGTGAAGCGACATCGGGCGCCGGCACCGTCCGCCTGCATGCGTGCGCCGACCACCGAGGGAACCAACGCGCGCTGCTCGCGCAAGCCGCGAACCTTTTCCGCATCGCCGGCTACTTGGAGCTGCAACCGATCGAGTGAGTTCGAGTAGACCAGAAGCGGCTGAAAGAACGCGGCGAACAGCGCATCGCTCCCGCGTGCCACTTTGCACATCGCCGCAATGTTTCGCGCATAGGCATCGAGTACCGCGCGTTTCCACGCCTCGCCGCCTCGGTTCAGCCTCTGTCGCTCATCGTCAAGGCCGCCACGAATCGTCCAGTCGGTTGTGCCGATGATCGCCTGCAATACTGCACTGTCAACGGCGAGCCCGCCGACAGTTTTCGAAGAGGGACGCAAATTGGCCGACAGTTCCTTGATCGCTTCTTCCCATGCAAAAAAATTGAATGGGTACCCCGGTCGCGGATCGTAGTTCCAAGGCGAGATGAGATCGTTGCCACCATCGTAGGCAATCACGAGATCGGGCTCGAGATCGATCAGGTGATGGACCAGGAGCGCGAGCTCCTGGCCCGACACGAAGGACACAACGCCGAAATTGTAGACTCGTGCCTGCGGTAACCCATTCTCGTGCAGACGAGATTCGATCACACCGGGAATGGTGTTTGCGAGAGGCGCGCCGGCCAAGACCGTTGAGCCACCTACAACAAATATCCGCAATTCATTGATCGGTTTCGGGTCGCCAATTTCCGTTTCGATACGGAAACCTTCCGTATTGAACCGGGTCACGCGTTCGGCGTCGGTAGCACCCACCTGCGACGGCATCAACGTTCGCCCGTTCTCGGGACCTACGAACATCACGTAAGGCCTTGGCTCGCGCCAAGCCAAATCTCCGGAAGCTCCGAACGGGCCGAGGGCACGAACCAAGACTTCGGCGATCAGGCCGGTTGCTATGAAGCAGGGGAGAAGCCGCGCATTGCCGCGGCGGCCGAGCACGAGCGACAGGTAACCGAAGATCGCGACACAGCCTAACGCGATCACGCGCGCGGGAAACTGTGGCGATCGGTGGAAGCCGTCTGCCAGCACGATCTCGATCGCGAGCCAAATGGCGATCGGCCCGAGCAGCAGATTGTTCAGGAAGAAGAGCGGGCTTTTTCGCGCCAGCGCGGAGCGAACCAAACTTACAATCGTCACAGCTGTCCTCTTGCTGCGCGCGAGGCAAGCGCCCTTGCGGTTGCTTTGGCCTGCGACAGATTTTGTCGGATTCGTGTCCTTCGGGCCGGCCACACGTGCGAGGCCATGAGAGTGCCGACGCGCGTTAGCCTTTACGGCACTCAGATGTCGGCGGCAACTCCATCGGCACGGAATGCACGCCCACGGGGACGGGCTCGGCCGCAATACCCGTCATCGGGGATCACCATCGAGGCCCTCACGCGGGCCGTCCGATGCTGACATAGGTGAATCCGCGCGCCGCCATGTCAGCCGGCTTGTAGACGTTGCGCAGGTCGACCACGACCGGCTTGCGCAGCATCGTCCTCACCCGATCGAGATCGAGCGCGCGAAACTGGTCCCACTCGGTGAGTATCACCATGGCGTCGGCGCCTTCGATGCAGGCATAGGGATCGGCCTCGGTCGTCACCTCCGGCAGCAGATGGTGCGCTTCGCTCATGGCGGCGGGATCGTAGGCGCGCACGTCGGCGCCCTCGGATGCCAGCACCGGGAGAATGGACAGGCTCGGCGCCTCCCGCATGTCGTCGGTATTGGGCTTGAACGCGAGGCCTAGAACGGCGAGCCGCTTGCCGCGGACGCTGCCGCCGCAGGCCGCCACGATCTTCTGCACCATCGCGGATTTGCGCGCGCCGTTGACGCTGATGACCGTCTCCACGATCCGCACCGGCGCGCCGTAGCGCTGCCCGATGGCGACGAGCGCGGAGGTGTCCTTGGGAAAGCAGGAGCCGCCGTAACCCGGGCCGGCGTGCAGGAACTTCGACCCGATGCGCCCGTCGAGCCCCATGCCGCGGGCGACCTCCTGCACGTTGGCGCCGACCTTCTCGCACAGCTCCGCCATCTCGTTGATGAAGGTGATCTTGGTGGCGAGGAAAGCGTTCGCCGCGTATTTGATCAGCTCCGCGGTCCGCCGGCTGGTGAACACCATCGGGGTTTCGTTGATATAGAGCGGCCGGTAGAGCTCGGCCATGAGGCGGCGCGCGCGCTCGTCCTCGGTGCCGACCACCACGCGGTCCGGCCGCTTGAAGTCCTCGATCGCTGCGCCTTCACGCAGGAATTCGGGATTGGATACGACCGCGAATTCCGCATTCGGCCGCAGCTGGCGCACGATGGCGTCAACCTCGTCGCCGGTACCGACCGGAACCGTCGACTTGGTCGCGATCACGGTGAAGCCGTCGAGCTCGGCGGCGATCTCGCGCGCCGCGTCGTAGACGAAGCTCAGATCCGCAAAGCCGTCGCCGCGCCGCGACGGCGTGCCGACCGCAATGAATACGGCATCGGCGGACGCGACCGCGGGCCCGGATTCGGTGGCAAACGACAGGCGGCCGGCCTCGGTGTTACGGGCAATGAGCGCGTCGAGGAATGGCTCGAAAATCGGGCACTTGCCCTGCGCGAGCTGATCGATCTTGGCGGCATCCTTGTCGACGCAGACGACCTGGTTGCCGAAATCCGCGAAGCAGGCCCCGGACACAAGTCCGACATAGCCGGTGCCGATCATCGTGACGCGCATGATGGGATGACTTTCTTAAAGCGCTGGCCGACGCACGCAAGTCCATGAATCAAACAAAGCACGCCTGGGATTTTCCCCGCTGCTCACAAGCTCGCACTCGTGTGCATGCTTGCCGCCTTGCGCAACCCCGCTACTCGGCAGCCCGGACCGCGTCCGGAACGGCGAGCGTGAGGCCGGCTGCAAGCGCGTCCTCGCGAAACGCCTTGACGGCACCGAGCGAAAGCTCGGCCGCCGAAGCCGTCCCCAGCGCCGGCAGCTTCTTGAGCACGTCGGCGGGCGCCGTGATGATATGGCAGCCCATGCCGTCGGCCTCGACCACATTGAAGACCTCGCGGGTCGAAGCCCAGATGATTTCCACATTCGGGGTTTGCCGCGCCCGCGACACGGCGTCCTGCACCACGGGCCGGTAGTCGATGCCGAGGTCACCGAGCCTCCCCGCGAACACGGAAACGCAAGCCGGAGCGCCGCCGGCCAGCGCATCGACCGCCAGCGCGACCTGCTCGGGCGCGAAGATGGCCGTCATATTGACCTTCACGCCCTCGCGCGCGAGTGCGCGCACGGCCGCGTATAGCGGCTCGCCGCGGGTCGTGGTCACCGGCAGCTTGGTGTAGACGTTGGTCCCCCACGCGGTGATGACTCGCGCCTGGGCGACCATCTCCGGGATATCGTCGGAAAAGACCTCGAACGAGATGTGCCGGTCCGGCACCGCGGCGACAAGATCGCGTCCATAGGCCACATAGTCGCTGACACCCGCCTTCTTGAGCAGCGAAGGGTTGGTGGTGAAGCCCCTGATCCAGGGCTTGGCCGCCATTTCGAGGATTTGGGCCTTGTCGGCGCCATCGGTGAACAGCTTCACCTTGAGCTCGGAGAGTTTGGGCATGCGGATATCCTCAGCGAAATTCGAATTGTGGCTGGTCGCCACTGATCTTTTGGCAACGCCCAAATGGGAATGCAAGAGCGCGGCCGCGGTACCCCTCACAATCCGTCACTTTCGGCGGTAGTCATCCTCGATCCGCACGATATCATCCTCGCCCAGATAGCTGCCGGTCTGGACCTCGATCAATTCGAGGTCGATCTTGCCCGGGTTCTCGAGGCGATGCTGCGAGCCGATCGGGATATAGATCGATTCGTTCTCGTGAATGACCTTGGTCTCCTGCCCGACCACGACACGGGCGGTGCCGCGGACCACGATCCAATGCTCGGCGCGATGATGGTGCAGCTGCAGCGAGAGGCGGCCTGAAGGTTTCACGACAATGCGCTTGACCTGATAGCGGTCGCCCTGGTCGAGGCTCTGATAGGAGCCCCACGGCCGGTGCACCTTGAGGTGATCTTCCGTAAGCTGCGGTGAAGCGGCCTTGACCCTCTCCACCAGTTGCTTCATCTCGCCCAGATTGTCGCGCCGGGCGACCAGGACGGCGTCCTCGGTCGCGATCACGACCAGATTTTCGGTGCCGAGCAGCGCGACCATAGCTTTGTCGGATGCCACATACGAATTGCGCGTCGCAAGGAAGAGCGCTTCGCCCTTGGCGGCGTTGCCCGACGCGTCCCTCTGCGCGAGCTCCCACACGGTCTGCCATGATCCGACGTCGGACCATCCGAACGAGGCCGGAACGACGGCGGCGCGCGTCGTTCGCTCCATGACGGCGAAATCGATGGAAATGGCGCGCGCTTGCGCGAACGGCGCCGGCGCCAGCGTGACGAAACCCAGATCCGCGCCCGCCTGCGCCACCGCCGCCGCAACGGCGTCGGCACTCGCCGGCTCGAAGGCACGGTAGTCGTCGAGCATCGTGTCGGCAGCGAACATGAAGTTGCCGGAGTTCCAAAGGTGCCCCTCCTTGATATAGCGGGCGGCCGTCGGCTCATCCGGCTTCTCGAAGAAGCTCTTGACCGCATGGACGCCATCGCCCAGCGAGAGGCCCGGACAGATATAGCCGTATTCGACCGCAGCACGGTCGGGCTTGATCCCGAAGGTCACGATATGACCTTGCTCGGCGGCCGCGCGCGCGCTGCGGCAAGATGCCAGAAACGACGCCGTGTCGGCGACCACATGGTCGGCGGCGAGCGCCAGAACGATCGGATTGCC
>DATDGG010000082.1:0-24605 GCA_036522235.1 Xanthobacteraceae bacterium
GTCGAGGCCGCGGCCGAAGGCGGTGGAAAAGCGGATGCGGGCGACGTCGATGCCGCGCGCGGCCAGAAAGCCGGTGCGGCTTTCGAGCAGATCGAGCGCGCCGTCGAGCGCGATGCCGGCGTCCTGCGCGAGCGCCCGCAGCTCGGCCGCCGCCTCGTCGGGCTCGCCCGCGACGGCGAGAAACCGCTCGATCAGCGCCCGCGTCTCCCGCGGCAGCGAGGCCGGCACGCTCTGAGCGGCCTGCTCGAGAAAGCGGTCGGCGATCTCGCCCACCGAGCGCCCGCCGACCGCGCTGATGCCCGCGATCGAGAGCAGGTCGGTGACCAGCGCATGTGCGGCCGCCCGGTCCGAGCCGGCGAGCGCCGCCAGCATGCCCTGGTATTCGGGGCGGGTATGCGCGGTTGAGATGGTCAGGCGGTCGAGATCGTGCGCCAGCGAGGATTTGTGGTTGAAGTCCTTTACCAGGCGCCGCTTCCAGGCCGGCGCCAGATCGAGCGCCGCGACCAGCGCCGCGAACAGGGCGACGTCACCCATGCGAATCTCCGGCGCCGGCAGGCCATAATGGCCGGTCGCCTCGAGACCCAGCGCCAGCATCTCGGCATCCGCCGCCGCCGCATCGGCGCGTCCGAAGGATTCGATGCCGGCCTGCAGGAACTCGCCCGGTCCGTTCTCGCGGTGGCGGAACACCGGCCCGAGGTAGCAAAATCCGGCGGGCTTGCCGGCCTGCGGCGAGGCCAGATAGTCGCGCGAGACCGGGATGGTGAGATCGGGACGCAGGCAAAACTCGCGTCCCTGCGGATCGGTCGTGAGAAACATGCGCTTGCGGATGTCCTCGCCCGAAAGGTCGAGGAACGGTTCTGCCGGCTGCAGGATCGCGGGCGCGACGCGCGCATAGCCGGCGCGCTCGAAGCTTGCGATGAGCGCCTGCGCCTTCGCATCGGGCGTGGCAGGTCCTGGGAGGGTCGCGGCGGTCATGGGCTTGAATGAGAGGGGTGGTCGGCCGCGGCGCTTTAGCACGGTCCCGTTACCAATTCGATCGCAAAGCGCGGGCGCGATTAACGGCCTTTTCACCCTCCGTCACCCTACGGGGGCCCGCCCGCACAGCGCCAGTCGCCCAGCACGCTCTGGACCAGAGCGAGCGCCGCGACCGCCGCGGTATCGGCCCGCAATATGCGCGGACCGAGCGCGAGCCTCACCACCTGGGGGAGGCCGATGAGGGCCACGCGTTCGGCCGCCGCAAAGCCGCCTTCCGGGCCGATCAGGACGGCGAGCGGCGGCGCGGCGGCGCCCGGATCGGGGCGTGCCCGCGCGAGCGCCGCGAGCGGGTCGGCAACCTCTGCATCCTCGTCGCAGAACACCACCAGGCGCGCGGGATCGTGCGCGGCGATCACGCGCGCGAGCGCGAGCGGCGGCACGATTTCGGGGAGCGTGAGAATGCCGCATTGCTCTGCGGCCTCGATCGCATTGGCGCGCATTCGTTCGAGATTGAGGCGCGCGACCTGACCGTGCTGGGTCAGCACCGGCTGCAGCCGCGCGACCCCCATCTCGACCGCCTTCTGCACCATATAGTCGAGGCGCGCATGCTTGAGCGGGGCAAACCAGTAGTGCAGATCGAGCGGCTGCGTCTGGGCCCGGCTTTGCGCCTCGACCGTGAGCGAGAGCGCGCGCTTGCCGCCATCGGCCAACGCCGCCCGCCATTCGCCGTCATGGGTGTTGAACACCAGCACCTGGTCGCCTGGGCGCAGCCGCAGCACATTGCGCAGATAGTTCGTCTGGGAACTGTCAAGGGCGAGCTTGACGCCAGCCGCCAGGGGGTGGTCCACATAGAGCCTGGGCGTACGGAAATCATGGCGCGGCATTGGGGCGTCAGCCATGGGTTGCCTTTCCGGGCCCGGTCCGGAGGGGTCCAGAAACCGGGAAATCGGCCTTGTTTGCCGTGTTCCCGCCGAAATTAAAATGCTGTTAATGTAGTCGGGTAAGATTCCGGGTGGTGGCGACTCAAAGCGTAGGGGGGCTGGAGGGAATTGCGATGACATTCTGCCGAGTCCTTTCTCTCGCGGCGGTGGCGGCCACGGCATTTGTCCATGCGGCGAACGCGCAGTTTGGCGGCATGCCCGGCATGCCCGGAATGGGCAGTCCCGGAATGGGATCGCCCGGATTCGGCGGTCCGCCCGCCGGCCCGCCGCCCGCCTGCCAGCAGCTCATGTCGCTGCGCGACGAGACCCAGAAGAACGGGGCCGCCATCCATGCCTTCACCGACAAGGCTGCCGCCCAGCACAAGCCGCCCGATCCGGTGGAGACGTGCAAGCTGTTCAAGGCTTACCTCGCGAGCCACTCCAAGTTCATCAGGGGAATGACGGACGGCCAGGCAACCTGCGGCGTTCCCCCTGACGCCATCAAGGCGGCGCAGGACGAGCACGGCAAGGTTTCCCAGATAGGCAAGCAGGTCTGCGAGATGGCGGAACATCCGCGGCCGACCGGTCCGAGCCTGAGCGATGCGCTCAATTCGGCGCCGACCTTGCCGGATGTCGACAATTCCAAGCGCGGGCGCGGCACCTATGACACGCTCGATGGCACCAACGCCCTGGTGCGATGAGCGAGGCGGCCGGACGCGTCGCCGATTCAACCGGTAACTGGGTCGACAAGAGCGCGCCCGCATGGGCGCGCCCGTATTTGCGGCTTGGCCGTTTCGATCGGCCGATCGGGTCCTGGCTGTTGCTGCTGCCGTGCTGGTGGTCGCTCGGGCTCGCCGCGGTGCGCGCCGCGGCGCCGATCAACCTGTGGCACGTGGTGCTGTTCTTCGTCGGCGCCTTTGCCATGCGGGGGGCGGGCTGCACCTGGAACGACATCGTGGACCGCGATCTCGACGCGCGGGTCGAGCGCACGCGCTCGCGGCCGATACCCTCGGGCCAGGTCGGCGTGCGCGCCGCCGCCGCGTTCCTGCTGCTGCAGGCCTTGCTCGGGCTTTTAGTCCTGCTGCAGTTCAATGGCTTTACGGTCTGGGTCGGGCTCGCCTCGCTCGGCGTGGTCGCGATCTATCCGTTCATGAAGCGGGTGACCTATTGGCCGCAGATCGTGCTCGGTCTCGCGTTCTCCTGGGGCGCCCTGATGGGATGGCCGGCGACGTTCGGGGAGCTCGATCCGCCCGCCTTGCTGCTCTATGCCGGCGCGATCGCGTGGGTGATCGGCTACGATACGATCTATGCGCATCAGGACCGCGAGGACGACGCGCTGATCGGCATCAAATCGACCGCGCTGCTGTTCGGCGCGCGCACCAGGCCGATGCTGGCGATCGTCTTCGCGCTCGCGGTGGCGCTCATCGGCTGGGCCGGATGGAGCGCCGGCGCCGGCCTCGTCTTCGTGCTCGGGCTGCTCGCGTTTGCGGCGCATCTGGCTTGGCAGATTTTGCGCCTCGATATCGATGACCCCGCGCTCTGCCTCGCGCTGTTCAAGTCGAACCGCGACGCCGGCCTGATCCTGTTCGCCGCGCTCGTGCTCGATGCCGTGCTGGCAAGCCTCAATTTCGTGCGATGATTTCGCGCTCGCCGCGATGCACCGCTGCCCCCTCGATCGGGTGGCCGGCCTTGCGGCGCAGGAAGATCGACGGCCGCCGCCGCTTGACGGCCGCGCGGGCCCGCCGCCGCGGCAGCGGCACACCGATCCGCAGCGCGCCGATGCGCGCGAACGGCTCGCGCAGGCACCCGTCGGCCTCGGCCACCAGGAGCGGAAGCTTGAGCACGCGCGCCCAGGCTTGCCATTCGGCGACCACGTCGCTGCTGTCGTCCGAGCGATAGAGCGGCAATGACAGCGCGGAATCGCGATGCTCGAGCACGAGCGCGACCGTGCCTTCCGCCGCGCCGGCTGCGGGCTCGATGCGCAGCGCTACCCCGAGATATGATTTGACCGGCAGGTTCAGTGCCATCAACATACCGCGCACCGACCGGCGCAGCACCACGCGCTCGCGCGTGAGCTCGACCGAGCGAATGCGTTCGTCGGCCGCGGCGTCGCCGACCCAGAACCGCAGCGGGAGGGAGAATGGGTCGAGCCGCTCGTCACGGCTCGACCCCGCAGGCATGACCCTGCGGCTTGCTGTTTGACGCCTCAAGACCGTGCTCCCCGCCGGTTTTTTAAACCGGTCGTTGCCCCGGAGTTGATCTCCGGTCGTTGGCGCATAGATGCCGCAAAGGCGTCGGAATGGGCTTAAGGTTCCTGGTTAATCCGCGGTAGCGGCGGCGGTGATGAAAGTCATGCTTGACGGGAGCTTGCCGAGCTTCCTCAATCGTTCCCTAATGGCCCGGCCCCAATTGTAGGAAATCGCACATGACATCTTTGCTCGATCAATCCGCGCTGACCGACCTCGCCGAGCGCCTGGTGGCGGCGGCCGCCCGCGCCGGCGCCGATTCTGCCGATGCGGTCGCGGTGCGTTCCATGTCGCTGTCGGTCGAGGTGCGCAACGGGGAAGTCGAATCCTCCGAGCGTGCCGAAGGTGACGATGTCGGACTGCGGGTCCTGCTCGGGCGGCGGCAGGCGGTGGTATCCACCAACGACGTCAAGGAGGACGTCGACCAGCTGGCGCAGCGCGCCGTCGCCATGGCGCGGGTCGCGCCGGAGGATCGCTTCGCCGGCCTCGCCGAGGCGGCGCTGCTCGCGCGCGACATTCCCGATCTCGATCTGCTCGATCCGGACCTGCCGGCGGTCGCCGCGCTCGAAGAGCGCGCCAAGCGCGCCGAGGCGGCCGGTCTCGCGGTCGAAGGCGTCACCAAGTCGGAAGGCGCGTCCGCCTCCGCCGGCATCGGCGGGATGGTGCTGGCGACCAGCGGCGGCTTTCGCGGCGCTTACCTCTCTTCGCGCCAGGGCCTCGCGATGTCGGCGATCGCCGGAAGCGGCACCGCGATGGAGCGCGACTATGATTTTTCCTCGGCGCTGCACGCCTCCGATCTCGACGCCGCCGAGGCGATCGGACGCAACGCCGGCGAGCGCGCGGTCGCGCGCAGCAATCCGCGCAAGGTCGCGACCAAGCGGGTGCCGGTGGTGTACGACAAGCGGATCGCGGGCGGGCTCGTCGGCCATCTGGCCGGTGCCATCAATGGCGCCGCGATCGCGCGCAAGACGAGCTTCCTCAAGGACAAGCTCGGCGAGTGGCTGTTCGCGCCCGGCATCCGTATCGTCGACGATCCGTTGCGGCGGCGCGGTTTGCGCTCGCGGCCGTTCGACGGCGAGGGCGTCGCCGGCCGCCGCCTCGCCATCGTGGAGGACGGCGTGCTCAAGACCTGGCTGCTCGATTGCGCGACCGCGCGCGAGCTCGATCTGGCGACCACCGGTCATGCGCAACGCGGCGTCTCCTCGGCGCCGGCGCCCGGACCGAGCAACCTGCACCTGGAAGCCGGCCACCTCTCGCCCGACGAGCTGATCGCCGATATCAGCGAGGGCTTCTATGTCACCGAGCTGATCGGCTTCGGGGTCAATCAGGTGACCGGCGACTATAGCCGCGGCGCCACCGGCTTCTGGATCGAGAACGGCAAGCGCACCTTTCCGGTGAGCGAGGTCACCATCGCGGGCAATCTGATCGACATGTTCCGCGCCCTGACCCCCGCCAACGACCTCGAGTTCCGCTACGGCACCAATGCCCCGACCTTGCGCGTGGAGGGCATGACCGTTGCGGGGCAGTGATTCGGGCCGCGACCCCGCCGGCGACCGCCAACTGCTCGCCGCCACGCTGCGCGAGGCCGGCGCGATCGCGCTCAAGACCTTCCAGGCGCCGGTGAAGACCTGGCTCAAGGCGCAGTCCTCGCCGGTCAGCGAAGCCGACATCGCGGTCGACAATTTCCTGCGCGAACGGCTGGCCGGCCCCGCCTCCGGCTGCGGCTGGCTGTCGGAGGAGACCGCGCAGGACCGCTCGAGCGCGCAGGCGCGCCGTCTGTGGATCGTCGATCCGATCGACGGCACGCGCGCCTATCTGGCGGGCCAGCCCGATTGGGCGATCTCGGCCGCGCTCGTCGCCGACGGTCGGCCGGTCCTGGCGGCGGTGTTCGCGCCGGTGAGCGATGAGCTGTTCGTCGCCACCGCCGGCGGCGGCGCCACCCGCAACGGCGCGCCGATCGCGGCGAGCGCCGGCGCAGGGCTCGCCAATGTCCGGGTCGCCGGCCCGAAACGTCTGGTTGAGGCACTGGCCGCGGTCGAATCGCGAATCACGGTCACGCCGCGCATCGGCTCGCTGGCGCTGCGCCTCTTGCGCGTGGCGGAGGGTGCGCTCGACGTGGCGTTCGCCGGGGGTAGCAGCCATGACTGGGACCTTGCGGGCGCCGACCTTTTGGTGCACGAAGCCGGCGGGGCGATGACGAACCTGGTGGGGCGAGGCTTGACATACAATCAGCCGGATCTGGTTCACGGTGCGCTGGTCGCCGCCGGCGCCGCTCGCCATGTTGCGCTCATTGCGCTCACGCGAGAATGGGAATTCGGATAGACTTCCCGCCGCCGGGCCAATTCTTGACCGAGAGGCAACATGTCGGACCAGCATTCCGGCGGGCAGCAACTGCTCCATCTCGTTTTCGGTGGCGAGCTCACCGATCTCGACCGCAACGAATTCAAGGATCTCGAGAAGCTCGATATCGTCGGCGTTTATCCAAACTATGCCACCGCTTATGCGGCATGGAGGGCCAAGGCGCAGCAGACCGTCGACAACGCGCAAATGCGCTATTTCATCGTTCACATGCATCGCTTGCTCGATCCGGATACGGAACGGAAGCCGGCACGTTGACGTTAGGCGAGAGGCGAGCCGGTCCCGATGTCTTTGGTCAAGCGCCTAGTCGGCTCGCGTCCATTCCAGAGGGCCATCGGGGTCATGGCAGCCGAATATCTTCGTCTGGTGTGGACGACGACCTCCTTCACGGAGGAGCCGGAAGGAAGCGTGAACCGCGCCAAGAGTGACTTTCCGATCATCGTCGGCATGTGGCACGGGCAGCACTTCCTGTTTCCGTTCCTCCGCGGTGAGCTTCCCGTCAAGGTCCTCATCTCGCGTCATCGCGACGGCGAGATCAACGCCATCGCGGCCGAGCGTCTCGGCGTCGGCACCATCCGCGGCTCCGGCAGTCACGGTGGCGGGTCTGCCCACAAGGACGGCGTCGGCGCATTCTACGGGATGGCTGGCGCGCTCACGCAGGGCTGCTCGGTGGCCTTGACGGCCGATGTCCCCAAGGTCGCCCGGCGCGCCGGCCCTGGTATCGTTCGGTTGGCGGCGGTTTCCGGCCGGCCGATTTATGTGGCCGCGATCGCCACCCGCAATCACATCATGCTCGACAACTGGGACCACACCGAGATCAATCTGCCGTTCGGCCGGGGCGGGATCACGGCGCGCGGCCCGATGCGGGTTGCCGCCAACGCGGATGAGCACGCGCTCGAGGCCGCGCGGCAGGCCGTCGAGGCCGAGCTCAATCTCGCGAACGCGCGGGCGCGCGAGCTCGCCCAAGCCAGGCGCGGAGGCGGCGCTCATGGCTGAGCCGCTCACGCCATTGCTGCGCCTCTATCAGCTGCTGTCGCGGGCGGCGACGCCGCTCGCCCCGACCTTGCTGTCGCATCGGCTCAAGCTCGGCAAGGAGCATCCGGCACGGATCGAGGAACGCTATGGCGAGAGCCGCATCGCCCGCCCGAGCGGCCCCCTGGTGTGGGTGCACGGGGCAAGCGTCGGCGAATTGCTCGCCGTGATCCCGCTGGTCGAGCGCATTCGCAGCAAGGAATTCGCGGTTCTCTGCACCTCCGGGACGGTCAGCTCCGCGCTGGTGGCCGAGCAGCGGCTGCCCGCGGCCGTCATCCATCAGTTCGTGCCCGTCGATGCGCCGCGCTTCGTCCAACGCTTCTTCGATCATTGGCAGCCGGACCTCGCGCTGTTCGTCGAATCCGACCTGTGGCCGAACCTGATCATCACCGCCAAGGCGCGGAACGTCCCGCTCATACTGGTCAATGGCCGCGTGTCGGAGCGCTCGTTCAATCGCTGGCGGATCGTCCCCTCGACCATCGGCGCGCTGCTGCGCCGCTTCGATCTCTGCCTCGCGCAATCGGCCGGCCATGCGGCGCGCTACCGCGACCTCGGCGCGCCGCGCATCACCACCACCGGCAACCTCAAGCTCGATGTGCCGGAACCGCCCGCCGACGCCGCGGCGCTGGCGGCGCTGCGCGCGGCGGTCGGCGATCGCCCGACCATCGCGGCGGCTTCTACCCATGCGGGCGAGGAGACCGCGTTGATCGAGGCGCACCGGCGGCTGCGCAACACGTTTCCGCGGCTGCTCACCATCATCGCGCCCCGCCATCCGGATCGCGGCCCGGGCATTGTCGAGATCGCGAATGCGGCCGGGCTGTCGACCGCGTTGCGCTCGCGCGGCGCGCAGCCCGGTCCGACCGACGACATCTATGTGGTCGATACGATGGGCGAACTCGGCCTCGTCTACCGGTTGGCCCCGATCGTGTTCGTCGGCGGCTCGCTGGCGAGCCATGGCGGGCAGAACCCGATCGAGCCGATCAAGCTCGGCGCCGCCATCCTGCACGGGCCGCACGTCTGGAACTTCAGCGAAATCTATGCCGCGCTCGACGCCGCGCATGGCGCCGATGTGGTGGCCGATGTGGGCAAGCTCGCGGTGCGGCTCGGCGCCCTGCTCAAGGACGCCAACCAGCGCGCCGCCCTGGTGGCGGCCGGGCGCGAGACCGTCAAGACGCTGGGCGGCGCGCTCGAGCGCACCTTGGCGGCGCTCGACCCGTATCTGGTCGATATCCGGATGGGCCGCTCGCAGAGCCATGCGTGAGCCGGCATTCTGGTGGCGCGAGGCGTCCCTGGCGGCCGGCCTGCTGGCGCCGCTCGCCGCGCTCTATGGGGCGGAGGCGGGGCGGCGCCTGGCGCAAGCGGGCGCCCGCGCCGCGGTGCCGGTCGTCTGCATCGGCAATCTTACGGTGGGCGGCGCCGGCAAGACGCCGCTCGCTTTGACCTTGGCGCAGGCACTCAAATCCGCAGGCCACACGCCTGTCCTGTTGAGCCGCGGCTATGGGGGCGCCCTTGCGGGCCCGCTGCGCGTCGATCCGGCGCGGCATCGCGCCGGCGATGTGGGCGACGAGCCGTTGCTGCTCGCCCGCGTGGCGCCGACTTTCGTGGCGCGCGACCGCGTCAAGGGTGCGGCAGCCGCGGTGGCGGCGGGCGCCAGCGTCATCGTGATGGACGACGGCTTCCAGAATCCTTCGCTGCAGAAAGACTTTTCCGTCCTGGTGGTCGATGCGCGCCGCGGCATCGGCAACCGCAAGGTCGTTCCGGCAGGTCCGCTGCGCGCCCCGCTCGCCGCGCAGCTCGCGCGCGCCGATGCGCTGGTCGTGGTCGGGTCGGGGACCGCCGGGACTGCCGTGGCGGCGCAAGCAGAGCAGCGCGGCCTGCCGGTTTTTCAGGCGCGCCTCGAACCCGAAGCGGCCGCCGTGGCGGCGCTTGCGGGCACGCCTGCGCTGGCCTTTGCGGGCATCGGCGATCCGCAGAAGCTGTTCGCGAGCCTCGCGGCTGCCGGGATTGCGGTCGCGAGATCGCGCGGCTTTCCCGACCACCATCGCTACACGGCCGCCGAAGCCGGAGGGCTGTGCGAAGAAGCCGATCGCGCGGGCCTGCAGCTGGTGACGACCGAGAAGGACCTGGTCCGGATGGCGGGCGATGCGCGCGTGGCGGCGCTTGCGGAGCGCGCGCGCGCGCTCCCGGTGACGCTCACGCTCGCGGATGCGCCCGCGTTCCTGCGCCTCCTGGGCAGCAAGATCGCGGCCAAGCGCTGAGCCTGTGATCAGTTCCGCGTCAGCCGCGCGCCGCGCGTCCGGGAAAATGGCGCTGCAGCACCGCCTCGGGCGAGGAATAGGCCTCCTGCAGGTCGACGCTCCAATATTTCAGCTCCTCGAGCGGGATCGGCGCGCCGGTGACGGCGCAGCGCACGAAAGCGCCCGGCCGCACCACGCGAAAGTCCCCGTCGAGATATTTGACCTCGGCCTCGCCCGCCATCGGGGAGGAACGATCAAAACGATTCAGCACCTCTGGCCTCCGCTCGCCCGGTTGCGAGAGCCCCGGCTCTCATCGGGGTGGCTTGCCGCCGGATCCATCGTCCGTGGCCCAACATAACCACTCGGCGCCGACCATGTAACCCACCCGGCGGCCCGCTCCAACCGCCGAAATTTTCATGGTCGCAATTCTCTTTGGCCGCAATTTTCTCAGGCTCTCTTTCGCCCGACATGCTAAGCTTATTGCCGGGGCGGGTGGAAATCACCTTCGATGCGGCTCGTTCTCAATCTCAATCTCATCCTCGGCCTGCTGGCGGCGGCAAGCGTTGCGGCTGCGGCCGAGCAGGTCGATATCCCGCAGGCCGACATCACCCTGCACGGCGTCCTGTTCCGGCCGGAGGGCGCCGGGCCGTTTCCGAGCGTGGTCGCGCTGCATGGCTGCGAAAGCCTGATGGACCGCGCCGGCAAGCTCGCCCCAATCTTCGACGCCTGGGGCGAGCGGCTCGCGGCGGCCGGGCTCGCGGTGGTCTTTCCCGATAGCTTCGGCTCGCGCGGTCTGCGCACCCAGTGCCGTGTGGTCGAGCGCAAGGTGCGCTCCGAGCACGAGCGTGTGGCCGACGCCAATGCGGCCCGGCACTGGCTGCAAGGCCAGCCCTGGGCGATCAAGGATCGGGTCTCGCTGGCGGGCTGGGCCAGTGGCGGAATGACATCGCTCTGGGCGGTGCGGCCGCGCACGCTGCCGCACGACGGCACGCCGGATTTTCGTTCGGCGGTCGCCCTCTATCCCGGTTGCCGGCGGTTGGGCGAGCTTGCCTGGAGCGCGCGCGTCCCCACCTTGATCCTGATCGGCAAGGCCGATGATTGGACCGCGGCTGCGGCCTGCGAGCAGATGGTCGCGGGCGCACACGGGCGCAGCGCGCTCGCTTCGCTGGTGGTCTATCCGGGCGCCTATCACGAATTCGACCGTCCCGATTATCCGCTGCGCGAGCTCACCGGGCTCGCCAATACGGCGGAC
The DNA here is from genome assembly GCA_036522235.1 of Xanthobacteraceae bacterium. Taxonomy (GTDB): domain Bacteria; phylum Pseudomonadota; class Alphaproteobacteria; order Rhizobiales; family Xanthobacteraceae; genus VAZQ01. The sequence goes on from DATDGG010000082.1 coordinate 11,021, forward strand.
GGAACCGGCAAGGCGCATATCGGCACCAATGCGGCCGCGCGCGCCGACGCGCTGATGCGGGTGCCGGAATGGCTGGTAAAGTGATTGTCTGAGCGGTATCGCTGCAACAAAATCGTTCAACCAAATAATTCTTCAACCAAACAGGCTGCCTTGACCCTTGTCGGCGCCCCCCTCGGCGCGCTGGCGGCTGCGCGGCTTTGTTTCCTTGGGCGCAGTCTCCCCGCCGCCCGGCCCCGCCGCCGCTCCGTCGGCCCGCGCGCCCACGCGCCCGTCGGCGAATTCGATGTCGAGCGGCATGCCCGGGCCGACCGCGGCGGCAAGGCGCAGCGGCCTGCCGTCTGGATCGCGCACCAAGGCAAAGCCGCGCGCCAGCACGCCGCGATGGGAGAGCGCCGCCAGCAATTGGCTGTGGCGTTCGACCACGGCGCCCTGCTGGCGCAGCAGCGTCAGCATCGCGCGCCGGGCGCGCTCCGCTAGCGCTCCGGTGCGTTGCTGCGCGGCCGTGATGCGGGCCCCGTGCGCTTGCGCATTGGCCTTGAGGCTTGCCGTGAGGCGCATTGTCGCGACCTTGAGCCGCTCGCGCCGACGCGAGCGCGCGACCGTTTCGGCACGGCGCGCGCGCTCTGCCAGCGCGGCGATGCGCTCCCCGCAACCCTGCAGGCGCGCGCGCAGGATTTGCGGCGAGAACCGCCCGGCGGCGCGGGCGAACTGGTTGTGATGCAGGCGCGCATTGGCGACCAGCGCGCGCGGCAGGCGCCCCGCCGCATGATCGAGCCGCTGGCGCGGCAGCCCCAGCAGCGCCGCGGCGTCCGGCAGCGCCCGCATGGCCGCCCGCAGCTCGGTGCGCCGCGCGTCCTCGCAGCGTTGCCAAGCGACGCCCGCCCGCACCGCGAGGTTCCTGATGGCGAGGATCAGGTCGGCGCGCACCGGCACCGCCATCTCGGCCGCCGCGCTCGGGGTGGGGGCGCGCTTGTCGGCCACGAAATCGATCAAGGTCACGTCGGTCTCGTGGCCGACCGCCGAGATCAGCGGAATCAGGCTCTCGGCGGCGGCGCGCACCACGATCTCTTCGTTGAACGACCACAGGTCTTCGAGCGAGCCGCCGCCGCGCGCCACGATGATCAGGTCGGGGCGTGCGATCGGGCCGCCGGGGGGAAGCGCGTTGAAGCCGCGAATGGCGGCCGCCACCTGCTCGGCCGAGCCTTCGCCCTGCACCCGCACCGGCCACACCATCACGGCCCGCGGGAAACGGTCGGCCAGGCGGTGCAGAATGTCGCGGATGACGGCGCCGGTCGGCGAGGTGACGACGCCGACCACCCGCGGCAGGAACGGCAGCAACTGCTTGCGGGCGGCGTCGAACAGGCCTTCGGCCGCGAGCTTCTTCTTGCGCTCCTCGAGCAGCGCCATCAGGGCGCCGAGCCCGGAAGGCTCGAGCGTCTCGACCACGATCTGGTAGGTCGACTTGCCCGGAAAGGTGGTGAGACGGCCGGTGACGATGACCTCGAGCCCTTCCTCGGGCTTGATCCGCATGCGGGCGAACGTGCTCCGCCAGATCACCGCCTCGATCCTGGCGCTCTCGTCCTTGAGCGAGAAATAGCAATGCCCGGAGGCATGAGCGCCGCGGAAGCCCGAAATCTCGCCGCGCACGCGCACGAAGCCGTAGGCGTCCTCGATCGACCGCTTCACCGCCGCCGACAGCTCGGAGACGGTCCATTCGAGCAGATTGGCCCGCGCTTCGTTCATGGTGCCGAGGCCTGTCCGCGCGCCGTGCGGCTCATTTCTTGGCGACGCTGTCGAGGGTCGGGCAGGTGCGCTTGATCACCGGCGTTTCGTAGGGCTCGATGTTGCTCTTATCGACCATGACCGACTTGAGGATCACCTCCTTGGGGGCGTCCTGCTTGTGCAGATGGCGTATGGCGATCTCGGTCGCGATGCAGCCCTGGATGTAGCCATTGTAGTCGCCGCTCGCCAGGATATCGCCCGACTTGATGAGGTCGAGCACTTCGGTGCTGCCGTTGATGCCGATGACCAGCGCCTTCTTGCCGGCGGCCTTCAAGGCATCATTGGCGCCGATCGCCATCGGGTCATTGGCGGCCAGCACGCCGTCGATCTGCGGAAAAGCGCGCAGGAAATCCCGCATGGTCTGCTGCGCCACCGGGCGCGCGTAGTTGGCCGACTTGGCGCCGAGGAGCTTGATATCGGGCGCCTCCTTGAGGGCGTCGTTGAAGCCGCGCGAGCGGGCGACGCTGGTCACCAGGTTGGGCGGGCCTTCGAGCATGACCACATTGCCCTTGCCGCCCATGGCCTTGAACAGATAGCGCGCCGCCGTGACCGCGAGGTCGTAGTCGTCGGTGCCCACATAGGCGATGGCGCCGCCGCCGCCCTCCAGGCGGTCGATGACATTGACCACCGCGATCCCGGCAGCGTTGAATTTCTCCATCGCCGGCAGCAGCGCCTTGGGGTCGGACGGGCTGAACACCAGCGCATCCGGCTTGGCGCGCACCACATCCTCGACCAGGCTGATCTGCTCCGGAACGCTGTTCTCGGTGCGCGGCACGAAATGCGTGCTCTGATCGCCGAGCTTGGCCGCCATGGTCTCGCTGCCCACGCGCACGCCGCGCACGATCGGGTTGGACTGCCCCTTGGTCAGCGTGCCGATGGTCTCGGCACAAGCCGGCGACAGGCAGAGGCCATTGAGGATGGTGATCACGGCTGCAAAGCCTGCGGCATGGTTCTTCATCGTGCTGCTCCGGGTTGGGGGGCAATCGGCTCTGGACGACTGCCGGCATTATAGCGCGGGCAGAAGTTCCCGCGCACCCTCCACGGCGGCTTCCGGCAGCGCGCAAATGCCGCGCACGGGGACAGCGCGGGTCGCAGTTAGGCCGCGCGCGGTCATCGCTTTCTGCCGGCGACCAGGTAGCCGATAGTCGCTCCCGCCGCAGCGTATGTCCGCTCGGCGATAGCCTTGTCGAATTTGTCGCTGCCCCCGACGGCAACCGACCACAGGGCGTCGAACTCATCGTCACGACCACCGCCGCCAAGGAAGTATCGACGCGTGTCCTCGCGGCTCCAGATCCAGAAGTCGCGATGCTTGAAGTCTGCGTGCTCTTCGAGCGCGGCGCGTTGCGCGGGGCTGTCATAGGGCGGCAGGAGGATGTCCGCCTTGTCGTTGAGATAGACGCAGACGTTGATCAGGTCCCGCTCGGCGAAGAGGCCAGGGACGAGGTCCCCGATTGAATTATTGCCCTCGCCGAGCGCGGCCTTGCCGCGCTCGCAGGTGAGCTGGAGGCGCACGCGGGCTAAAATCTCGTCCACCGGATCGTGGAAGCTGACCGAGTCGAGCAAAAGGGCGCGCGCGACATTGTTGGGTTCGGCCACCAGAATGAGCCCGCCTGGGCGCGCGACACGGACCATTTCGTCAACGGCGGCGCCCGGATCGGGCGTGTGGATCAAAACGGTTTGGCAGGTCACGAGGTCGAAGCTCGCATCGGCGAACGGCAGCTTTTCGGCGACGGCGACCTGATAGGTGAAGCGGTCCGCAAGCCCATGCGCGGCGGCGCGTGCTGTCGCCTTCTCGACCCAAAGCGGATCGCGATCCACGCCTTGCACGCGAGCGCTGCTCGGAATTACATGCGCGAGCAGCTGCCCCCAATGGCCGACCCCACTTCCAACATCGAGAACATCTTGCACGCGATCGAATGAAAGCCTTTTGCCGATCAGCTCGAGAAAGTCGAGGTTCCACCAATAATCGCGCGTGTCGCCGAAATACTCGGCCGAATGCGAACTCAGGGTGCGAAATTCGTTGGCCACGAGGGCTCCCGCTCAGAACCGCTCAAGCGTAGCACCGACGCGATCGACACTGTTGGGTCATTCGCGCCGTAACGAGATTCAGCGTGACCAAGCCGCCTGGCTCAAGAAGAGGCAGTCAGGGTCAGTCTCCGAAACGGAGCGGTATCTGGCGCCGGCGGCGTGATCCTTACTGCGGCGGCAGTGAGCCGAGATATGAGGCAATCGCGATGATGTCGTCTTCCGACAGATTGGCGACGACGGGCTTCATCAATGCCGCGGCTTGCCCCGCGCTCGAGCCATATCGAATGTCGAAGAGCTGCCGCGCGACATACAGCGGTTGCAGGCCGGCGAGCCGCGGGACCTCGCCCAGGCCTTTGAGCGCTTCGCCGTGACAGAGCGCGCATGGCTTCCCGGACTCTCCGCCTTTGACCAACGCTTCGCCTCTGGCGATGCTGCCCGGCGGCACATAGGCGATGAAACCGGAATGCGGGTCGCGGATTTCCGTGCGGAACGGATCGGCGGGGATTTCAAGGATGCGGCGTCCAATCGGCTCGGTGCCGCCGTCGGGGTGGAGCTGACGATGACGGCCCGCGGTGGCGATGAACGTCTTCGGCGGCGTGGCGGTCTCGATCACCTTCACCCACACGGCGGGCTTCAAAGCGGCGAAATATTCGGCGGCCTGGCGAATGTCCTCGTCCGACGTGGCCTTCGCGATCGGACCCATGCGTGCGTCGTCCTGACGCGTGCCCGCCTTGTAGTACGCCATCTGCCGGATCAGGTACTCGGCCGGCATGCCGGCGATGTCGGCGGCTTCCGGATGGCCCTGGCCGGACATCAGATGGCACGCGCCGCACGCAAATCTGATCCCCGCGCCGCCGGCTACCGATCGCGGCGCGGCGGGGTGTTCATCGGGAAACCAGTCCGGCGGAGTCGCGGTCCCGGCGATCTTGGCGGCCTCGTACTCCTTGGCGCTGCCGGGCGCCTTCACGATGCCTTCCGGCTTCACGGCGCTCGGCTGGATCTTGTCGGGGATGTTGAAGGCCCAGTCGGGCAGTCCCGCCGGGACTGTGAGCTCTGCCTGTGCGTTGACTTCCCGCGCCATGAACAGCGGAGCGAGGGCGCAAACGAGGACGGCAATGCGGACGGAGGTGTTCGTTCGGCGGATCACGGCGGGTCTCCTCTCCCATTCTCGACCAAGGTCGGTTCTAAGTTTTCCCGGCAAGCGTAACGATGCCCGCCAAGAGCGGCAAGGCCGGCCATGACGATACGGATATTGTCGCGGCGAGGGATGCCGGGCTAGCGGCCCCCGAGCTTGCGCTGCACGCGCTCGTCGAAGCGTGCCACATTGACGACGACGCGCTGGTGCGAGCCACCGCCGATCGGCTCCTTGTCGTCGTGCGCTTCCACCTGAAACGTCAGCGTACGGCCCTCGACCGCGACGAGCTCGGCGGAGGCGGTGACCTGCATGCCGATCGGCGTCGCGGCGAAATGGCGGACGTCGAGGTGGATGCCGAGGCTCTGGTGCCCCGCCGGCAACAGATGCTCGACGGCGGCGAGCGCCGCGGCCTCGATCACATTGATCATGACTGGCGTCGCCAGGACCGGCACCTTGCCGCTGCCGATGCTGGGCGCCGTATGTTCGACGCCCACCAGAAGCTGCGCCGATCCCTTCAATCCAGGCATTAATTTGGAGAAATCGACCATGGTGGTGCGCGTAGCACGGAGCCCGGATGGAGCGAAGCGAAATCCGGGGAGGCTGCTCCCGCATTGCGCCACAGCCCGTCGAAGAGCATCAGGGCGTTTACGCCCGTCTTCGCGGGCTATGCCGTAAACGCCCTAATGGTTTCATGCGGACTACCATGGCGTCGCGCTTTGGTCGACATTTTCAACGGAGGCCGAGGCGCCGCCCGTCCCGTGGCGTCGCGCCGGGATTGAGGATAAGCTCGCGCAAGCGAATGCATCAAAAAAATCGAACGGGCGGGGCGACAGGGAGCGCTGACATGAGAACGGCAGCACACTGGTATTTCGGCGTGGCGGCGATTGCGCTGGCGGTCGCGGCGAGCGTGCCCTCGGCTCCCTTATTGGCTCAGCAGAATGGCGCGGCTGCCGTGAGCATCGGCGTCAGCGACCTCGGCGGTGTGGTCGCGAGCGTGAGCGGACCGGAGGCGGGCGTCTGGGTGATCGCCGAAACCAGCGAGCTCCCCACCAAATACGTCAAGATCGTCGTCACCGACGATCAGGGCCGCTACCTGATGCCGGATTTGCCCAAAGCCAACTACACGGTGTGGGTGCGCGGCTATGGCCTGATCGATTCGCAGAAGCAGACAACCGCGCCCGGAAGAATTCTCAATCTCACCGCCGTGGTGGCGTCGAGCCCGGCGGCCGCCGCCGAATATTATCCGGCGCAGTACTGGTACTCGATGCTCAAAATCCCGGACAAGAGCCTGTTCCCGGGCACCGGGCCGAACGGCAACGGCATGCCGGTCGGCCTCAAGAGCCAGGGCCAGTGGCTCTCGACGCTCAAAACCCATGCCTGCAATTCCTGCCACCAGCTCGGCAACAAGCCGACCCGCACGATCTCGCCGGCGCTGGGCGAGTTCAAGGATTCCTTCGAGGCCTGGAGCCATCGCGTCCAGGTCGGGCCGGCCGCCGAGACCATGGTACGCGACATCGGCGAGCTCGACACGCAGCGCGCGCTGCGCAACTTCGCGGACTGGAGCGATCGGATCGCCGCCGGCGAGCTGCCCAAGGCCAAGCCCAACCGCCCCCAGGGCGTCGAGCGCAATGTCGTGATCACGATGTGGGATTGGGGCGACGCCAAGACCTATCTGCACGACGAGATCGCGACCGACAAACGCCATCCGACCGTCAACCCCTACGGCAAGATCTACAGCGCGACCGAGGACTCGACCGACAATCTGCCGATCGTCGATCCGAAAACCAATTCGGTGACCTATCTCAAGATGGTGCCGCGCGATGCGAATACCACCAGCGGCTCGTTCATCCAGCAGGGCGGCTTCCCGCGGCTCGCCTCGCCCTATTGGGGCGACGAGATGATCTGGCACAGCCAGACATCGGTGCACAATCCGATGATGGATCAGGATGGACGCGTCTGGCTCACGGCGCGCATCCGCAATCCGGCGACGCCGGCCTATTGCCGCAAAGGCTCGGATCTCCCCTCCGCGCAGGTGTTCCCGATGGAGAATGCCGGCCGGCAGGCCGCGATGTACGACCCCAAGACCGACAAGCTCACCCACATCGATCTCTGCTTCACCACCCACCACATGGCGTTCGCCGAGGACGCCAACAATACGCTGTGGTTCTCGGCCGGCGGCGCGCGGGCTCCGGTGGTGGGCTGGCTCAACACCAAAATGTTCCTGGAGACCGGCGACGCCGCCAAGTCGCAGGGCTGGGCGCCCTTCATCCTCGACACCAACGGCAAGGGCAGGCGCGAGGGCGACTATGTCGAGCCCAATCAGCCCCTCGATCCCACCAAGCAGAAGCGCATCCTGGCCGGCCTCTACGGCATCGGTATCGATCCCAATGACGGCACGGTCTGGGGCTCGGTGCTGGCGGTCCCGGGCGGCGTCGTGCACGTCATTCCGGGCAGCAATCCGCCGCAGACCACGCTGTCGGAATATTTCGAGGTGCCGTTCAACGAGCCGAAGGCGCCGGTCAACGGCTTCGGCCCGCGCGGCATGGATATCGACCGCAACGGCGTCGTGTGGATTCCGCTGGCGAGCGGCCATCTGGCGAGCTTCGACCGCAAGAAGTGCACCGGCCCGCTCAATGGCCCCGCCGCCACCGGCCGCCATTGCCCGGAAGGCTGGACACTCTATCAGTTCCCGGGCCCGCAATTCGAGGGCCTGAACGAGCCGGGCGCGGTCGAGTCGAGCTACTACACCTGGGTCGACCAGTTCGATACGCTCGGACTCGGCAGCAATGTGCCGCTTGCCACCGGCAACATGTCGGATTCGCTCGAAGCGCTGGTCGACGGCAAGTTCGTGACCCTGCGGGTGCCCTATCCGATGGGCTTCCACGCCAAGGGCCTCGACGGCCGCATCGACGACCCAAACGGCGGCTGGAAGGGCAGGGGACTGTGGTCGACCTATGCGGGCCGCGCCCCCTATCATATCGAAGGCGGCAAGGGGACGACCAGCAAGGTGGTGCATTTCCAGCTGCGCCCTGACCCGCTGGCGCGATAGCGCCAGGGATCGGTAATCAGTAGTCAGCAATCAGAGAGGAGGCCTTTTCTGATCCATGACTACTGATCACTGATTCCTGATAGGGAGGCCTCTATGTCCCGACGAAAAGGACGATCTTCCGGCGCGCTCTCGCGGCGCGAAGTGTTCAAGGCCGGTGCTGCATTCGCCGCCATGGCGCCGCTTTTCCCCGCTGCCGCGGCCGCACAGGGCGCGCCGGCAGCCGATGCCGGCGCCGCCGAGCGGGTGGCGCGGGCCAATGCCGATCCGAACCGCCGGCTTCTGCTCAAGGGCGGCACCATTGTCAGCCTCGACCGGCAGGTCGGCGATCTCGCTCAAGGCGATGTTCTGATCGAGCGCAAGCGCATTGCGGCGGTCGCGCCCAACATCGCGGCGTCGGGCGCGGAGGTCATCGATGCGGCGAACACGATCGTCATTCCGGGCTTTGTCGACGCGCATCGTCATTCCTGGGAAGGCCAGCTGCGCCGCATCAATCCCAACGCGCCGACGCTTGCCGCCTATTCGGCGGCGACGCACCTGTCCTTTGCCAAGGCCTATCGTCCGCAGGACATGTATGTCGGCAACCTGCTGACGGCGCTCGGCTGCATCGATGCCGGCATCACCTGCGTCATCGACAATTCCCACAATGCCCGCAGCGCCCGGCATTCGGACGAGGCGATCCGGGCGCTGGCCGAATCCGGCATCCGCGCCGTGCATGCCTCGGGGGCGCCGCAAGCCGGCGATTGGGACCGGCAATGGCCGCAGGATCTCGAGCGGCTCAAGAAGCAGTATTTCGCCTCCGATGACCAGCTCCTCACGCTGCGCATGTTCTCAGGCCCCGACCGCGACAACTGGATGCTGGCCCGCCGGCTCGGCCTGCGCATCACCACCGAGTTCAACGGGCCGCGCGCCGCCGAGCTGATCGAGCCGTTCGCCAGCGAGAGGCTGCTCGGGCCGGACAACACGTTCAATCATTGCGGCGCGCTGCCCGAGCGCACCTGGCAGCACATCCGCGACGGCGGCGTCAATGTGAATGTCTGCCCGCGCTCTGATTCCCAATACGCGCTCGGCGACGGCCTCTCGGGTTTCCAGAAGGCGCTCGACCACGACCTCAAGCCGGGGTTCAGCGTCGACAACGAGACTTCCTACGGCACCGACATGTTCACCGAGATGCGCGTCGCCTTCCATATCCAGCGCGCGCTCGCCGCCAATCGCAAGCTCAACGGCGAGCCGACCGCGCCACGGCCGGTGTCGACCCGCACGGTGCTCGAATGCGCCACGCTCAACGGGGCGATCTGCGCCGGGCTTGCGGGCAAGATCGGCACGCTCACGCCCGGCAAGGAAGCCGATATCGTCCTCATCCGTACCGACGCGATCAATCTCTATCCCTCGAACCATGCGCTCGGCACGGTGGTGGCGGCGGCCGATGGGCGCAACGTCGACACCGTCATCATCGCGGGCCGCGTCGCCAAGTTCCGCGGTGCGCTCCTCGGGCTCGACTGGGATCGGTTCCGCCGCCTGGTCGATGAATCGCGCGGCTATCTGTTCGAGAAGGTGGGCTACAAGCCCGATCTCTTCGCCGAGGAGTTCAAGCTGGCCTAGCGGTATCCGGATAGTCAAATGTGGGCAGTGGCCCACAATCGGTCCCACCCTGCTGGTGGGACTGATTGTGGTTGACGCACGTGCCTGCCCTTGGTTCCCTGCACCGGTGAGAAACGTCAACGCGCATCGCGCCGATGGCGCGATCGCCGCACTGGCTCCGGGCCGCGTGCCATGAACGCCCAGGATCTGCTGCAGGAAATCGCCGACTATTGTCGGCGCACCGGCCTCGCGGAATCGACCTTTGGGCGTCGCGCCGTGAATGACGGGAAGTTCGCGGCGCGGCTGCGCAACGGCGGACGCATCACCACCGAGACCGTCGATCGCGTGCGCGCCTTCATGGCAAGCCCGCACGAACAGCCGGGCGGCGATCTCGTCATCATCGAACGCAAGGGCCGGCCGCGGGCTGCGGCCGGCAGCCTGCCGAGCCCGATTGCCGCTGCCGCGGTTGCGACGCCCGATCCGCAGCGCAACTTCCGCTTCTTCGACAACCGGCAGAAGTATCTCCTGTTCGTCCACACCTGCAGTGAAAAGTGGGTGATCGCGAATCGTGTGGCGCTCGAGCTCGCCAATATCCATCCGCGCCCGCCGGCGGTGCGGGTATTCGACGCCGGCGTGGGCGACGGCACCGTGCTGCTGCGCGTCATGCGGGCGATGCACGACCGCTTTCCGCATATGCCGTTCTATCTGGTCGGCAAGGAAATCAGCCTGGAGGATGTCCGCCTCGCTTTGCAGAAAATGTCGGACCGTTTCTGCGAGCATCCGGCGACCGTGCTGGTGCTGACCAACCTCGCCTATACGGAGGCGCCCTGGCTTGCGGTCAAGTCGCTGAGCGCGGCCTCGAGCCTGATCTGGCACGAGGTGCCGCTCACCGGCAATTCGGCGCATCGCTTCGAGCAGCAGATCACCGATCTGGTGCCGTTCCTGTCGCGCAACTGGAAGGCCGGCGTCAGCCCCAAGACCGGGAACCCGGTCTATGAGCGGCCGGTGGTGCTGGTGATCTATCGGGAGGATCATCGCTTCCTGCTCGATCCGATCATCCCGCGGCCCGGCGGCACCGTCGCCAACTATGACCTTGTCATTGCGTCGCAGCCGTATCGGGCGCGCGCGCCGCTCGAATTCAAGGCCACGCGCGTCATCGCGCCGCTCGCCCGCGCGCTCGGATCGGGCGGACGGCTGATCGCGATCCATTCGCATGGCCACGATCCCGGCATGGAGATCATCCAGAAACTGTGGCCGGGCGATCATCCTTTCATTCACGACCGGCATCAGATTCTGCGAGCCGTCAAGCACGAGCTCGGGCCATACGCCCGCGAGCTCAACTTCAACGCCTATGCGGACAATCGCTCGCTGTTTCGCCACGACATGCACACGCTGCCGTCGGAGATTTCCGACGCGATCGGGACATCGACGCTGCTGGCGGCCTGGAACGCCGCCATCTATGTGGCGCAGGTCGAGGACGACCGTCTCGCCGAGGTCGTCGCCGACAGCCGGCCGTTCGAGGCAACCCGCGAGGTGCTGCGTGAGCGCGGCGGGCTGTGGTTCTTCGATGAGTCCTACGTCATCTCGCGCCGGCGGGAGTGAGTCATGGCCCTCCCGACATTCGGCCCCGAAACTGCCGTCCGGAATGAACAGGCGCAGGCGATCGCGGGCTTCATGCGCGGCTTTTCGCTCGAGGCCACGCGCCCGCCGCCGCAGGAGATTGCCGCGCTGGCCAAGATCGCGCCCGCCGGCACGCAGGTCTATGTGAGCGCGGTGCCGTATCGGCCGGTCGCCGAATCGATCGCCACCGCGGCCCGCCTCAGGGCCTCAGGCTTTGAGCCGGTGCCCCACCTTGCGGTGCGCAATTTCGCCAGCGTTGCCGATATCGACGAATTTCTGGCGCGGATGCGCGGCGAGGCCGGGACTGAACGCTTCCTCGTCATCGCCGGAGATCGCGACGAGCCGGCGGGCACGCTGCATTCTGCGATCGATGTGATCGACGGCGCCCTGCTGCGCCGCCACGGCGTGCAGGAGGTCGGGCTTGCCGGCTATCCGGACGGGCATCCGCGCATCTCCCAGGGCGATCTCGATCGCATCTTGATCGAAAAGATCGCGGCGGCGGAAGAGATCGGGCTCGCGGTCCATATCGTCACGCAATTCACCTTTCATCCGGGCGAGCTGATCGCATGGCTCAAGCGGCTGCGCGCCTTCGGGGTGGAGCATCCGGTGCGCGTCGGCCTTGCCGGCCCGACCAGCTTCGTCACGCTGATGCGCTATGCGCGCCGCTGCGGGGTGCGTGCCACCGCGCAGGCGCTGGCGCGCCAGGCCGGGCTCGCACGCCAGCTGTTTACGATGTGGACGCCGGGCACGCAGGTCGGCGCGCTCGCCGAGGCCCACCGCGAGGGCCAGCTCGGCGCGCTCGCGCCGCATTTCTTCTCGTTCGGCGGACTTCTACCAACTGCGCGATGGGCGAACCAGGGGGCAGTGGTCAGTGATCAGTAATCAGTAATCAGCAAAAAGCGCTTCCTCTCTGATTGCTGACCACCGATTGCTGTCCCCTCACTTCTGTCCATCCCAGGCGGTGATCGCGGCCGACGATGTGGCGCCGCCGATGACGCAGGGCAGGCCGAACTCCACCTGCCCGGCGGCGGCGGCGGCGATGCAGCCGATCGCCAGCGCGCCTTCGCCGACCTTGCCCCACAGCGAGACCTCGCGTCGGTAGGCTGGGCCCTTGGTCTTGAGCTCCTCGATGGCAGCGAGCTCCTCCTTGCGGACGCGCGCGCCCTCCATGGTCTCGGCCGCCTCGATGACCTCGTTGAGGATCGGTTCGATCGGCTTGGGCTGATGCTTGCTCGCGCGCTTGAGCATCGCGAGCAGATCCTTGCTGCGGGTCGCATTGCTGACCAGCGTGTATTTGGCCATGCCGCCGACGGTGAGGCGCTGGACGCTGTCGCGCTCCTTCGACCAGGGCAGCATCGCGATGATGCGCGATACCGGCCGATAATTGCCGGTCGCGAAATAGGTGCCCCACAGCGTGTCGAGGAGCTCCGGGCTCGAATCGAATGTCAGCTCGGCATGCTGCGGCTGGCTCGAGCCGAAAAAGCCCTTCATCTGGTCGAAGAACGCGGGCTTGCCCTGCTCGAGCGGCACCGCGTCGAGGATCGGGAGCGAGCCCTCGAGAAATTTGTTGATCATCACCGCCCGGCTCGGCATGCGCGGTGCGTATTTGGTCAACAGCGCCTTCCAGTCGGGCAGCCCCGAATAGGCGATCGCCCGCACCAGGAGCCATTGATCTTCCTCGGCGAGCGCGGGGAGCACCTTGCCGACCATCGCCTCGGCCTCACTTGGATGCGCCCCGATGACGCCGGCCAGGAACCCGACATAGACGCCGGCCGAGTCGGAATCGCGCAGCGCCCCGCGCGCGCTCAGCACCTTCATGGCGCTGCGGACCGAGCCCGGATCGGGCCGGTTGCGGTAGCCGTCGATCCATTTGAGGACGTCGTCGCGCGAAGAGGAGAGCTCGTTGAGATGCGACGCCGGCATCTGCGCCGAGGCGGGCAGGATCAGGATGGCGAGAACGATCTGGACGACGCAAAGCAACGCATAATTCGAGACCCGACGCATGTCCCCTCCCGTGCGCCCGCGACCCCCCTCCGCCTGCGGATTTGCCCGCCCGGTGGGTCATTTTCGTGATTTGGAGATGGCGGCCGCGTGGCAAATGCCCTGCTTCCCTCCCCCTGCAAGGGGGGAGGGTGGCGCCCATTAGCGCGTTCACGCGCGTCTTCGACGCGCTATGGGCGCCGGGTGGGGGTCCCGCCTATTGGCAAATTCGGTGCTTGCGGTGAGGCGTAACCCCCACCCGACCCGCTTCGCGGGTCGACCCTCGGGTCGGGGCCCGAGGGCAGGCTCTCCCCCTTAAAAGGGGGAGGTTAAGAGGGGCCGTGCACGAATCGCACCGCGAGCTGCCCGTCGGCGCGCCGTACCGCCCGGCAGCGTCGCCGGAACACGAGGGT
>DATDGG010000083.1:0-6168 GCA_036522235.1 Xanthobacteraceae bacterium
GGCTGGAAGCGCACGTCGCTGTTCCCCCATGGCGGCAACCAGATGTCGTTGCACATCGCGGGCGGCTTCGGCCTCGGCGGTGCGGAATCCTACCCGGGCGTGTTTGGTCCGTTCGGGGGCTTTGCGGACGATGCCAGGCCGGTCGACGGCAAGATCAAGCTGCCGGAGCTGCCCGGCATCGGCTTCGAGGCGCAATCGGCGCTCTACCGCATCATGCGGGAGCTGATGGACTGAGCTGGACTGCTGCCTGACAGCGGGTGCTCCGATCGTGTATGCTTGGTGCAATGGCCAAACAACAGGGAGGTTGCCATGGGGATCAACACCAGAATGAGAACGGCGCTCGCCGCATTGGCCGGCGTACTGAGCTTGGCCGGATCGGCGGGCGCCGCGGAGATTACGGTCCTGACCAGCCAGGGCTGCATGTCGGCGGTGCGCGACCTCGCGGCCGGGTTCGAGAAGGCGACCGGCAACAAGGTCAATGTCAGCTTCCAGGCCGGCAATGCGATGAACGAGAAGATCAACGCCAATGCGCCGGCTGATCTGGTGACCAACACGCTCGATTCGTTCGACGACTATATCAAGGGCGGCAAGATCACATCCGGCAGCGTGGTCGAGTTTGCCCGCGCCGGCAACGGCGCGGCGGTGAAGGCCGGGACCCTCAAGCGCGACATCAGCACGCCGGAAGCGTTCAAGCTGGCGATGCTCAACTCGGCGTCGATCGGCCATAGCAATGCCGGAACCGGGCCGTTCAACACCCGCCTGTTCCAGAAGCTCGGCATCTACGACATGGTGAAGGGCAAGGTGAAGATCATCCAGGGCCGCACGGTGGCCGCCGCGGTCGCGGCCGGCGATGTCGAGATCGGCATCCAGCAGACCAACGTGATCCAGCCCTTCGATGGAACCATCTATCTCGGGCCCCTGCCGAAGGAGCTGATGGAATACGGCCGCTTCGGCGCCGGCCTGCTGGCGATCGCTAAGGAGCCGGACGTTGCGAAGGCCTTCATCAAGTTCATGGCCGCGCCCGAGAACGCCGACCTGGTCCGCAAGAGCGCCATGGAGACGCCGTCGAGCTGACGCCTCCTCACGAGACGCGCATGGTTGGAGGGGCGCCCCTTGTGGGCGCCCGCAATCGGGCACGGGGCGGCCACGAGGGCCCGCCCCTACTCCGCGGCCTGCGCGTCGGCGGCGTCGAGGAAGCCGCCCGACTGCCGGCGCCAGAGCGCGGCGTAGTGCCCGTCGAGGCGCAAGAGCGCGTCGTGGCTGCCCTGCTCGACAATGCGGCCGCGGTCGAGCACCACCAGGCGGTCCATGCGGGCGATGGTGGAGAGCCGGTGCGCGATCGCGATCACGGTCTTGCCGGCCATCAGCGTGTCGAGGCTCGATTGGATGGCGGCCTCGATCTCGCTGTCGAGCGCGGAGGTCGCCTCGTCGAGCACCAGGATCGGGGCGTTACGCAGGATCACGCGGGCGATGGCGACGCGCTGGCGTTGCCCGCCCGAGAGCTTGACGCCGCGCTCGCCCACATGGGCGTCGTAGCCGCGCCGCTCCGCCCAGTCGACCAGGTCGAGAATGAACTCGTGCGCATGGGCGAGCTTGGCGGCGGCAATCACCTCCGCGTCGCTGCTGTCGGGGCGCCCGTAGCGGATATTGTCCCTGATCGAGCGGTGCAGCAGGGAAGTATCCTGCGTGACCACCGAGATCTGGGCGCGCAGGCTCTCCTGCTCGACGGCGGCGATGTCCTGGCCGTCGATCAGGATGCGGCCGCCCTCGAGGTCGAAGAAGCGCAACAGCAGATTGACCACGGTCGACTTGCCGGCGCCGGAGCGGCCGACCAGGCCGATCTTCTCGCCGGGCTCGACCGTCAAGGAGAATTTCTCCAACACGCCCGCATCGCGGCCATAGTGGAAGCGCACGTCCTCGAACACGATCTCGCCGCGCCCGACCGCCAGCTCGGCCGCCTGCGGCCGATCGGTGAGGGTGATCGGCTGCGCGATGGTCATCATGCCCTCCTGCACCACGCCGATATTCTCGAATATGCCCGTCACCTGCCAGGCGACCCAGCCCGAAATGTTGATGATCTGCCACGCCAGCGGCAGCGCCATCGCGACCGTGCCGACCGCGACCTCTCCGCGCGTCCACAGGAGCAGCGCGAGCGCCCCGGTCGAGGTGACCATCATGGCGTTGAGCAGCGACAAGGTGAGGCCGAACAGCGTGTTGAGACGCAGCGACACGTGGAACCGGCCGGTATGCTGGTCGAGCGCCTCGCGCACATAGGCATCTTCCTGCGCGGCGCGCGCGAACAGCTTCACGGTCAGTATATTGGTGTAGCTGTCGACGATCCGCCCGGTCACCAGCGACCGCGATTCCGACATCGCCTTGGAGCGATCGCGCATGCGCGGCACGAAGGTCCGCAGCAGCACCAGATAGAGGACGAACCACAGCAGGATCGGCAGCGCCAGCCAGCGGTCGGCGGCGGCGAGCAGCAACAACGCGCTGGTGCCATACACCAGGATGTACCAGACGGCAGTCAGCAGCGCGACCAGGCTCTCGCGGATCGCCGGCCCGGTCTGCATCACCCGGTTGGCGATGCGGCCGGCGAAATCGTTCTGGAAGAAGGTCCAGCTCTGGCGCACGACGTGCCAGTGACTCTGCCAGCGGATGAGCGTCGTCACATTGGCGGCGATCGCCTGGTTGGCCATGATGTTCTGCATGGTCAACGCCAGCGGACGCAGCACCAGCAGCACCGTCGCCATGCCGACCAGCATCGGCCAGAACGCCGCAAAAAGCGTGTCGGGCTGGCTCGAGGTGATCAAGGTGACGATGCGGCCCATGAAGAGCGGGATCAACGAATCGAGCAGCGCCAGCGCAAAGCCGGCGGCGAACAGCCCCGCGAACAGGCCTTTGGCCTGGCGGGCGAAATGCCAATAGAACGCCACCAGCCCGGCCGGCGGCTCGGGATTGCGGGGCGTGGTGGTCGGCTGCAACAGCCGCTCGAACAAGGCAAACATGGCGTGCTCGCAAAGACGAGCGCGCCGCGCGGCGGCGTTGGGCACCGCGCGGCACGACTGTCAGGGTAATAGGGACGGGCCTGCTTAGCGAGCGTTCATGACGGCACTGTGGCGGCCAGCTTTGCCTTGGCGCATGTCCTTTCCGGAAAACCGGTATCCACTTTTCCGGGACATGCGCTAACTATTCGGCGGCCTGCATGTCGGCGGCGTCGAGGAAGCCGCCCGACTGTCGGCGCCAGAGCGCCGCGTAATGCCCGTCGAGGCGCAGCAGCGCCTCATGGGTGCCCTGCTCGGCGATGCGGCCATGGTCGAGCACCACCAGGCGGTCCATGCGGGCGATGGTGGAGAGCCGGTGCGCGATGGCGATCACCGTCTTGCCGGCCATCAACGTGTCGAGGCTTGATTGGATGGCGGCCTCGATCTCGCTGTCGAGCGCGGAGGTCGCCTCGTCGAGCACCAGGATCGGGGCATTGCGCAGGATCACGCGGGCGATGGCGATGCGCTGGCGCTGGCCGCCCGAAAGCTTGACGCCGCGCTCGCCCACATGAGCGTCATAGCCGTGGTTGCCGCGCCAGTCCTCGAGCAGCGGAATGAACTCGTCCGCATGGGCGAGCCTCGCCGCCTCGCGGACCTCGGCTTCGGCTGCGTCCGGGCGGCCGTAGCGGATGTTCTCGCGAATGGAACGGTGCAGCAGCGAGGTATCCTGCGTGACCACGGAAATCTGCGCGCGCAGGCTCTCCTGCGTCATCTGCGAAATGTCCTGGCCGTCGATCAGGATGCGCCCGCCCTCGAGATCGAAGAAGCGCAACAGCAGATTGACCACGGTCGACTTGCCGGCGCCGGAACGGCCGACCAGGCCGATCTTCTCGCCCGGCCGCACCGTGAGCGAGAAACCCTGCAGTACGCCGGTTTCCCGGCCGTAGCCGAAGCGCACGTCCTCGAACGCGATGCGGCCTTCGCGCACGACGAGCGGCTTGGCGCCGGTCTGATCGATCAGCCGCAGCGGCTGCGCGATGGTGATCATGCCTTCCTGCACCACGCCGATGTCCTCGAATATGTCGGTGATCTGGGTGGCGATCTGGCGCGACATGTTGGTGAGCTGCAGGGTCAGCGGCAGCACCATGGCGATGGCGCCGACCTCGACCGCGCCGTGCCGCCAGAGCAGCAGCACCAGCGCGCCGGCGCCGGCGATCAGCAACGCGTTGAGGACATTGAGCAGCGTCCCGAACATCGTCATCAGCCGCTGGGCGGCGAGAAACAGCCCGGTGTGGCGCTCGATCGCGTCGCGGACATACTGGTCCTCGTCGTGCGGGCGCGCGAACAGCTTGACGGTGAGGATGTTGGTATAGCTGTCGACGATGCGCCCCATCAGGGCCGAGCGCGCCTCCGAGCTCACCTTCGAGCGGTCGCGCATGCGTGGCACGAAAAAGCCGAGCAGCGCGACATAGCAGGCGAACCACGAGAGGATCGGCAGCGCGAGCCAAAGATCGGTGGCGGCCGTCATGGCGGTCGCGGTCGCCCCATAGACCAAAATGTACCAGAGCGCGGTGACCGAGGCGGTGAGGGTCGAGCGCACCGCGGCGCCGGTCTGCATCACGCGATTGGAGATGCGGCCGGCGAAGTCGTTCTGGAAGAACGCCCAGCTCTGGCGCACCACGTGCCAATGCGCCTGCCAGCGGATCAGGCCGGTGAACGGCGCCGCGATCGCCTGGTTGGTGATGAGATAGCGCAGCAGCGCCACGCCGGGCCGCGCCACCAGCACGATCACCGCCATGCCGGTCAGCATCGGCCAGGTGACGGCGAGGAAGCGGTCGGGCGGCACGCTGGTCACCAGGGTGACGATGCGTCCCATGAACCAGGGCACCGCGCTATCGGTCAGCGCCACGAACATTTCGATCACGAATAACGCGACGAACAGCCATTTCGCCTGGCGGGCGAAATGCCAGAAGAACGCGACGAGCTCCGCCGGCGGCTCCGGGTGCTCCGGAGTGTCGGTCGGCCGCAGTAGCTTTTCGAACCGAGCGAACATGGAATCGGTGGCGTCCTGGCGCCTTGACGCCATGGTTAGCCCCGTCATTCCAAGGCTGCAAGGCGGGAACCGGATGGGACCGGAGCCCGCGCCCCGGAGGCCGCCATTCCGCTCGACAATGAGGTTGCCGCCCCCGACGAACCGTGGGGCGATAGGTGAGGCGCGCAACCGCGCTTTCTACTTGCGCGCTTCCTGCTCGGTCGCGGCGGTCGCGGCCGCCATGCAATCCGGCGCGGCGGCGCGCGCCAGCCCGATCGACACGGCGGTGGCGGCGATCAAGGTGGACACGGCGAGCGTCAGGATCGCGATCAGCTGGAGGAGCGCGAGCGGCCGCGGCTCTTGTGGTGGTGCATCTGCGCTACGCGGCCCGGGCCCGGCCGCCGACAAGGGGCACATGATCAATCTCCGCGAATCAGCATCGACATCTGTCGTATGAAACTACCGCCGATGCCGGCGGGGGTTGGTCCGGACTGCGGCGAAGCCGTTGGCGAATAAGGGCGATTTTGTGAAAGGGGTTAACCGGGAGTTAACGCCGCAACGGCGGGTGACGATTTGGCGGCGGCGTGCCGCGCCGGCCACAGGCGGCGGTTTCATTCCGCCGCTGCGTCGGCCGGCTGCTGCTCCATCCGCATATGGCCGGGCTGCGCCGCCATGCGGTCGAGCCAGCCGCAAACCGCTGGGAAAGGGGTGAGATCGAAATCGCATTCATGCGCCAGATGCGTATAGGCATAGAGCGCGATGTCGGCCACGGTGTAGCGGTCGGCGGCGAAAAAGCGGTGCTGCTTCAGGTGATTTTCCATAACGCGGAGCGCCCGGTAACCCTGCTCCATCCAGTCTTCCAGCGCGTGCTGCTGCAGTTCCCGCCCGCCCCGGACCAGCGCCAGCCAGAAATAGGCCGCCCCGATATTGGGCTCGAGGCTGTGCTGCTCGAAGAACATCCATTGCAGGGCCTCGGCGCGCTCGATGCGATCCTCCGGCGCCAAGGGCGAACCGACCGCCACATACCAGAGAATCGCATTCGACTCGGCGATATGCCGGTTCGGCGCGACCTCCAGGAGCGGCACCTGACCGCTCGGATTCTTGGCCAGGAATTCAGGCGTGCGGCTCTCGCCGCGCAAAATGTCGATCTCG
>DATDGG010000084.1:0-7428 GCA_036522235.1 Xanthobacteraceae bacterium
TGCCGCATGTGCCTGATCGAGGTGGCCGGCATGCCCAAGCCGCAGGCCTCCTGCGCGATGGCGGTCAAGGACCTGCCGCCCAACCGCGACGGCACGCCCAAGGTCATCAGCACCCGATCCCCCATGGTGCGCAAGGCGCGTGAAGGCGTGATGGAGTTCCTGCTCATCAACCATCCGCTCGACTGCCCGATCTGCGACCAGGGCGGGGAATGCGACCTGCAGGACCAGTCAATGGCCTACGGGGTCGATGCCAGCCGCTACCGCGAGAACAAGCGCGCCGTCGAGGAGAAATATATCGGCGCTCTGGTCAAGACCGTGATGACGCGCTGCATCCATTGCACGCGCTGCATTCGTTTCGCCACCGAGGTCGCCGGCGTCCCCGAGCTCGGCGCCATCGGCCGCGGCGAGGACATGGAGATCACGACTTATCTCGAGACCGCCATGAGCTCCGAATTGCAGGGCAACGTGGTCGACCTCTGCCCGGTCGGCGCGCTCACCTCCAAGCCCTATGCTTTCGCGGCGCGCTCGTGGGAGCTCAACAAGACCGAGTCGATCGACGTGATGGATGCGCTCGGTTGCGCCATCCGGGTCGACACCCGCGGGCGCGAGGTGATGCGCATCCTGCCGCGCATCAATGACGACGTGAACGAAGAGTGGATTTCCGACAAGACGCGCCATGTGGTCGACGGGCTGCGCACCCAGCGCCTCGATCAGCCTTATATCCGCGCGCAGGGAAAGCTCCATGCGGCCTCCTGGTCGGCTGCCTTCGCGGCGATCGCCGCCAAGCTCAAGGGCGTGCCGGCCGCGCGCATCGGCGCCGTCGTCGGCGATCTCGCCGCCGTCGAGGAGATATTCGCGCTCAAGGACCTGATGACGCGCCTCGGCGTCAAGAACGTCGACTGCCGCCAGGACGGCGCGGCGCTCGACCCGGCGTGGGGCAGGGCGACCTACCTTTTCAATCCCACCATCGCGGGCATCGAGAACGCCGACGCGCTGCTGATCGTGGGCGCCAATCCGCGCCGGGAGGCGGCGGTGCTCAATGCCCGCATCCGCAAGCGCTGGCGCGCCGGCAACCCGGCGATCGGCCTTGTCGGCGAGCGGGTAGATCTCACCTACCCCTACGACTATCTCGGCGCCGGCCCCGACACGCTGGCGGAGATCGCGGCCGGCCGGCATGCCTTTGCGGATGCGCTGAAGAAGGCCGGGCACCCGCTGATCCTGCTGGGCACCGGGGCGCTCGCGCGAGCCGATGGGGCCGCGGTCGCGGCACTGGCCGCCAAGGCCGCGGTCGAGCTCGGCGCCGTGAAGGAGGGCTGGAACGGTTACGGCTTCTTGCACGCCGCGGCGGCGCGCCCGGGCGCGCTCGACTTAGGCTTTGTGCCGGGAGCCGGGGGGCTCGCCGCCGCCGCCATGGCGAAGGCCGGCGCGCTCGATCTCATTTTCCTGTTGGGCGCCGACGAGATCGAAATCCCGCCTGGGGCTTTCGTCGTCTATCTCGGCACCCACGGCGACCGCAGCGCCCACCGCGCCGACGTCATCCTGCCGGGCGCCGCCTATCCGGAGAAATCCGGCATCTACGTCAATACCGAGGGGCGGGTGCAGATGGCGGCGCGTGCCGCCTTCCCGCCGGGCGACGCACGCGAGGATTGGGCGATCCTGCGCGCGCTCTCCGACCTCATCGGCCACAAGCTGCCCTATGACTCGCTCGCGCAACTGCGGCAGGCGCTGTTCGGGGCCCATCCGCATCTTGCCCGCATCGACCAGATCGCGCCGGGCGATGCCGGCGCCATCGCGCGGCTGGCGGCGCGCGGCGGCACTCCTGACAAAGCGCCCTTCACCGCCTTGATCGAGGATTTCTACCTCACCAATCCGATCGCGCGCGCCTCGGCCGTCATGGCCGAATGCTCGGTGATCGCCGAAGGATACGCCGCGCGCACCGCGGCGGAATGACCGATGGACGAGCTGTTCGCCAACTATATCTGGCCGCTGATCATCATGGTCGCGCAAAGCCTGCTGCTGCTCGTGATCCTGTTGATCACGATCGCCTATGTGCTGCTCGCCGACCGCAAGATCTGGGCGGCGGTGCAGATGCGGCGTGGTCCCAACGTGGTCGGCCCGTTCGGCCTGCTGCAATCGTTCGCCGATCTCTTCAAGTTCGTGCTCAAGGAGCCGACCATCCCGGCCGGCGCCAACAAGGGCGTCTTCCTGCTGGCGCCGCTCGTCACCTGCGTGCTGGCGCTCGCGTCCTGGGCGGTGATCCCGGTCAATGTCGGCTGGGCGATCGCCAATATCAATGTCGGCATCCTGTACATCTTCGCCATCTCCTCGCTCATGGTCTATGGCGTGATCATGGCGGGCTGGGCGTCCAACTCGAAATATCCGTTCCTCGCGGCATTGCGCTCAGCCGCACAGATGGTGTCGTACGAGGTCTCGATCGGCTTCGTCATGATCACCGTCCTGCTGTGCGTCGGCTCGCTCAATCTGTCGAAAATCGTCGAGGCGCAGAACGGCAGCTTCGGGCTTTTCAGCTGGTTCTGGCTGCCGCTGTTTCCGATGTTCGTGATCTTCTTCATCTCGGCCTTGGCGGAGACCAACCGGCCGCCCTTCGACTTGGTCGAGGCGGAATCCGAGCTGGTCGCGGGCTTCATGGTGGAATACGGCTCCGCCCCCTACATGATGTTCATGCTCGGGGAATACGTGGCCATCGCCACCATGTGCGCCATGTCCACGATCCTGTTCCTCGGCGGCTGGCTGCCGCCGTTCCCGACCGTGCCGTTCACTTACGTGCCCGGCGTGGTCTGGTTCGTGCTCAAGGCGTTCTTCATGTTCTTCATGTTCGCCATGGTGAAAGCGATCGTTCCGCGCTATCGCTACGATCAGCTCATGCGTCTCGGCTGGAAGGTGTTCCTGCCGGTCTCGCTCGCCATGGTCGCCATCGTGGCGGGCGTGCTGCAATTTTCAGGACTGGCCCCGAAATGAGGAGGAGCGATGGACCTCTCGCTTGCCGGCCTGATCGGTGCCGTGCTGGGGACGATCGTATCCGCGGTGATCTATGGCCGGCTCGTCGACGCCATCGAGGGCGCCTTGCGGAAACGGCGCGGGGCGGGCGACGATCAGGCGACCTTCACGCAGGAAATCGCCTTGCTGCGCCGTGGCATTCTCGCTGCCGACATGCTGCTGTGTGCCGGCTTGGGCTATTGGGTCGGGCAGAAGATCGGCGGATGAGTGGCGCCCAGGAGACCTCCGGCTTGGCGCGCATGCCTCAAAGGCAAGGAGCGCCCGCATGAAACTCGACCGCACCGCCCGTTCGGCATTCCTGTGGGAATTCGTCGCCGCCACCATGCTGGCGATGCGCTACTTCTTCCGGCCCAAATCCACGCTCAACTATCCGTTCGAGAAGGGGCCGCTGTCGCCGCGCTTCCGCGGCGAGCACGTGCTGCGGCGCTATCCCAATGGCGAGGAACGCTGCATCGCCTGCAAGCTGTGCGAGGCGATCTGCCCGGCACAGGCGATCACGATCGAGGCCGGCCCGCGCCGCAACGACGGCACGCGGCGCACCACCCGCTACGACATCGACATGGTCAAATGCATCTATTGCGGCCTGTGCCAGGAGGCCTGTCCGGTCGACGCCATCGTCGAGGGTCCGAATTTCGAGTTCGCCGCCGAGACCCGGGAGGAGCTCTATTACGACAAGGAGCGGCTGCTCGCGAACGGCGACCGCTGGGAGCGGGAGATCGCCAAGAACATGTCGCTCGACGCGCCGTATCGGTGAGACCGATGATCCTGCCCGCTCTCTTCTTCTATCTCTTTGCCGGCGTCTGCATCGCCTGCGCCTTCATGGTCATCGCGGCCAGGAACCCGGTGCATTCGGTGCTCTACCTGATCCTCGCCTTCGTCAACGCCGCCGGCCTCATGGTGATGCTGGGGGCCGAGTTCCTGGCGATGATCCTGATCGTGGTCTATGTCGGCGCGGTGGCGGTGCTGTTCCTGTTCGTGATCATGATG
The DNA here is from genome assembly GCA_036522235.1 of Xanthobacteraceae bacterium. Taxonomy (GTDB): domain Bacteria; phylum Pseudomonadota; class Alphaproteobacteria; order Rhizobiales; family Xanthobacteraceae; genus VAZQ01. The sequence goes on from DATDGG010000084.1 coordinate 4,006, forward strand.
CTCGACGTCGACTTCGCCGAGCTCCGGCAGGGCTTCCTGCAATATCTGCCGCTCGGCGCGCTGCTCTTCGTCGTGTTCGTGCTCGAATTGGGCGGCGTGGTGTTCACCTGGGCCTTCGGCCCGGACATTTCGCAGGCTTTCGCGTCGCCGATCCCGCCGCTCGCCAGCGCCACCAATACCGAAGCGCTCGGCGGCGTGCTGTACACGCGCTACATCTATTTCTTCCAGGGCTGCGGCCTGATCCTTCTGGTCGCCATGGTCGGCGCCATCGTGCTGACGTTACGCCACAAGCCCAACGTCAAGCGGCAGAACATCGTGGCGCAGATCGCCCGCACCAAGGCGACCGCGATCGAGATCGTCAAGGTCGAGAGCGGGCGGGGACTGTCATGACCATCGGGCTCGGCCACTACCTCACCGTCGCCGCGATCCTGTTCACGCTCGGCGTCTTCGGCATCTTCCTCAACCGGAAGAACGTCATCATCATCATGATGTCGATCGAGCTGATCCTGCTCGCCGTCAACCTCAATCTGGTCGCCTTCTCGGCGTTTCTGGGCGACCTCGTCGGCCAGGTTTTCGCGCTGGTGGTGCTGACGGTGGCGGCGGCCGAGGCCGCCATCGGGCTCGCCATTCTGGTGGTCTATTTCCGCAACCGCGGCTCGATCGCGGTCGAAGACATCCATCTGATGAAAGGCTAACGCGCCAAGCATGTACCAGGCGATCGTCTTCCTGCCGCTGCTCGGCGCCATCCTGGCGGCATTGATCTCGCTGTTCGGCGCGCGCGCGCGCCATCCCGGCGGCGCGCCGGGCGCGGAAGCGCATGCGCACGCCACGCCCGCCGCCCATGACTCAGGCCATGACGCGCCGACCGAGGCGCATGGTGGGCCGCAGGCGCATCCGTCGTCCGCGCTCGGCGCGCAATTCGCCGAGCTGATCACGACCGGGCTCCTGTTCTTCTCCATGATCCTGTCATGGATCGCCTTCGCGCAGATCGGTTTCGGTCACGACGAGCACGTCCAGCTGGCGACCTGGGTGGCTTCGGGCGACCTCAAATTCGCCTGGGCGCTGCGCATCGACACGCTCACCGCCGTCATGCTGGTGGTCGTCACCACGATCTCGGCCTTGGTTCATCTCTATTCGATCGGCTACATGGCCGAAGATCCGCATCAGCCGCGCTTCTTCTCCTATCTGTCGCTGTTCACCTTTGCGATGCTGATGCTGGTGACCGCAGACAACCTGGTGCAGCTGTTCTTCGGCTGGGAAGGGGTCGGCCTGATGAGCTATCTGCTCATCGGCTTCTGGTTCCACAAGCCGGAAGCCAACGCCGCCGCAATCAAGGCCTTCATCGTCAACCGGGTGGGGGACTTCGGCTTCTCGCTCGGCATATTTGCCGTCTTCATGATGACCGGCGCCGTGGACTTCGACACGGTGTTTGCGCAGGCGCCCGGCCTCGCCGGCAAGACCATCGACATGCTCGGCGTGCATGCCGATGCGCTGACATTGATCTGCCTGCTCTTGTTCATGGGCGCCATGGGCAAGTCGGCGCAGTTCCTGCTCCATACCTGGCTGCCCGACGCGATGGAGGGTCCGACCCCGGTCTCCGCGCTGATCCATGCCGCCACCATGGTCACCGCCGGCGTGTTCATGGTGGCGCGGCTTTCGCCTCTGTTCGAGCTCGCCCCCAATGCCCAGGCTTTCGTGACCACGATCGGGGCCACCACCGCGCTGTTCGCCGCCACCGTCGGGCTGGTGCAGAACGACATCAAGCGGATCGTCGCCTATTCGACCTGCTCGCAGCTCGGCTACATGTTCGTGGCCATGGGGGTCGGCGCCTATTCGGTCGGCATGTTTCACCTGTTCACCCACGCCTTCTTCAAGGCGCTGCTGTTCCTCGGCTCGGGCTCGGTCATCACCGCGATGCATCACGAGCAGGATATCCGCCACATGGGCGGCCTCAAGGATCGCATTCCCTTTACCTATTGGGCGATGGTGATCGGCACGCTCGCGCTCACCGGATTTCCCCTGACCGCCGGCTATTTCTCCAAGGACGCCATCATCGAGGCGGCCTATGCGGGCACGAACCCCATGGCGATCTATGCCTTCTTGTGCACCGTCTTCGCCGCCGCGCTGACCTCGTTCTATTCCTGGCGGCTGATCTTCAAGACCTTCCACGGCGCCCCGCACGATCACCACCACTACGAAGCGGCGCGCGAGAGCCCCGCCGTCATGCTGGTGCCGCTCGCCGCGCTCGCGGCCGGCTCGCTCTTCGCCGGCTATCCGTTCAAGGAGCTGTTCGCCGGTCACGGGGTCGAGGAATTCTTCCGCCAGTCGCTCAAGTTCGCGGACGGCAACCACGTGCTCGAGGCCATGGAGCAGGTTCCCCACCTGATCGGCTTCCTGCCGACCTTGATGATGGTGGTCGGCTTCGCGGTCGCCTGGCAGTTCTATATCCGCCGGCCGGAGCTTCCCGTCGAGCTGGCGCGCCAGCAGGCGCCGCTCTATCAGTTCCTGCTCAACAAATGGTACTTCGACGAAATCTACGATTTTCTCCTGGTCCGGCCGACGATCCGGCTCGGCCGCCTGTTGTGGAAGGGCGGCGACGGCTGGCTGATCGACGGTTTCGGACCTGACGGCGTATCGGCGCGGGTGCTCGACGTCACCCGCAACGTCATCCGGCTGCAGACCGGCTACCTCTATCACTATGCCTTCGCCATGCTGATCGGCGTCGCCGCGCTGATCACCTGGTTCATGTTCGCCGGAGGCTTGCATTGATGCTGAATTGGCCGATCCTGTCCGTCATCGTCTTCCTGCCGCTGGCGGGCGCCCTGCTCATCGCCGCGCTGCCGAGCCACGGCGAGGCCGAAGAGCGCAACACGCGCTGGATCGCGCTGTGGGTCACGTTGGTGACCTTCGCGATCGCGCTCATCCTGACCTGGCGTTTCGACGTCAAGTCGGCCGACTTCCAGTTCGAGGAAAAGTATCGCTGGCTCGAGGGCGCGATCGTCTATCACATGGGGGTCGACGGCATCTCGCTGCCGTTCGTGGTGCTGACCACCGGCTTGATGCCGATCTGCATCATCGCCAGCTGGAGCGCGATAGAGAAGCGCGTCAAGGAATACATGATCGCCTTCCTGGTGCTGGAGACCCTGATGGTCGGCACCTTCGTGGCGCTCGACCTGGTGCTGTTCTATCTGTTCTTCGAGGGCGGCCTCATCCCGATGTTCCTGATCATCGGGGTGTGGGGCGGGCCGCAGCGGGTCTATGCGAGCTTCAAGTTCTTTCTCTACACCTTGCTCGGCTCGGTGCTGATGCTGCTCGCCATCATGGCGCTCTACTGGGACGCCGGCACGACCGACATCCCCGCGCTCTTGCACCACGGCTTCCCGGCCAACTTGCAGAAATGGGCCTGGCTCGCCTTCTTCGCCT
>DATDGG010000085.1:0-5836 GCA_036522235.1 Xanthobacteraceae bacterium
TATTGTTGCGGCGCTTTGACCGCATAGCCATAGATGGTGGCGCCCGTCGGCCGTGCGCGCGCCATCGTATCCGGCAGCCCGTGGCCGTAGAAAATGTTGTCGCCCAGGATGAGCGCTAGGCGATCCTGGGCGATGAAATCGGCGCCCACGATGAAAGCGTCGGCTGCGCGGCGAAGGCGAATTTGAGCCCCAATCCGAGCCGTCGCCGCAGGCGTTGGAACAGCGGCTGGTCCGCCGGCGTGGTGATGATCAGGAACTCGTGGATGCCGGCGAACATCAGGGTCGACAGCGGATAATAGATCATCGGCTTGTCGAAGACCGGCAGCAATTGCTTGGACACCACGGTGGTGATAGAGCCGCGTGCCCGACCCGCCGGCCAGAATGACGCCCTTCATCAGCCCCTCGCGTTTCTCGCGGTGACAGCCCGGATCAATCATGCCATTCTTGAAGCCACAGAGAAAGCAAAAGCGCCCGTGCGGCCTCCCAGCCCGCCGCCGATCCACTTCCCACCGTTCGGCTTGGCAGGGCCGCGCCCGCATCCGAGGCCGCAGATGAACGTCATTGCAACACCCATTCCGGGAGTTCTGTTCGTCGAGCCGCGGCTCAACGGCGATGCACGCGGCTTCTTTACCGAGCTCTACCAGGAAGCGCGCTATGCCGGCGCCGGCATCGCAACGCATTTCGTGCAGGACAACCTGTCGCGATCCGAACAGGGCGTGCTGCGCGGCCTGCACATGCAGAACCCGCACCCGCAGGGGAAGCTCGTCACCGTGCTGCGCGGCGCCGTGCTCGATGTCGCGGTCGACATGCGTGTCGGCAGTCCCACTTTCGGCCACCACGTGGCGACCGAACTCAATGACCAGAACCGCCGCCAGCTGTGGATTCCGCGCGGTTTTTCGCATGGTCTCCTGGTGCGCTCCGACAGCGCGGACTTTTTTTACAAATGCGACGCGCCCTATAGCGCGGCCGACGAGATCGTGTTGCGCTGGGACGAGCCGCGGCTCGGGATCGATTGGGGCTGCGACGATCCGAAGCTCTCGCCGCGCGATCGCGACGGCCGCACCTTGGCCGAGCTCGCCGACCGGCTGCCGCGCTACGAGCCTGCTTGATGCGCATCCTGGTGACCGGAGTGACTGGACAGGTGGGAGGCGCGCTGGTGGCACGCCTGCGCCCGCCCTTGACGGTCCTGGCGGCCGACCGCGCCATGCTCGATCTGAGCCGGCCCGATGCGCTCGCGGCGGTCCTGGACCGTCTCGCGCCCACGATCATCGTCAATACGGCCGCCTATACCAATGTGGACCAGGCCGAGACCGAGCCTGCTTTGGCGGCAACGGTCAATGCCGAAGCTCCGGGCGCCATCGCGCGCTGGGCGGCGGCGCGCGCGGTGCCGCTCATTCACCTCTCGACCGATTTCGTCTTCAGCGGCGCCGGCGCGCGGCCCTGGCGCGAGGAGGATGCGCCGCAGCCGCTGTCGGTCTACGGCGCGACCAAGCTCGCCGGCGAGAACCAAATCCGCGCCGCCGGTGGGAGCTTTCTCATCCTGCGCACCTCCTGGGTCTACGCGGCGCGGGCCAAAAATTTCGTGCGCACCATCGCCCGCCTGGCGCAGGAGCGCAGCGAACTGCGCATCGTTGCCGATCAGATCGGCGCGCTCACCTCGGCGGGGCTGCTCGCGGAGGCGATTGCGGGCATCCTGGCGGGCGACGTTGAAAGTGTGCGGCAACGCTGCGCGCAGGCGGGCGGCCTCGTTCATTTCGCGGCCGCGGGCGCGGCCAGCCGGCACGAAATTGCATGCACGATCGTCGACGGGCTCAGGGCCCGTGGGCGGGCGCTCGCGGTCGAGCGGGTGCTGCCGGTCTCCTCCGCGGAATATCCGTCGCCGGCCAAGCGACCGCTCAATTCGCGCTTCGATCTCACGCGATGGCGCACGGTCTTCAACCAGACGCCGCCGCCCTGGCAGACCGTGCTGGCGCCCGTGCTCGATGAAATCGCTGCGGGGATCGACTAGAATCCCAGTTCATTGCCGGGCATAGCCCGCGAAGACGGGCGTAGACGCCCTTATGTCCCGGCAATCTCGCTAATGGAGGCACCGTGCCCTGCGAATCGAGATGGCCGGAACAAGCATGCCCCGGCTTGACCCGGGGGGCCGGCCATGACACCGGGGATTGATGAGGCGCCGATTTCTCCACTGGTTCGGTCGCACCCCGGTGCAGACCTTCATCCTGTGTCCACTCGCCGTGCTGGCATTCGAGCTTGCGCGCCAGGGCGGCGAGATGACGTTCGTGCCCTGGGGCGCGCCGCTCGTGGTCTGGGGCTATCTGCAATATCGCCTGGTCGGCCGCTATCGGCTGCGGCGCGGCGGCGGCGGCCCCGGCATGGCGGCACCGCCGCAGCGGATCGTGGCGCAGGGACTCTATCGCTACACCCGCAACCCGATGTATCTCGGGCATCTCATCTTCATGCTCGGCTTGGCGGTGACATTCTGGTCGTGGCTTGCGCTGATCCTGCTGGTGCTGCGCGCCGCCTGGTTTCAATACCGGGTGCTCGGCGACGAGGCGCGGCTCGCGGCGAAATTCGGTCCTGAATATGAAGCCTATCGGGCGCAGGTGAAGCGCTGGGTGCCAGGCCTGATTTGAACTTTCAAATCGTAATGTGAGCACCAGGGCACGGTGCGGTTGACGCCAAACTGCAAATCAGACTATTCATGAAATTGAAACTCACGATTTGCGCCCGGCCGCATTTTGCGCGCCGGGCTTTTTGTTTCACGGCTGCGGAGACAGCAAAAACCTCTGCACTGGCTGCATGGCTCCGGAGGCCTTCTCACCCTGGCCTATTGTTTCGGGATTGTTGTTTCAATAAGCCCGCCCGCGGAGCCATGCATTTCTGCCGCCGCCCTACCGCTTCGGCGGGTTGCGCATGTAGTCGTTGATGAAGTCGCGCATTTGCGGGGTGGCCACCATCATGGCGCGCATCTTCCGGCTCATGTCGGGCGCGGTCGGATAGTCGGGCACGAACTCGATGGCCTTGAAGGCCTCGGCGGCGAATTCCTTGTCTGCGTTGAGGCCCTCGATGCCGGCACGCAGCGCATCGAGCGCCGCCGGCGGCACGCCGGGCGCGAGCGCGATCATGCGCTGCAAGGTCGAGTTCATGTCGTAGAGGACCCGGTAGGCCTCCCAGAGCTGGCCGGACGGCAAGGTGCCTTTGATCTGCCGGTAGAGCTGCGGGAAGCTTGGGATCGACAGGCCCTCGAGCTGCTTTTGCGGCGGCGGCGGGTCGGCGACCTCGTCGTAGAAGACCGGCATCACCTGCCCGGTCTTGACCAGGGAAGGCTCGACCACCGCGCGATAGCTCGGCGGCGATTCCGAGAACATAGAAATCTCGCCGCGCTGCAGCGCCAGCCGCGCCGGTGGGCTGGAGCGATAGCCGGTGACGTATTTGTAGGGCACGCCCAGCATGTCGAGCGCCAGCCGCAGCCGCAGATCCTTGGAGGTGTCGGCGCTGAGGCCGCCGGCGATCAGCCCTTGCGCCTTGGCAATGTCAGCAGGCTGGCGCATGCCGGGCGGCACGTCGGTGCGCATGAAGTGGACCGTGGTGCCGGGCTGGTAGGCGACGAACTCGTATTTGCGGAAATCGACCCGCCAGCGGTCGGGATCGCTGACATAGAGCCAGGCCGAGCCGCTGAGATAGGCCAGCACGGTGCCGTCCTTGGGCGCAACCTCGCCCAGATATTGCGCCCCGATCAGGCCGCCGGCGCCGTCCATGTTCTGCACGATCACGCCGGGCTCACCGGCGATGTGCTTCACCAGGTATTTGGCGAACAGGCGGCCCTCGATATCGGTCGGTCCGCCGGCCGCGAAGTTGATCAGGAGCGTGAGCCGCTTGCCTTTGTAGAACGGTTCCTCGGCGGTCGCGGGTGCGGCAAGCGCGAGCAGGATCGCGAGCGCAAGCGTGGCAGGGCGCGTGAACGCAGAAAGCATCGCAACCCTCCGGCATGTTAGTTTGCGGCTTGGGCGAGCTTACTCCCCTGCCCGCGCGACCGACAAGGCGACCAGCCCGCGGCGATTGACCGCTCGATCGCCCGTGCTAAACCTGCGCACACTGCCGCAAGGGTGAGGAATCACGTGCTGGAAAAAAGCCAGGCGCAGCGTTTCAACGCCTACGACCGCCCGCATCAGGACCTGCGCGAGTTCATCGCCCGCACTGAGCAGGCGGGCGAGCTCACGCGCATCAAGGGCGCCGACTGGAACCTCGAAATGGGCACGCTGGCGGAGATCATCTATCACGCACGCCCCGAGCCGCCCGCGATCCTGTTCGAGGAGGTGCCGGGCTATCCGAAAGGCATGCGGCTCCTCTCGGGCGCCACCAATTCATCCAAGCGCCTCGCCATCACGCTCGGCCTGCCGGTGCCCGGCAATTCGCTCGACGTGGTGCGCGCCTATCGGGACCGCATGAAGGCGCATCACCCGATCCCGCCCAAGGTCGTGGCCAAAGGCCCGGTGCTCGAAAACATCGACCGCGCCGCGGCGGTCGATCTCTTGAAGTTCCCGGTGCCGTTCCTGCACGAGCATGACGGCGGCCGTTTCATCGGCACCGACGATCTGGTGATCATGCGCGATCCCGAGCACGACTGGGTCAACTGCGCCACCTACCGGTCGATGGTGCAGGACAAGAACCACGTCTCGGTGTGGATCTCGCCCGGCAAGCACGGGCGCCAGATCCGCGAGAAATACTTCCGCCAGGGCAAGCCTTGCCCGGTGCTGATCTCGTGCGGGCACGATCCGCTGTTGTTTCTCGCCGGCGGCAACGAGCTCAAGTTCGGCCTGTCGGAATATGACTATGCGGGCGGCCACCGCGGCGAGCCCTACGAGATCGTGCCGAGCGAGCTGCATGGACTGCCGATGCCGGCCCATGCCGAGATCGTGCTGGAAGGCGAGATGCTGCCCGACCAATTGGTGCGCGAAGGCCCGTTCGGCGAGTTCACCGGCTACTACGCGTCGAGCCCGAGCGAGCAGCCGGTGGTTCACGTTGAGCGCGTCTATTATCGCGACGATCCGATCCTATCCATCGCGTCGCCGATGCGGCCGCCGTCCGATTTCTCGTTCTCGAAGTGCGCCATGAAGGCCGGCATGATCTGGGACGAGGTCGAGCGCGCCGGGCTCTCTGGTGTCGCCGGCGTGTGGTGCCATGAATTCGGCGGCGCCCGCATGTTCAACGTCATCGCCATCAAGCAAGCCTATCCGGGCCATGCCCGGCAGGCCGGCATGCTGGCGGCAAGCTGCCAGTCGGGCTCGTATCTGGGGCGCTTCGTGGCGGTGGTCGACGAGGACGTCGATCCGACCGACCTGTTCGACGTGATGTGGGCGATCTGCACGCGCTGCGATCCGGCGCAGGACATCGAGTTTTTCCGCCGCGCCTGGAGCGGACCGCTCGATCCGATCGTAGAAACCGCAAGCTCGACCAATTCGCGCGCCGTCATCGACGCCTGCCGCCCGTTCGAACGCCTCAAGGACTTCCCGAAAGTCGCCCGCGCCAGCCCGCAACTGCGCCGCCAGGTGGCGGAGAAGTTCGCCGACATCCTCGGCAAGATCGGGTGCGGATAGTTCAATGACTTCGTAGCCCGGATAGAGCGCTTGCGCAATCCGGGACCGCCGCTCCCGCATTGCGCTCCGCTCCATGCGGGCTACAAGAAACCCAAAACGGAGAGACACTACCCATGCCCGATCCGCTTGCTGAAGTCCGCCAGGAATTGGCGACCGCCAATCGCATTCTCGCCAATGAGGGCGTGCTCGATGCCTTCGGGCATATCAGCATGCGGCATCCCAACAAGCCGGACCGC
>DATDGG010000086.1:0-18260 GCA_036522235.1 Xanthobacteraceae bacterium
AGCGCGCGCGCGGCGATCTCCTTGTCGATCCGCCCGGCGGCTTCGACCTGCTCGCCGCTCCACAGCCGGTGGCGCTCGACGAAATCGAGTGCCGCTTCCGGCCCCTGCCCTAATGCCATAAAATGCCTCCCCGGCGGAGGCTATTCGATCTATTTGACGGGCACCACCGTTAGGGACGCAGGGCTTTTCACTCCTTCTCCCCAATAGGGGAGAAGGGCGGGATGAGGGGGCTCCGGCGGTGCGATACGGAAAAATCGTAACCCCCTCACCCCACCCCTGCGGGGCGAGGGAGTGAAATGTTGTGCCCGCCTCACCCAGCGCGCCACTGCTTTTGCAGAGGACGGCCCGCCAAGAAATGTGCGAGGATTCTGCCTCGGTAATGGAGAGACCTATGCCAACAAATCTCTGGTGGCGCTCGGCCGTGATCGCGGCGCTTCTTCTGGTGCCGCACCAAGCCGCAGCGCAGAGCAAGCCGGAATTCATCGCCTTCCCGAGCCCGAGCAAAGGAGCACTCTACCGACCCGATGCCGGGGAAGCCCCGCATGTCGGCATATTGGTGATGCACCGCACCTCGAACTATCTGGCGCATCGAGCCTGCACCGAGTTGTCGCGGCGCGGCTTCCTCATGCTGTGCATGAACACCCGCTTCGAGAACAACGAGGCGCTGGTCGATTTCGAGAAGCTGCCGCTCGACGTGAAAGCCGGGGTCGATTTCCTGCGCAGACAGCCCGGCATCACCAAGATCGTGCTGTTCGGACATAGCGGCGGCGGACCCCTGATGGCGCTTTATCAGGCGGTCGCGGAGCACGGACCCGCCTACTGCAAGGGGGAAAACAAGCTCGTCGAATGCGGCGACGACCTCGCCGGGCTCACCAAAGCCGACGGCATCATTTTCGCCGATGCCCATCCGGGCAATTCCATCAACACGCTGCGCGGCCTCAACCCGGCGGTCGCCGACGAGAACAATCCGCCCCTCGCCCCGCTCGTGCCCGAGCTTGATCCCTTCGACCCCAGGAACGGCTTCAATCCGAACGGGCCCTCGCACTATTCGGCCGAGTTCCAGGCGCGTTATTTCAAGGCGCAGGCCGAGCGCATGAACGCCCTGATCGAGAGCGCCCGCGACAAGCTCGACCGCATCAAGCGCGGCACCTATGCCTATCCCGACGACGACATTCTGGTGATCCCGCGCGGCGGCAATCCGGGCGCCGGGCCGGGGGCGGCGGCGGCGCTGTTCGTGGCCAAGCCCGATATCGCGGCGGTCAACGCCACCGTGCGGGCAGAAAAGCTGTTGCGCAACGACGGCAGCATCGCGCAGGAGATGATCCAAAGCGTCTTCGTCGCCAATCCCAAGCTCGCCCGCGACAATCTGCGGTTCCGCAGCGGGACCAAAGTCTACACCTTGCGCTCGTTCCTGAGCGCGCAGGCGATCCGCGCCAGGAACGCGATGGACGACATCGACTATTGCTCGAGCAACAACTCGACCGTCTGCGCCGTGCAGTCGATCTCGGTGCCGGTGCTGTTCGCCGCCATGGGGGCGCACTATTTCATCCGCGACAACGAGCGGCACTACGACATGGCGGCGAGCCCCGACAAGGACTTCATCGTGATCGAGGGCGCGGTGCACGGTTTCACCCCCTGCACCGCGTGCGAGCGCACGCCGGGCGAATATTCCAACAGCGTGAAGAACCTGTTCGACTACGCGGCGAGCTGGATCAACGCGCGGTTCTGAGGGCCGGTGGCGCACCGCTCTCGTCGCCCCTGCGAGCGCAGGGCCCATACGCCGTGCCCTCTCGTCAGGTCGCGGCGTATGGGTCCGGGGTCAAGCCCGGGACGACGCGGAATGCCGAGCTATTCTGCGAACAGCGCCGCCATGTCCTTGGCGCCGGGCAATTGGATCTCCCGATCCATCACCGCGTCGGTCGCGGCCAGGAGCTTCGCCACCACGTTGTGGCGGCTGGCGACCGGATTGCGCTCATAGCCTCCAGCCTGGAAGAAGTTCGCGGTCGGCACCTTCTCGCGCCAGGCCGCGGGCAACATGACCATGTCGATGCCGTTGCCGTCGCCGGTCAGGTTCATCATTTCGAGCTCGGCGGCGGTGAGCGGCGCCGCGTAACCCATCCGGCGCGCGAATGCGACGGAATCCTGAAGCTTCTGGGCCTGCAGCAGCGGACCCACGTCCAGATCGAGATTGAGCGCATGGATGCCGAGACCCTTCGGGGTCTGGGCCAGCCGATCATGCCGGTTCCAGTCGTCCGGCACGCTGCGGCTGAAGGCCACCATGGCCTTGAGCGCCGCGATCCTCTTCTCCAGCGCCTGCCGGGCTTCGCCGCCCTGCTCCGCCGCCTTCGCCCGCATGAGGCCGAGGAACCGATCGCCCTTCTCCGCCAGAAGCTCGACCGAGTTGGTGGCCAGGAGCTGGTTGTAGCCGAGCGCGGTCGAGATCGCATGCGCGCCCGGTGTCGGCTGCTCCAGGCCGGCCTGCACGTCGAATTTGCCGCCCCCGCCGGATTCAAACCCGTAGATGCGAACCGCCTGCTCACGCGTCAGCCCGGCCGCGGCCGCCACCACCGCATAGGCGCGCTTGTAGTCGATCTCCGATGGCGGCTGTTGCGGGACGAAATTGAACTGCTTGGCGGCGGCGGCCAGAAAGTCGGCGACGACCGGCACAGAGGGGCGCCGCGGCGGCGGCGCGGTCGGGGCCGAGGGATCGACCGGCCGCGGCGGCCCGGCATAGACCGGCGGCTGGGTCAGCACATAGTCCTCGATCACGATCTCCTTGCCGCTATGGCGCTTGGCGTTGCGCAGCCGCCGCTTGGCCGCGATGGCATTCCAATAGGCGCCCGCCGCCGCCTCGTATTTCCGCCGCGCGATCCGGTACGCCGCGAGTTGACGCCGATAGTCCGCCATGGCGGCGGCCAGGGGCGATGGCGCGGTCGCTGCAGCGGGCGCATCTTTGGCGGTCGAAGCCGCACTTCCATGCAGCGGCCACAAGAGCGCCGCCGCGAGCAGCCAGGGGCCGCATCGGCGCAGCACATCATGCGATGGACGCAGCGGCATCATCGCGGGAGATCCGAATCGGGGCGGATCAAGCAGTAAGCCCCTTCATGGCGAAATGTTGAACGAAGCCGCGCGGGCGCAACGCGGGTTTCGCACGTTAATGTTCGCAAGCGCCGTCCTCGTGGCCGCCCGGAGCCGGCCCAGGCCGCATTAAAGTTAAGATGCGATCGCCCGCCGGGCGCGGCGCCCCTGATCTAAAATCCCAATGCCTCTCGACGAAAGAAGAGAGGTGCGGTCCCGGCCACAATTAGTTTTATGGGTAGTGGCCGGGACCGGCTGGCGGATGGCCTAAGCCTGCAACAGGCGGCGTAGCCCCCCGACCGGGCCGAAGCGGTCGAGATTGCCGATGGCGGCGATGAGTTCCTTCGCCCTGCCTTCCCCGATGATCGGCGCCATGAGATCGAGCGCCTTGGCGTCCACCTCGCTCTGGTCCATCGGGTTGCCGGGCGTGCCGCGCACTTCGTAGGTGCGGTGGCTGAGCGTGCGGCCATCGGCGGTCTCGATCTTGACGATCGCCTGGCGGGCCGGCACCGCGGTCACCAGTTCCTGGTTCGGCACCGCCTGCACGAGCTTGCGGATCGCCAGCACCTTGGGATCGCTCATGCGGGCGAAATCATGCACGCTGTCGAAGCCCGCGCCGCCGTCCACGATCATCATGGCGACGAGGTGCTGCAGGCAGATATCGGGAATGGTCTTGTTGTCGACGATGTGCAGCCGGTCGGCCGGCATGTCGACCACGATGTGCTTGATCTTGCCGGCGCGCACGTCCGCATCCTTCAAGAGCTCGGCGACGCAGTCGAGCACCGACTGCAGCGGCGAGCCGACGCACCATTTCTTGATCGAAGTGTCCATGACCTCGTAGCGCTTGCCGAGCTCGGCGACGAGCTGCGCGGGCTGCGGCTTGGGGCCGCCGAGCGCAGTGAACATATTCTTCTCGCCGCTGAGCGGATCGTCGACGCCGGTCATGCCCGAGGCGATCATGGTGGCCGCGGAGACGCCATTGCGGGCGCCCATACCGCCGAAATCGAACGCCTTCTCGACATGCTCGCGGTCGCGTTCCCAATAGGGAACGCCGGAGCCCTGCTGCGCCGCGAGCGAGATCGCGTGCCGCACTTGGGTCGGGTTGAGCCGCAGCATGGCGGAGGCGGCTGCGGTGGCCCCGAAGGTGGTGGCGAGCGTGTGGGTGCTGTGCGTCTCCGTATAAAGCGCGCCGAAGCCGAGCGAATAAATCACCCGCGCCCCGATGTCATAGCCGAGCGCGACCGCGCGCAGGAGATCGTTGCCGCTGCGGCCGGCGGATTCGGCGGTGGCGAGCGCCGCCGGCACGATGCCGCAGCCGGGATGAAAGCGGCCTTTGAGATGGGAATCGTCGGTCTCATCGCCATGCGCCGCCATGCCGTTGGCGAGCGCCGCATTGACGGTCGAGGTCAGGATGCCGGTGCCGATCACGCTCGCCTGCGGCTTGCCGCCGAGGCCATCCACATAGCGCGCGGCGGCGACGCCGGCCTTGAGCCGCGAGCCGGAGACCATCGCCGCAATCGTGTCGAGCGTATGCATCTTGGTCTTGGCGACCACCTGCGGCGGCAGCTCGCGATCGAGCGCGCCGGAAATATAGTCGGCGAGTGCCACGGTGACGGGCGAAGGCGGCTCTTCCTTGACCGGCCCCTCGTCGTCCTTGGCGGCAGGCTTGGGCGCCGCCGCGCCCTGCGCCAAGGCGGGCGCAGCCGGCAGCACATTCGACAACAATGCGGCGCCGCTCACGTTGATGAGCCAGCGTCGGGTGTGATCGGCATCATTGTTCATTGCGATCTCCTTTTGGTTTATCGGGAACAATCATAGCGCTACCGCCCAGGCCTGTCGCGGGCATTGACGACAAGGGTAGGCCGATGACGGGCATCGCAAGAGCAGTCGGACGAATGTCGATTTCGTTGCTCAACCTACGCAGCACCGGCAACCTGATAAACGCCGCGCTCGAAGCTGTCGTAGACGGCGAGCGCCTTGCGGTCGGCGAAGGGCAGGAACTGCATCAGGATGACGCCCGCGATGCCGCGCGCGGGGTCGAGCCAGAAATAAGTGTTGTAGATGCCGCCCCAGCTGAGGCTCCCGGCGGAGCGCTTGCCGGCGATGTGATCTGCGGTGATCAAGAAGCCCAGGCCCCATTTGTCGCGGCCGTCATTGATGAAGCTGAAGTCGTCGCTGCGCTCGGGGATCGCGGTCTTGAGCGCCGGCACGCCGAGCGCGCCGATGTGGTTCCGGCCCATCAGGGCGACCGAACTCCCGGACAGGATGCGCGCGCCGTCGAGCGCGCCGGCGTTCAGGAGCATGCGCAGGAAGCGCGCATAGTCGTCGGCGGTCGAAGCCAGGCCGCCGCCGCCGACCGGCTTCGCCACCGTGGGTGACGGCTGATTCGGCTCCTTGGCGATCGTGTCGTCCGCCTGCCGGTGGTGCACCGCAACCAGGCGCACCTGCTTGTCGGCGGGAACGTTGTAGAACGTGTCGGACATGCGCAGGCGCGCGAAAATATGCCGGTGAAAGTAGTCTTCGAGCGACTCGCCGGAAACCTTCTCGACGAGCCGCCCCAGCCAATCCGTGCTCGTTCCATAGTGCCAGCGCTCGCCGGGATCGAACAGCAGCGGCTCGACCGGATAGGTCTCGCCGGCGCGCGGCTTGAAGTCGCGCAGGATCGCGCTGGTGAAGGGGTAGCCGAACCCCGACGTGTGCGTCATGAGGTGGCGCACCGTCACCGGACCGCGCGCCGGCCGCAGCCGATAGTCGCCGCTCCCGGCATCGAACGCGTCAAACACCGTCAGGTCCGCAAAGGCCGGAAGATATTTCGCGACCGGATCTTCGAGGCTGAACTTGCTTGCTTCGACCAACTGCATGGCGGCGACCGAGGTGACGGCCTTGGTCATCGAGGCGATCCGGAACAACGCATGGGCCGTCAGCGGACGCGCCGCGGCCGCATCGGCGACCCCGAAGGCCCCGCGGTAGAAGACACCCTTTCGGTCAGTCGCTATCGCGACGACGCCCGCAACCGACTTTTCGGCGACCGCTTGACGCAGCCGCCCGTCGATGAGCTTCGGTTGCCTGGCCTCAGCCGACATCGGAAAAGTCGCCGCGCCGCCGAGGAGGGCCAAGAAGTCGCGCCGCCTCATCTTGCGCCGTCCCTGATTTTCGAAAATCACGCCGAACGCGCCCCCGGAGGCGCGCCGGCTCAGTTCCGCATCGGCTTGGAATAATCCGGCTTGAAGAATTTGAGGTCGGGCGGCGGCTGGTCGCCGCGGGTCGGCATGAGATTGTCGTCGCCGCCGCGGTAATAGGTCTCGTTGCCGATCTTGATCAGCTCCTGGTCGCCGGAGCAGAAATATTCCTGCCAGACCGGATGCGGGGACGGATCGCGGCGATAGGTCTTGAGCACCGTCCAGGGGTGCGTATAGGCGTGGTCGATCAGGGTGACCTCGTCGTGCAGCAGCTTGGCATCGGTCTTGTCGAAGAAAAAGCGCTCCTTGACGATCGACTGATTGTCCTTGTGCGTCGGCATGCCGGCCGGATCGAGCGCGCGCGGCCCGCGCAGGAAGCGGGTCTCGACCTCGAGCATCGTGTAGCGGCCGTCATGGTTCTCGTCGACCCAGTGGCCGATGGAATAGCCGATGAAGCTCGGTGCCACGTCGGTCGGCCAGTCGCGGCCGTCGGTGTAGATGCGGCGATGGGAATCGTGCGCGTGATCGATCCGAATGTAGGTGGTCTCCGGCAGCACGATGATTTCCATGGCCTGGAAGGCGGTCATCATCGCCGGCATGCCGGGCGGCAGGCAATCGGCGCCGGTCGGCCAGTTGCCCTGGCCGCCGCCGGCCTGATCGGCGACGCTCTGTTCGAGAACCTTCTGATATTCGGGGATCAGCGGGGCTTGCTGTCCGAGCCCCCAGGGCTTGGTCGGATCGAATCCGGGCTGGCCGCCGACCGGCAGCCGCACGCCGAGCCATTGGCCCGAAAGATCGGGATATTTGGCGTCCTCAAAGGCGCGCGCCGCGCTCAAGGTCGCCACCAGCGCCGCCGCGAATGTGATCGCACCGATCCGGCTTGCATCAAGCATGGTTTCCTCCTTGCGATCGATCCCATCGCCCGTCGCGCGCAGCCCGCGCGAGCAGTGCCTGGAATGCGAAATTCTTGTTACGCCAAAAGAGAGCTGAATTGCCGCGAACGATACTGCAATTGCCGAGCCGGTGGAAGGCGGCTGCGGCGGTGTCCGCGATCGACCCACCGGCCCGCGGCGGGCGCCCACCACAAGGGCGTCTACGCCCGTCTGCGACGGGCTATGGGGCGCCCCTACGAACACCGCACGACCCAAAACGAAAGAGCCCCAGCCCGAGTTGGTCTTTGGGCCGAGGCTCCTTACGCGCTGTAGTGTGGCCACTATCGCTGCGTCGTCTTACCAAATCCTAAAGATAACTCGATCGGTGTAAGATGGGTTGCCGGCTATGCGAAACCCATCCTACAAACTAGAATCGGCGCGCGGCCGAGCAACTGGGACAGCCATGCGAACGCAAGTCGCGATCATCGGCGCCGGGCCGGCAGGCCTGCTGCTCGGCCAGCTGCTCGGCAGGCATGGCATCGACAACATCATTCTGGAGCGGCAGACCGGCGAGCACGTGCTCAGCCGCATCCGCGCTGGCGTCATCGAGCAGGTCACGGTCGACCTCCTGGAGGAGGCCGGCGTCGGCGCGCGCATGCAGCGCGAAGGCCTGATCCACGACGGCACCCAGATTTGCGTGGAAGGCGTGCGCCACCGCATCGACTTCAAGGCACTGACCGGGCGGACCGTGATGGTCTACGGGCAGACCGAGATTACCAAGGATCTGATGGACGGCCGCGCGGGTGCGGGCCTGGCGACGATCTACGGCGCCGCCGACGTCGCGCTGCACGATGTATCCGCGCCGCGGCCACGCGTGACCTATCGGGCCGGCGGAGAGGCGCGCGAGATCACCTGCGATTTTATTGCCGGCTGCGACGGCTTTCACGGCGTCAGCCGCAAGAGCGTGCCGCGTCGCGCGATCGCGCAGTACGAGCGCGTCTATCCGTTCGGCTGGCTGGGGCTCCTTTCCGACACGCCGCCGGTGTCGGAGGAGCTGATCTATGTGCGCCACCATCATGGCTTCGCGCTCTGCTCGATGCGCTCGCCGACACGCAGCCGCTACTACATCCAGTGCAGCCTCGCCGAGGACGTCGACGCCTGGCCGGACGAGCGCTTCTGGGAAGAGCTCAAGCTGCGACTCGACGAAGAGGCGCGCCAGCACATCGTCACCGGGCCCTCGATCGAGAAGAGCATCGCGCCGCTGCGCAGCTTCGTGGCCGAGCCCATGCGCTTCGGCCGCCTGCTGCTCGCCGGCGACGCCTCCCACATCGTCCCGCCGACCGGCGCCAAGGGGCTCAATCTCGCGGCGAGCGACGTGCGCTACCTGTCGCAGGCGCTCGCCGAGCACTACCGGGAGAACTCCGCCGCCGGCCTCGATCATTATTCGGAGCGCGCCCTGGCGCGGGTCTGGAAGGCCGAACGCTTCTCGTGGTGGATGACCACGCTGCTGCACACATTCCCCGACAGCACCTTCGACCAGAAAATGCACCTGGCCGAGCTCGACTATCTGTTCGACTCGCGCGCGGCCGCAACCGCCTTTGCGGAGAACTATGTCGGCCTGCCGTTTTGACGCGCCCCATTATGAGGGCGGACGTTTCCACCAAGGCTCAACATTAAATCTCGATTAAACGTAACCAAAGAAATTGGTTGCTTCGGAGAATGCGCACAACCGGCTTGCAGTGCGTTTCCGCTATATCCTGCCCTCGGGGGTGCGCCTGCGCACGCTCACATTGGCACGCGGCCGTTGGCAAGGGATGGAGCGATGCTGCTGCGCAGCATTCGATCGAGACTTCTGGCGCTGGTGCTGGCGACCGTTGCTCCGTTCCTGGCGCTGGTCGGCGCCGGCCTGTGGAGCCAGTGGCGCGAGGATCAAGCGGCCGCCAGTCAGCGTACGCTCAATGAGGCGCGGCTGATCGCGGCGCAGGTCGACGACCACGTCGACAATCTCGAAAACCTGATGGTAGGTCTTGCCCGCGCCGTCTCGAGCGACCCGGCCGACACCGACGCGAACGATGCGCTGTTCCGACAGGTCAGGAGCAAATTGCCCGACTATGTCGCAAATGTCCTGCTTTATTCCCCTGACGGCACCAATATCGGAACATCGGGAGACCCGGGGGCCACCCGTCCTTATGTCGCCGATCGCAAGTTCTTTCAGGATGTCCTGGCGAATCGGCGTCTCTCGATCGGCGAGTTGCTGCGCACGCAGCACTCCGAACGCTGGATCCTGGTGCTGGGCTATCCGGTCGAAGATCAAGACGGCCACTTGCGGGCCGTTCTGGCGACCGGCACTCAGCTCGAGCATTTCCGAAGTGCGTTTCGAACGGAGGGACTTCCCCCGGGCGCGATCGTGCGGATCATCAACGAGCACGGGATCATCGTCGCGCAGAGCGACAACCGCCCCCACTCGATCGGGAGCGACATCAGCAATGTGGGCCACATCAAACAATCTCTGGCCGCCAAGGAGGCCGTCGGCATTTCGGTCTGGTCCGATCATGTGGAACGCATCACCGGCTCGTCGACCGCGCACAAGGTCCCCTGGCTGGTGTCGGTCGGGCTGCCGACCGAGGTCGCCTTCGCGCCGCTGGCATCGCGCCTACGTTGGGGCGCGCTGGTCGTCGGCGGCGCCCTGATCGCGGCCTTCGCCATCGCCTGGATGCTGTCGGGACGCATTGTCCGGCCGTTGCTGCAGCTCGGGAAGGATGCCTCGGCGCTCGCGGGAGGGTCGCTGAGCCATCGCAGCACGGTCAGCTCCGCCGACGAGGTCGGCAAGCTCGCCGACACCTTCAACCGGATGGCCAACTCGCTCGAGCGCCGGCAGTTCGAGGTGCAACAGTCCAACGACACGCTGTCGGCGGTCATCGACGCCTCGCCGGTCGCCATCGTCTGCTCGGATCTCAATCGGCGGGTCATGCTGTGGAGCCGCGCTGCCGAACGACTCTACGGCTACACCGCCGAGCAGGCGACCGGCACGCCGATCAAGATCGTGCCGCCGGAAGGCAGCGCGGAATCGCTCGCGCTCTACCAGCGGGCGCGCAGCGGCGAGAGCATCCGCGACTTCGACGCGAAGCGGCGCCGCAAGGACGGCTCGGTCGTCGACGTGCGGATCGCCGCCGCCCCGATGTACAATCCGGACGGCAGCGTGCGCGGTGTCGCCTGGGCGCACGAAGACATCACCGACCGCAAGCGCGCCGAGGAGCAATTGATGCGGCTTGCGCACTACGATCCACTCACCGGCTTGCCCAATCGACTGTCGCTGCAGAAAGAGCTCGGCAAGCTGATGGCCGCCGACGGCGACAACGCGCCGACCTCCATCGCGTTGTTCGATCTCGACGGCTTCAAGGACGTGAACGACACGCTCGGCCACTCGATCGGCGACCGGCTGCTGATCGAGGTCGGCGCCCGCCTGGTCAGATCGACCGGACGGCGCGGCGAGCGGGACCAGGTATTCCGGCTCGGCGGCGATGAGTTCGTCGTGGTCATTCCCGATTGCGGCGATCCGCGTGTGATCGGCGAAGCCGTCGATCAAGTGCTGCGGCGGCTGAGCGAGCCGTTTCGGATCGACGAGCACGCGCTTCATCTCGGCGGCAGCGCCGGCATCGCCATCGCGCCCAATGACGGCGCCACCGTCGATGAACTGATCGCCAATGCCGATTTGGCGCTCTACCAAGCCAAATCCAGCGGCGGCCGCACCTACCGTCTGTTCATGCCGATCCTGCGCGCCCGCGCCCAGGCGCGACGGGGCCTCGACCTGGAGCTGCGCAAGGCCTTCGCCGAAGGCGAGCTCGAGCTCTATTTCCAGCCCGAAATCCGCCTCGCCGACGGCGCGGTGGTCGGCGCGGAAGCGCTGCTGCGCTGGTGCCATCCGCAGCGCGGCATCCTGGCGCCGTGGGTCTTCATCGAGGCGCTCGCCGACTCATCCATTGCGACCGACGTTGGCCGCTGGATCATCCGCCAGGCCTGCGAACAGGCCTCCACCTGGCGCGCCATCGGGCTGCCGCTCGGCCGCATCGGCGTCAACCTGTTTCCGGTGCAGTTGCAGGGCGAGGGCTTGTTGAAGGACGTCGAGGACGCGTTGCGGCAAACCGGCCTGCCCGGTGAAGCGCTCGAGCTCGAGATCACCGAGAACGTTGCGCTCAACTACGAGGACGCGATCGACCAGCTGAAGACGCTGTCGGCGCGCGGCGTGAAGCTCGCCTTCGACGATTTCGGCACCGGCTATGCCTCGCTCAGCTATCTGACGCGCTTCCCGCTGGCGCGAATCAAGATCGACCACAGCTTCATGCGCAACATCACCGACGACGCCCAGCACGCCGCCATCGTGCGCTCGCTCATCGCCATGGCGCACAATCTCGGGCTCGAGGTCATCGCCGAAGGGGTCGAGACGCAGGCGCAAGCGGCCTTCCTGCTGCAGCAGCAATGCGAGGAGGCGCAGGGTTTTCTCTATGCCAAGCCGCTTCCGGCGGACGAGTTCGAGGACTATCTGCGCGCCAACCGGCTGGCCTTCGCTTCGACCGGCACCGCCGAGCGGCTGCCGCAGCGCGACGCCTGCCTGCAGCCGAGCAGCGTGCAATCCCCTAGGCGCCGAAAATTTCCGAGGGTATAGAATAGCAAGTCGTTCCGCACTCTTGCGGGAGGAACGTCATGCATCACCCTCGCCGCCGATTTCTGCAGCGGGCAGCGGCCGTGGCCGCGCTCGCGGGGCCGATGGCATGGTTGCGGATTGCCCGCGCGCAGGCCTATCCGTCGCGGCCGATACGCTGGATCGTCTCGTTCGCGGCCGGCGGCGCCAACGATATCGTGGCGCGGCTCATGGGGCCCTTCCTGTCGGAGAAGCTCGGCCAGCAGATCATCGTCGATGACCGGGGCGGCGCCGGCGGCAATATCGGCATGGCGGCCGTGCTCAGCGCGCCGCCCGACGGCTACACGATCGGCTTCGTGGCGCCCAACAATGCCATCAACGCGACCCTCTACGACAACCTTCCGTTCGATTTCATCCGCGACAGCGTGCCGGTGGGGGGCACCATGCTGCTGACCAATGTGCTGGTGGTGCATCCTTCGGTGCCCGCCAACACGGTCGCGGAGTTCATCGACTATGTGAAGGCCAATTCAGGCAGGGTCTACTTCGCCTCGTCGGGCACCGGCGCCTCGCCACATATGTCGGGCGAGCTGTTCAAGGCGATGACCGGCATCAACATGGTGCACGTGCCCTACCGCGGCGCCGGGCCGGCCATGACCGATCTGCTCCCCGGCCGGGTGCAGCTGATGTTCGACAACCTGCCGAGCTCGATCGAGCACATCAGGTCCGGCCGGCTGCGCGCGCTCGGCGTGACCGCGGCGAAGCGATCCGACGCGCTGCCGGACGTGCCGACCATCGGCGAGACCGTACGCGGATACGAGGTCAGCGTCTGGAACGGAATCTGCGCCCCCAAGGGCACGCCGCCCGAGGTGGTCGAGACGCTCAATCGCGCAGTGAACGCGGCGCTGGCGGATGCGAGGCTGAAGGCGCGCTTTGCCGATCTCGGCGGCGCGCCGATGCCGACGACGCCGGCCGAATTCGGCAACCTGGTGGCGCGAGAAACCGAGAAATGGGCCAAGGTGGTCAAGTTCTCCGGCGCCAAGCCGGAGTGAGTGAATAGCGAATGGCGAGTAGCGAGTAGCGAATAGTTCGGCACCACTTCCCATTCACCATTCGCTACTCGCTATTCGCCTCTCACTATTCGCCAATCGGATCGCTGATACGGCGATTTTTCATTGCTGCGGCCATCGTGCTGGCCGTTGCCGCGGGCGCGGTGGCTTACTACTTGTATCACCTCAATTGCCGCAGACCGCCGGTCATCCGCTGCGCGGCCGCCCTGAGCGATCGATCAGCTTGACAATATTGATCGGCTTAATAGTGAAAGCTCGCGATGAAGATTCCCGGCCCCGACCATCCGATCACGATCGAGCCAAATTCCAAGCGCGTGCGCATCGTGTTCAACGGCCGCGTCGTCGCCGACACGAGGCGCGCGCTGACCTTGCGGGAAGCAAGCCTGCGGCCGGTTCAATACATTCCGCGCGCGGACGCCGACATGGGAGCGTTCGTGCGCAGCAGCCACAAGACGCACTGTCCCTACAAGGGCGATGCCGCCTATTACAGCCTCGCGGTCGACGGCCGCACCGCCGACGACGCGGTTTGGACCTACGAGGCGCCCTATCCGGCCATGGCGCAGATCAAGGAGCACCTCGCCTTTTATCCTGACCGCGTCGATCGGATCGAGGAGACGGCAAGCTGAGCGCACTGCGGATCGCAGTCATGGCGGCCGGCGCCGTCGGCGGCTATTTCGGCGCGCGGCTCGCCGCCGCCGGCCATGACGTCAGCTTCATCGCGCGCGGGGCCCATCTCGACGCCATCCGCAGCCGCGGCCTGCGCCTCGAAAGCCCGCTTGGCAACCTCCATATCAGCGACGCCAAGGCGACCGCCGAGCCGCGCGAGGTCGGCGAGGTCGACATCGTCCTGTTCGCGGTCAAGCTGTGGGATACCGAGATCGCGGGGGCAGCTGCGCGGCCATTGGTCGGCGCCGGTACGCGCGTCATCACGTTTCAAAATGGCGTCGACAGCGTCGAGCGCCTGCAGCCGATCCTGGGCAAGGATCAGGTGGTCGGCGGCACCACGCATATCGCCTCGGTCATCTCCGCGCCCGGCGTGATCGCGCATACCAGCCAGTTTGCCCTCATGCGCTGCGGCCATGTCGATGGGCGCGCCGATCCGGCGCTGGCGGCACTCGTCGCCGCCGCGCGCGCCGCCGGCATCGAAGCCTCGCTCTCGGACGATATCGATCTCGATCGCTGGAAGAAGTTCACCTTCCTGGTGGGGCTGTCGGGCGCGACCGGCATGATACGCATGCCACTCGGGCCGATCCTTGCGGATCAAGACACGCGCGCCTTCTTTCTCGCGCTGATGCAGGAGGTGGTCGCGGTCGGCCGCGCCGGCGGGGTCAAGCTGCCGCCCGATTTCGCGCAGGAGCGGCTGGCATTCGCCGACACCACGCCCCCCGGCTTCAAGGCCTCGCTGCTGCACGATCTCGAACGCGGCAATCGCATCGAGCTCGACTGGCTCGCCGGCAAGGTGGTGGAGCTCGGCCGCAGCCGCGACATCCCGACCCCCGCCAACGCCGCCGTCTATGCGGCGCTCAAGCTGCACCGGGCGGGCCATTCCTGATCGCGGCGCGGCCCCAGGGGTCCAGGGCGTGAGCTCATGAAATCCCGCTTGTTGCATGTGGATTGATCAATATCTGCTTCTACTCGGATAGCGAGCAACGAGCGGGCACCTGCCAAATCGCCAGAAGCGGCCGTCCCCATTACTCTTTAAAGGATTCAGCAACAATAGGTAATATGCGCTGCCTGTGCCATAAGAACGGCCTCCCCCGTCCCATTCTTTGCCGCAATTGCTCTGTTTCTTGTGCCCCATAAACGGGGGATGTGGGGTGCGGAGCGGGAAGCTACACGCAGCAAACAGGCTGGGTCGGGACGGGGGAATTTTGATTCGCCCCGGGTCGCGCTTGATCGCCGCAGGGGTCGCGGCGTTGGCCGTCGGGTTTGCGCTGGGATTGCAGGCCGTGCCACCGGGCGTTTCGGTTTCCGAGACGATCCAACCGAAGAATTCCGACCCTTTTGACCCTTCGGCTTGGGCTGCCCTCGGATCGCAAATCCCCAAAAGTCGGGGATTACGCGTAGCGAGCCTGGAGACCGGGGCCGTCTTTGAGTCGGCGACCGAGGACAGGGACAGCCAGCCCGAGCAAGCCACGTCTACCAGGCCTTCGTCCGCCGAAAATCCTGCAATCGACTTGCGCGCAGCCTCGTTCGACGCGCGTTTTGCCGGGGCGATCGACTGGCCCAGCAGCCGCCCAACCGCGGAGACGGAGGAGCGTGCGAACAACATAGTTCCGCCCTCGCCCGATCCGGGCGGACCTGCAGCCGCCCGGCGTGCCGTCAGCCCGTCCGCGCGGGGCGTTACGCCACTTCCTGCAACCCCGCCCGCCGGCGCTGCCAAGAAGCAGCTTCGCGTCGCGGAAGCTGCCGAGGATTTGAGCCCGCCCCCCGACGCCGATGCCCACACCGCGATCTATGATATTTCCGCGCATAGGGTCTACTTGCCCAATGGGCAGACGTTGGAAGCGCATTCAGGGCTGGGCAGCCACCTCGACGATCCCCGTTATGTGAGCGAGAAGGATCGGGGGCCGACGCCACCGAATGTCTATGACCTCTCGCTGCGCGAGGAGCCCTTTCACGGCGTTCGCGCCGTCCGTCTTGTTCCGGTCGGCGACGGCAATATGTTTGGTCGCGACGGGCTGCTTGCACATTCCTACATGCTCGGTCCCAACGGCCAGTCGAATGGATGCGTGTCCTTCAGTGACTATCAGGCCTTCCTCAACGCCTACACGAGCGGCGAAATCAACCGCCTTGTCGTCGTCGAGCACCTTGCGACCCCGCCCAGCTCCAAGACTGCCTGGCGAGGGATTCCTGAGATCATCAAAGCCTTTTTCGGCCGGTCCTGAGTCCTGTGCGGCTCACGGCCGGGCTTGGTCATTCGTCGCCAGAATGTCTGCTCTAGCCCCGATCATGTAAGAGGTTCGCGGTTCGTCGGTTCGCGCAGAAAACGACCTCGGCGCAGGAAATGCCCCACTTGCGCCGGCGCATGCCGATGCAGCGGGAGCGTGTGCAGGCCGCGAAGGACGATGTGATCGCGCTGGCCGGGCAGGTGTGTCGAGGCGAGCGAGACGACATGATCCCACGACGCGGCGATAATGCCGCAATCGAGATCCGCCGCCGGCGTCAGCCGGTTCACGTAGCTGTCGGGATCCGAGCAAAGCTCGGTCGCGGCGACAAGACGCCGGCCGAAGAGCCGCAGCGCCAAATCCGCCAGCCGGGCCCCGCCATTCGGGGGCGCAAGCAGAACGACGCGACCGAGCTTTTTCGGCCGCGCCATCGCGAGCGCGCTGCGCACCACGATAGCGCCCATGCTATGGCCGACGAAATGAAGCCGGTCGACGCCGCGGTCCTGGTCGAGTTCCTTTGCTTTGGCTGCGAGCCGCCCCGCATGCGTCTCGATTGATCCGCGCAGACTTCCATAGCGCCAGTTCACCGCGCGAAACCCTTGTCTCTCCAAGGCGCGCCGCAATGGCTCGAGCAGCACCGAAGGCGCGGCGTGGCCATGCACCAGCAGGACGGCTTCATGTGTCATCTCCGAAAGGTAGCGCGTCCCCAAAGCCTCAGCCATTCGAGGATATCCGGCTTAGCAGTTCCTCCGCCTCGTGCACGATCTGCCGCACGATCGCGGCCGCCGGCTGGACGTCGCGGATGAGCGCGACCGCCTCGCCGACCAGCACCCCGGTATTGTCGACATCCCCGTGCTGGGCCGCGTTGAGATAGCGCGCCATCTCGCGCTCCAGCACGGCGGGCTCCGCCAAGGCCTGCTCGCGGCCGTGCCACTGCATCGTGAAGCCGGTCTTGAGCACGCGGGCGGTGAACGGCGGCGGCCAATCGATCTTGCGCGCGATATCGACCACGCTCGTGCGGATCGTGTCGTCTCCCGCCGCGGCGATGGCGGCGGCCTGGAAGCTCTTCGGCACCAGCGCCTCCTCGCTCGCCCAGAAGCGGGAGCCGATGAGGACCCCGTCAGCGCCGAGCATGAGGGCGGCGGCGAGCCCGCGTCCGTCCGCAATGCCGCCGGCCGCCAGCAGCAGGGTCGTGGGCGAGCTCTGCGCCAGATAGTCGGCGATTTCCGGAACCAGCGTCAGCGTCGCCCGGGCGGCGCCGTGCCCGCCGGCTTCGGCGCCCTGCGCCACGATGATGTCGGCCTCCGCCGCGACCGCCTCGCGGGCGTGGGCGAGCGTCTGCACCTGGCAGATGAACGGCGTGCCGGTCGGTTTGATGGCCGGTGCAAACGACAGCGGGGAGCCGAAGGACAGCATGATGCCGGCCGGCGCGCGACGCAGCGCCTGCTGCAGAAGATGCGGCCGGCGCGCCAAGGACCAGGTGATGAAGCCGCAGCCGACCCGCGCATTGCCGGCCGCTGCGAATTCGCGCTCGAGCCAATCGGCGTCGCCATAGCCGCCGCCGATCAGGCCGAGGCCACCGGCTTCGCTCACCGCAGCCGCGAGCCTGCCGCCGGCCGCCGATCCCATCGGGGCCAGCACGATGGGATGCTCGATGCGCAGACGCTCTGTCAGCCTGGTACGCATATCAGGGATCAGTCATCAGTGATCAGTTATCAGTCGAGACGGAGATCTTCCGATCACTGATTGCTGACCACTGGTCCGCCCAGCTCCTTCATGAAGTCGGCCACATAGGCCTTCCAGAACACCGCGCGCAGATGGGTGTAATGGCCGTGGGTCTCCTCGCTGGCGGGGATGAGCACATATTTGGCGTTGGGGATGTTCCTGATCTCGCGCTCGGTCGAGGCGAGCCGCGCCGAATTGGTCTCGTCGTCGGCGGAATTGATGGCCATGAGCTTCGCCTTGATCTCCTTGAGATGCGGCGCCGGATTGTAGTCCATCACCGCTTCGATGCCCCACAAGGTGTCGTTGGCGTCGCGCTTCTTCGCCTCCTCGCGCTGCTTGTAGTAGAGGGCGTCGCCCGCCTCGCGGGTCGGCACCAGCTTCTGGATCTGCACCACGTTCTCGGTCTGCAGGAAGCCATAGGGCGCCGTGACCGTCCACTGGGTCGGGTTCTTGTCATAGTTGCCGTTGTTCCAGCCGGGGTCCTGGCGGATCGCCTCGATGGCGATGCGGCGCTGCATCCAGTTGCGACCGCTGATCTCGATGGGCTGGCTGGCGATCGGGATCAGCCCGTCCATCAGGTCGGGATACATGTAGCCCCACATCCAGGTATGCATGCCGCCCATCGACGAGCCCATCACCAGGCGCAAATGCTTGATGCCGAGGCCTTCGGTGATGAGCTGATGCTCGGAGGCGACGATGTCGTCATACCGGTAATGCGGAAACTTGGCCCGCAGGCCGTCGCTCGGCTTGCTCGAGCCGCCGCGGCCGATGCCGTCGGGCAGCACGATGAAATACTGCGAAGCGTCGAGCGG
>DATDGG010000087.1:0-9361 GCA_036522235.1 Xanthobacteraceae bacterium
ACCCTCTACGAGAATCGATATGAACAATCTCAACTCGATGTTAAAACGCAACAAAGATTTTGCCGCTCAGCAGTCTGCTGCGGGCACACTTATGCCCTCTCTTCCGCAATCGCTGCCGAAGGTAAAGGCCATCGTCATCGGTTGCGCTGATATGCGCGTAGATCCTGCTCATGTGCTTGGAATCGAACCGGGCGAGGCCGTTGTGATCCGTAACATCGGCGGCCGAATCACCCCGGGCCTGCCATCTGCTCCATATAGGCCTGCGTCCTCGGCAGCTTGATGATGCGGCGGACCTCCTGGCTGAGCCTGCCGGCAATGCCTTCCGGAAGATTCCGCGGTCCCGCGAGCCAGAACCAGGTATCGCCGCGCACCTCCGGATAGCCCTGCTCGGCGAAGGTCGGGATGGTCCGGTACACGGGATTGCGCTCGGCGGAGGTGACGGCGAGACCCACCAGGCCGCCGGAGTGAATGTGCTCGCCCGCGGTCAGCAGGGTCGTGAACGACATGGAGATATGATTGCCGAGCACGTCGAGCATGCCCGAGTTCGGCGAGGGGACATGCTGGATTTGGATCCCGGCCCGGCGGTTGAGCTGCTCCAGGATGAGATGACCGAGCGAGCCCGCCCCCGGCGAGGACGAGGTGAGCGGCTTGCTGCGGGCGAGCTTGATCAGATCGGCGATAGAGCTCGCGCCCAGCGTCGGGTTGGCGGCCACGACGAAGCTATCGCCCGCGATCATCGCAATATGGGTGAAATCCTTGATCGGATCGTAGCCGACATTCGGATTGATGGCCGGTCCGGTCAGATGCGCGCCGGAGCCGGCCACCAGCAAGCTGTACCCGTCGGGCTCGGCGCGCGCGATGAGGCCCGATCCGATGCTCCCGCTGCTGCCCGGCCTGTTCTCCACATAGAACTGCTGGCCGAACGCCAACGAGAGCTCCTGCGCCAGGAGCCGCCCAAGCTGATCGGCGCTGCCGCCGGGCGAGAAGGCGACCACGATCTTCACGGGCTTTGCGGGCCAAGCTTGCGCATGGAGCGGCGCGGGCGACGTGGAGGCCATGGCGCAAAGCCAAGCGCCGGCAATTCCGATGTTCCTGATCCACGCCATTTTCCCTCCTCGCCGGTGCCGCGCGGGTGGCGGGCCCGGAAGCCCGCCACCCGGGCGCCGCACCAGCATAGCGAGCGTGAGTTGCCCGGCAATTCCCCGGCCTGCTATAGGCGAGCGGCCGGCGCCACGCCGGCGTCCCGCAATGAGGCCGCCATGTCCGTCGACGCCACGATCGTCCGCCGCATCGCGCATCTGGCGCGCATTGCGGTTGCCGAGGAGGAGGTCGCGGGCCTGCAAGCCGAGCTCAATGCCATGCTGGCCTTTGTGGAGCAGCTGTCGGAGGTCGATGTGGAGGGCGTCGAGCCCATGACCTCGGTCACCCCGATGGAGCTGAAGCAGCGCGACGACAAAGTCACTGACGGGGGCATCGCCGACGACATCCTGCGCAATGCGCCGGCGGCCGAGAACCATTTTTTTCTGGTCCCAAAGGTGGTCGAGTGAGCACGCCGACCCGGCATTGCTGTGCTGTGGCAAGGTTTGGCCGCTGATCGATGAGCGATCTGACCTCCCTCACATTGGCGCAAGCGCGCGACGGCTTGAATCGCAAGAGCTTCAGCTCAACCGAGCTCA
Source organism: Xanthobacteraceae bacterium (assembly GCA_036522235.1). Classification (GTDB taxonomy): domain Bacteria; phylum Pseudomonadota; class Alphaproteobacteria; order Rhizobiales; family Xanthobacteraceae; genus VAZQ01. The sequence continues at coordinate 1,677 of DATDGG010000087.1, forward strand.
CGGATGCGCACCTGCAGGCGATCGAACGCGCGCGGGGCCTCAACGCGTTCGTGCTGGAGACGCCCGATGTGGCGCGCGCCATGGCCAAAGCCGCGGACCAGCGCCTGGGCGTCGGCGCGGCGCGGCCGCTCGAGGGGCTCCCGCTCGGCGTCAAGGACCTGTTCGCCACGCGCGACATCCGCACCACCGCATGCTCGCACATCCTCGACAATTTCGTGCCAACTTATGAGTCGAGCGTCACCGCCAATCTCTGGCGCGATGGCGCGGTGCTGCTCGGCAAGCTCAACAATGATGAGTTCGCCATGGGCTCGTCGAACGAGACCTCGGTCTTCGGTCCGGTGGTGTCGCCGTGGCGGCGGCGCGGATCGACGACGCCGCTGGTGCCGGGCGGCTCCTCGGGCGGCTCGGCGGCGGCGGTAACGGCGATGCTGTGCGTCGGCGCGGTCGGCACCGATACGGGCGGCTCGATCCGCCAGCCCGCCGCCTTCAGCGGCATCGTCGGGATCAAGCCGACCTATGGGCGCTGCTCGCGCTGGGGCATCGTGGCCTATGCGTCCTCACTCGACCAAGCCGGTCCGTTCGCGCGCACGGTGCGGGATGCCGCCATCCTGCTGACATCGATGGCCGGTCACGACCCCAAGGATTCGACCTCCATCGACCGCCCCGTGCCGAGCTACGAAGCCGCGGTCGGTCGATCGATCAAGGACATGCGGATCGGCATACCCAAGGAATATCGCCTCGACGGCATGGCGCCCGACATGGAAGCGCTGTGGGAGCGCGGAGCGAAATGGCTGCAGGCCGCCGGGGCCGAGTTGGTCGACGTCTCGCTGCCGCACACCAAATATGCGCTGCCGGCCTACTACATCGTGGCGCCGGCGGAGGCCTCCTCGAACCTCGCGCGCTATGACGGCGTGCGCTACGGGCAGCGCGTCGAAGGACGCGACATCATCGACATGTATGAGAGAACCCGCGCCAACGGGTTCGGCCCGGAAGTGCGCCGGCGCATCATGATCGGGACCTATGTGCTGTCCGCCGGCTATTACGACGCCTATTACGTGCGCGCCCAGAAGGTGCGCAGCCTGATCAAGCGGGACTTCGAGGATTGCTTTGCCAAAGGCGTCAACGCCATCCTCACCCCGGCGACGCCGTCGCCCGCCTTCGGGATCGGCGAGCAGGGCGAAGGCGATCCGGTGGAAATGTATCTCAATGACGTATTCACGGTGACCGTCAACATGGCCGGGCTGCCCGGCATCGCGGTGCCCGGAGGATTGTCGGCGGAAGGCCTGCCGCTCGGCCTGCAGCTCATCGGCCGTCCCTTCGACGAGGAAACGCTGTTCGGGCTCGCGCAGGTGATCGAGGATGCGGCCGGCCGGTTCACGCCGGAGAAGTGGTGGTAGTCGGGCGAGCCAGGATTTCGTCATGACCCTCGCCGAGCTCAAGCGCAGCGTGTCGAAGGGAAAGCCGCCGGCGGGCCTTGCGCCCGCGCTGGCGGCGCTCTGGTGGGAGGCCAAGGGCGATTGGGAACGCGCCCATGCGCTGATCATGGACGAAGGCGGCAAGGACTGCGCCTGGGTCCATGCCTATCTGCATCGGCGCGAAGGCGATCTCGGCAATGCGCGCTATTGGTATGGGAAGGCCGGCAAGGCAGCGCCGAGCGGTCCGCTGCGCACCGAATGGGATAGGATTGCGCAGGCGCTCCTGGGCTTGGCCGATCCGGGATGAGAGGCCCTCGATTTTGGGATTGCAATGAACGCTCCTGCGAAAAATTCAAAGCTCGTCAGAGGCGCCACCGGCGACTGGGAGGTCGTGATCGGCCTCGAGGTGCATGCCCAGGTGACGTCGCAATCGAAGCTCTTCTCCGGCGCCTCGACCGAATTCGGGGGCGAGCCCAATTCGCATGTTTCGCTGGTCGACGCCGCCATGCCCGGCATGCTGCCAGTCATCAATGCGGAATGCATCAAGCAGGCGGTCCGCACCGGGCTTGGGCTCAATGCGCGGATCAACCTCAGATCGGTGTTCGACCGGAAGAACTATTTCTATCCCGACCTGCCGCCGGGCTACCAGATCAGCCAGTACAAATCGCCGATCGTGGGCGAAGGCGAGGTGGCGGTCGCGGTTGCGGACGGTGAAACCGTCACCATCGGCATCGAGCGGCTGCACCTCGAGCAGGATGCCGGGAAGTCGCTGCACGACCAGCATCACGACATGTCGATGGTCGACCTCAACCGTTCGGGCGTCGCCTTGATGGAGATCGTCTCCAAGCCAGATTTGCGCTCGGCCGAGGAGGCGAAGGCCTATGTCGGAAAGCTGCGCACGATCTTGCGCTATCTCGGCACCTGCGACGGCGACATGGAGAAGGGCAATCTGCGCGCCGACGTCAACGTCTCGGTGCGCCGGCCCGGCGAGCCGCTCGGCACGCGCTGCGAGATCAAGAACGTGAACTCGATCCGCTTCATCGGGCAGGCGATCGAATACGAGGCACGCCGGCAGATCGCCGTCCGGGAGGACGGCGGGGAGATTGAGCAGGAGACGCGGCAGTTCGATCCCGTCCGCGGCGAGACGCGGCCCATGCGCACCAAGGAGGAGGCACACGATTACCGCTACTTCCCGGACCCCGATCTGTTGCCGCTCCAGCTGACCCAAGCTTTCGTCGAGGAGTTGCGGGCGCAGCTGCCGGAATTGCCCGACCAGAAAAAGGCGCGCCTGGTAGGCGACTACGCCTTGTCGGCCTATGACGCCGACGTTCTGGCGGCCGAGCGCGACACCGCCGATTTCTTCGAAGCGGTAGCGAGGCGCCGCGACGCCAAAGCGGCCGCCAATTGGGTGATCAATGAGCTCGCCGGCCGCCTCAACAAGGAGGGCAAGGACATCGCTTCCTCGCCGGTGTCGGCGTCGCAACTCGGCACGATCCTCGACCTGATCGCAGCCGGTACGATTTCCGGCAAGATCGCTAAGGACGTCTTCGAGATCGTCTGGAGCGAAGGCGGTGATCCGCGCGCACTGGTCGAGGCGCGCGGCATGCTGCAAGTGACCGACCCCTCGGCGATCGCCGCGATCGTCGACGAGATCATTGCCAAGAACCCCGACAAGGTCGCGCAGGCCAAGACCAAGCCGGCGATGATCGGCTGGTTCGTCGGCCAGGTCATGAAGGCCTCGGGCGGCAAGGCCAATCCCGGCACGGTCAACGAGATCCTCAAGCGCAAGCTCGAGGCCTGACGCGCGCTTGAACGACGCATGGTCGCGTCGCGGACGCGGCGAGCGCGCGATTCCATCCCTCCGCGGCGTCCAATCTCGCAAAAAATGTCTTCGCCGCCGCTCCGCAACGTCTCCAAAACGTCACCCCGAGCGCCGCTCGGCGCGAATCACTTGCAGGCGATTCGCGCGATTCGCGTCGGAGTCGGACGCCGGAAGCGCTCGCGCGCGTCCTTTTTCCAAAATTTTTTTTCACAGGCGATTCCGCGCCTGTCGCGCATCTTGGTAAAGCAATTGCGATGCGTTGCGCGCGCCTTAGGAGAGTCCGATCAGACGCGGCCGCGCAACTAATGAAGTAGCAAAAACCCTTATGGAATCGCGGTTTTGTGCATTCCGAAAAATTCGGCGTGATGGCGCGTGCGCAAGCTCGAGCAAAACGCACGCGACCGCGCGTCGCCGCATGCGGGCCGCACAATAGGTAGTGTCAAAGGGGGTGCATACACGCTTCGTTAAGTGGAAATGATGTTTTTTTCGTTCCGCTGTAGTAATCGAAGAGCAGTGCTTGCGATCCCCGTGAGCACTGACCGACATCGCCACTCACTCATTAGCTAGGAGGGCAGCATGGCGAAGAAGCGTAAGACGAAGACGAAGACGGCCGCGAAGAAGACTGCGAAGAAGACCAAGCGCAGAAAGAAGAAGGCGTAGTCCAGCGCCGCCTCACAGTCTTCGGCCTCCGTGGATGTCGATGACTGCGTCTAACGGGCCGGCGGACGTCAGAGCGCGAACCGCGCAATGCGATCGCACTCGACGCGCCGGCTCCGGTCGACGGCAAGGGCGTCGGCGAGACAGGGAGTTCGAGCTTCACGGCATCCTGCACCGCAAGGGCAGGGGCCATGGAGATGAGAGACGGATCAGATCCGGATCTCACCGCGGGCAAGGTCACTTGCCGTCGGACTCGGGCTTCAGGTATCTCGCCGACGCCCTCGGCTTTTTTTAGGTCAACTTTTTTTCCGGTCAGCTTGCCCGGGTCCAGATAGCCGACTTGCAGAGGATGGCTATGACGCAACCTTCGAGCTTGATCGTATTGGCATCCTGCAGCGTGAGACTGCCAGAATAGGTCTTGCCGTCCTCGGCGTTGTAGACCTGCCCGGACCATTTGTTCGCCGTGCCGCTCGGCTTCATGGCAAGCACGATCTGCACGCCAATCAGCGGCCGGCTGCGCAGGCTCGTGTCGCCATTGTTCTTGTCGGTCTTGGGCTTGCCGTCGGGATCGGTGGCTTCCTTGAGCGCGATGATGGTGCCGCACAAAGCGGGGCCGCAGGCGGCGATGCGCACGGTAGCCTTGCCCTCTTCGGTGTGCCAGGTCCCGAGCGGATCGGCGGCAAGGCATGTGCCGAAGGACACGCCGAGCAGGGCGGCTGCAATCGTAGCGGTAGCTAGAAATTTCATCGGTCTCCCCTTCAGGTTCGTGCGGTCCCGACCGCAATGAGATGACGCCAACATAACCCGATTCCGGTCCCACCAGCAGGGTCTCCGGCTCCCGGATCCGCGTTTGCGGTCCGGCAGATTCGCCACGAAGGCGGTGATATTGCGGCCGCCTTACGCCGGCGCGGCGGGGACCATTTCTCGCAACACGCCCGCATCGGCGTGCTTAACGATCCCTGACGATGCTTGACTATCCTTGGCGAAGGCCAATGCCTTGGGAGTCAATTTCATTTTCGATTCATCTCGATCCTTAAAACACCTTTCAAATTTTCCTCCCATGATCCGCCGCGCTCGGCAGGGGGCTGAGCGCAAATCCTGCGTCACGTTCACGGGTTCGATGAACGAGCGCGGGGAGGGGGAGGCCGATATGGCTCGCATCGACTTTGGTGACATGACTGCGGCGTTGGGCGAAGCGCCCGCCGCCGACACATTCTACGAGCTCGGCATGATGTATTCGATCGGGCGCAGCGTCCCGGTCGACTATGTCCTGGCCCACAAATGGTTCAACCTGGCGGCCATGCGCGGCAACGAAGATGCCATCCGCTTGCGCCGCGAGGTTGCCGACCAGATGTCCGAGGACGAGATCGCGGCGGCCCAGCGCGCGGCGCGCGCCTGGCTCAAGGCGCATTGATCTCGCTCGCGCAAGGGCCTTCACGTCCGCGATGGTCCGAGCGCCCTGACCGGCCTGCCTTGACCGGGCTGTCTATGGCCGGTACGGATGCCGGCCATGGAGACGTGGCCGAGTGGCTGAAGGCGGCGGTTTGCTAAACCGTTATACGGTCTAAAGCCGTATCCAGGGTTCGAATCCCTGCGTCTCCGCCAGCCCGTCAAATCGCCAACGTTCGCCATTGATCGCCTTTGGCCGAAAATCCTTTGTTTTCGGTAGCTTACCTCATGCTTTTTACTTCGCGGTTGTGTGCCGCTGACCGCCAACATTTGCATTTTGGGTGCGGGAAGCTTATGGGTAAGAACACCGAGCTTCCTATTTTTGGCCAAAACACTTATGGGTGGCTCACCTATATTAGGATGGCAATAACATGCGTAGAATGGGGAAATTGAAAGCGGTCGGCCTTCCGCATTTAAAGGCCGGAACGCATTCAGACGGCGGAAATCTCTATCTTCAAGTCTCGGCAAGCGGGTCCGCGTCCTGGGTTTTCCGATTTTGGGTGTCGCAACTCGATCCCGACACCTGCCAACCGCTCCGCGACAAGAAGGGGAAGCTCAAGGGCAAGCTCCGGGAGATGGGACTTGGCTCGACCACCTATGTCAGCCTCGCGGAAGCCCGAGAGAGCGCCGCCGAGTGCCGCCGCCTGTGGCGCAAAGGTATAGACCCGATCGAGCACCGACGTATCGAGAAGCGGCAGGCGGCAGCGGAATGGGCGAAGGCGATGACCTTCGACGAGTGCCGGGACGCGTTCATCGCCTCGAACAAGGCAGGATGGAAGAACACGAAACATCGTGACCAGTGGCTTAACACCCTGCAGACCTATGCGACCCCGGTCATCGGCGCGGTCTCGGTGCAGCAGGTCGACACCGCCATGGTCATGAAAATCCTGGAGCCCATTTGGACAACCAAAACCGAGACCGCCACCCGGGTCCGGCAGCGGATCGAGAAGATCTTGGATTGGGCCAAGGCGCGCGGGTACCGCTCGGGCGAAAACCCGGCAGTCTGGAGGGGCCACGTTGAGAACCTGTTGCCCAAGCGCAGCAAGGTCCGCACGGTCATCCATCACCCGGCGTTGCCGTATGCCGATCTACCCGTCTTTATGGCCAAGCTGCGGACGCAGCCGGGCGTCGGCGCTCGCGCGCTCGAATTCACGGTCGCGACCGTTGCCCGCAGCGGACAAACGTTCCTCGCCCGCTGGCCCGAGTTCGACCTGAAGAACAAGCTGTGGATTTGCCCGGCCGACCACATGAAGGGGAGGCGCGAACACAGAGTCCCGCTGAACGGTGCCGCGCTGGCGGTCCTGGAGGAAATGCGCAAGCTCGACCACCAGCCCGATGGTTTCGTTTTCCCGGGCGCCAAGCCGGGCAGGGGCCTCTCGAATATGGCCATGGACGTGGTACTGCGGCGAATGAAGGGTGCGGGGGCGCTCACCGTCGATGCGGTCCCACACGGTTTCCGCGCCACCTTCAAGACCTGGGCGAGCGAGCAGACCAACTTTGCGCGCGAGTTGGCGGAGGTCGCGCTGGCGCACGATGTGGGTGACGCCACGGAGCAGGCGTATCAGCGCGGCGATCTGCTCGACAAGCGGCGGCGTCTGATGGATGCTTGGGGCAAGTTCGCGTCGACCCCGCCGATCGAGAAGGGGGACAAGGTCGTCGCGCTGCACGGTCCGTGAAAGGCTCGTGCCGCGGCGGATAGGGGTGCCCCGATTGCGACCGGCTCAGCTGCAGCCGCGACGTCATGCGGCCCCACATGCGGAGATCGCGATGCCCACCAAAAAGTCGCGATCGGCCATCGCGGCGGAAGGTGTGGCCGGCGTCTTCGACGATGACTGCATGCGGAAGTTGGCAAGGATTTCACGGCTGCCAGTGGTCGCCGATGTGGCCCGCTTCGCGCAAGGCATCCGCGACGCGGCGGACATCTATGCTAGGGATGCTCGCTCCCCGACCGTGAACGAGCTGCACTACGAAATTGCCGCGCTGCAGAAGGCGGCGACGGCGAGGCGGCGACAATACGATGAGATCGCAACGCGCCTTGAAAAACTGTCCCCCCAAGCCCGCGACGTTCTGAACCAGCGGGGGACGCGGCGAGCTCTCCGGTTCGAATTACCAGAATCTGACACCTTGCGAGACAGCCAACGACGCGAGGATGCACGCGCGACGGTGGCGAGGCTTTGCGAGCTCGGCGGTGCCTATGTCGAAGGTCGCAAGCGCCCATCCGGGGGCCGCTCGCGGCCGACTTGGCGCCCGCTGCTCCATGCGCCGAATCTGCACCGACATGTTCCAAAGCGGGATGCGGAGCGAGATTTCGTCATGTGGCTCTCGGCGGCTTGGCTCGAAGC
>DATDGG010000088.1:0-2427 GCA_036522235.1 Xanthobacteraceae bacterium
TAGGCCATCAGCCGCTTGATATTGCGCTGGCCGATGGCCGCGAAGGCACCAAGCGCCATCGACGCGATGGCGACGAACACCACGATCTGCTGCCATTGCGGCACGATGCCGGGAAACGCCACGATGGTGGCGCGCACGAACATGGCGATGCCGGCAACCTTGGGGGCGGCGGCAAAGAACGCGGTGACCGGGGTCGGCGCGCCCTCGTAGACGTCCGGCGTCCACATATGGAACGGCACCGCCGACACCTTGAAGCAGAAGCCCGCGAACAGGAAGACCAGGCCCATGATCAAGCCGATGCTGCCCTGGTTCGCCGCCTTGGCGATGCCGGCAAACGTCACCGTGCCGGTGAAGCCGTAGATCAACGAGGCGCCGTAGAGCAGCATGCCGGAGGAGAGCGCGCCCAGGATGAAATATTTAAGGCCCGCTTCGGACGAGCGTGACGAATCGCGGTTGATCGCGGCAACTACGTAGAGCGCAAGGCTCATCAATTCGAGGCCGATATAGAGCGCGATGAGATCGGCGGCCGAGATCAGCATCAGCATGCCGGTGGTGGCGAGCAGGATCAGGATCGGATATTCGAAGCGCTGCTGCTTTTCGGCCGCCAGATAATCGAACGACATCAGGATCGCGCCGGCCGAGCCGGTCAGCGCGAGCAGCTTGAGGAAGCGCGCGAACGGATCGACGATGAAGCTGCCGCCGAAGGTCGTGAGAGTGCCCTCGGGCAGCCATAGCGTGATCGCGCCGGCGGCCACGAGCAGGCCGATCGCGAGCCAGTTCACCGCCACTGCCGTGTGCTCGCCGCGGAATGCGCCGACCATCAGCAGCGCCATGGCGCCGAGCGCCAGCACGATCTCGGGCAGAGCCGGCAACAAAGCAGGGATTGCGGCGGCGTCGTTCATCGGCGGTTACCTCAGCAGCAACGCGGCGGTATGCGCGCTGTCGAGCGCATGGGTGTAGCCGTCGAGCAGCTGCGCGACCGACGCGGCCGACAGGTCGATGACCGGCTGCGGGAAAATGCCGAGCACGATCGCCAGGACGGCAAGCGGTGCGAGCGTGATGATCTCGCGGTAGTCGAGGTCACGGATGGCGGCGAGCGCGGGCTTGTCGAGCACGCCGAAGACGACTTTGCGATAGAGCCAGAGCGCATAGGCGGCCGACAGGATGGTGCCAAGCGTGGCGAAGGTTGCGACCGCGATGTTGATCCGAAACGTGCCGATCAGGGTCAGGAACTCGCCGATGAAGCCCGAGGTGCCGGGCAGCGCCACATTGGCGAGGGTGAAGACCATGAAGGCCACCGCGTAGAACGGCATGCGGTTGACGAGGCCGCCATAGGCCGCGATCTCGCGGGTATGCATGCGGTCGTAGATCACGCCGACGCACAGGAACAGCGCGCCGGAGACGACCCCGTGCGAGATCATCTGGAAAATGCCGCCGGCGACGCCCTGCGTGGTGGCGGCGAAAATGCCCATGGTCACGAAGCCCATATGGGCCACGGACGAATAGGCGATCAGCTTCTTCATGTCCTCCTGCACCAGCGCCACCAGCGAGGTATAGACGATGGCGACGACCGAGAGCGTGAAGACGAGCGGCGCGAAATCATGCGAGGCCGCGGGAAACATCGGCAGCGAGAAGCGCAGGAAGCCGTAGCCGCCCATCTTGAGGAGGATGGCGGCGAGGATCACCGAGCCCGCGGTCGGCGCTTCCACATGGGCGTCGGGCAGCCAGGTATGCACCGGCCACATCGGCATTTTCACCGCGAACGAGGCGAAGAAGGCGAGCCAGGCCCATTTCTGCAGGGCGAGCGGGAAGCCGTGATGCAGCAAGGTCGGGATATCGGTGGTGCCGGCGTCCCAGTAGAGCGCCATGATGGCGAGCAGCATCAGCACCGAGCCGAGCAAGGTGTAGAGGAAGAACTTGAAGCTCGCATAGACCCGCCGCGGCCCGCCCCACACCCCGATGATGAGGAACATCGGGATAAGGCCGCCCTCGAAGAACAGATAGAACAGCACCAGGTCGAGCGCCGTGAAGGTGCCGACCATCAGGGTCTCCAGCACCAGGAAGGCGATCATGTATTCCTTGACGCGCTTCTGGATCGCGCTCCAGCTGGCGATGATGCAGATCGGCATCAAGCCGGTGGTCAGCACCACGAACGGCAGCGAGATGCCGTCGACCCCCATGCGATAGACGATCGCGCCCTCGAGCCAGCGATACCTTTCCTCGAACTGGAAATCGGCCGATTTGATATCGAACCGCCAAGTCAGGATGAGCGCGATCGCGAATGTCAGCAAGGTGACCCACAGCGCGATCCAGCGCGCGTTGCGCTCTTCGGCCTCGCCGTGGCTCGGCAGCGCGGCGATGAGCAGGGCGCCCGCCAGCGGCAGGAAGACGATGACGGACAGGATCGGCCAATTCAGCATCAATGCA
>DATDGG010000089.1:0-2102 GCA_036522235.1 Xanthobacteraceae bacterium
CGAACGTCCCGAACTTCATTAACCTTTCGCAATCTTCCACGAGGCCAGCCTTTCACAATCCCGGCAACGGCCGCCCTGCAGGGATGACCGGGCCGGACGGACTGTTATAATATTCCCCAGCCGTATGTCCGGCCCGGATTGTCGTTCCCAGTTATGCGACATAACTTGCGGCCGGGGTGAGGGAGATGGCGCCGATGAATCTCGAGAGGGTCAAACGCGAGGTGCGCGGCGTCGCGCTTGCCTTGCTGCTCATCGCGATCACGACCCTCACGGCCGACGCCCTGATCCATTATCTCGGCATCCGCCGCGGCACCGTCATCTACCTTTTGACGGTGCTGATCTGCGGCTGGCAGCTCGGCCTGCTGCCCGCCCTGGTGGCGGCGGTGGCGGGCGTGCTCGGCTCCGCATTTCTCTTCTACAATCCCAATGCGCAGCCGTCTGAAATCCTCGATCTCGCGCTGTTCCTCATCGTCGCGCTGGTGACCAGCCATCTGGCGAACTCGATGAAGCAGACGACCGAGCTCGCCCGCAAGCGCGAGCGGGAGATGACCGATCTCTACGCCTTCTCGCGACGGCTCGCCGCCGCGCCGTCCGCCGCCGAAATCTATCGCGCCATCGAGGATCACCTCACCACCCACGCCCAGCGCAAGGTGGTGCTGTTCGTCGCCGGCTCGCCTGAGACCGGCGCCGGGCAGCCCGGCGATGCCGCGGTTCCGGACCGCGTGCGCGCCGCGATCGCGGAGGTCCAGGGCGGCCGCTCGATCGAAGCCAACGTGACCGCAGACGACGGCAATGTCTGGCACGTGCGCCGGGTCTCGCAAAAGACCCCCGACTTCGGGGTGATCGCCATCGATCTCGGCCGGGTGCCGGCGAACGAAGCCGCCGACGCGCACCAGCGGGTCAACGACATGCTGTCGGACGCCGCCGACACGCTCGAGCGCCTCGACGTCGCCCATGCGCTCGACCAGGCCAAGATGCGCTCGGAAACCGAGCTGCTGCGCGAGGCGCTGATCGGCTCGGTCAGCCACGAATTGCGCACGCCGCTCGCCTCGATCCTGGGCGCCGCCACCGTGCTCAGCCAATCGCCAGCGGTCGCCAGCGACGAGCGGCTGACCTCGCTCGCGAGCGTGGTCCGCGACGAGGCCGAGCGCCTCAACAACGATATTCAGAATCTCCTCGACGCCACCCGCATCAGCCGCGAGCAGATCAAGCCGCGCATGGAATGGATCGAGCCGTCCGACATCGTCAATTCGGCGCTGGAGCGGCGGCGGCGGCGCCTCAACGGCCATACCATCTCGCTCGACCTCGACAGCAATCTGCCGTTCATCTATGTGGACCCGGTGCTGATCGAGCAAGCCTTCGCGCAGGTCGTCGACAACGCGGCGAAGTACTCGCCTTCGGGCTCGACCATCACGGTCGCGGCCAAGCGCAACGGCCACGGCCTGGTGCTGTCGGTCCACGACACCGGCGTCGGCCTCACCGCGGAGGAAAGCGCGCAGCTCGGCGACCGCTTCTTCCGCGGCGCGCGCCACGTCGCCACCACCTCCGGTTCCGGCCTCGGCCTCTGGATCGCCAAAGCCTTCGTGGGCGCCAATGGCGGAAAGATCGAGGCCGAAAGCGCCGGCATCAATCTCGGAACCACCATCGCCATCAGGCTGCCGGTGGCCCCCCACGCGCCCCAACAGGAGACCGATCCCGATGACTGAACCAGCCCCCGTCGTCCTTGTTATCGACGATGAAATCCAGATCCGCCGCTTCCTGCGCGCCGGGCTGGAGCTGGACGGCTTTTTGGTGCAGGAGGCGGAGACCGGCGCCGACGCCATGCGGGCCGTGACCCTGACGCCGCCCGACCTCGTCATTCTGGACCTGGGCCTGCCCGACATGGACGGCGCCGACGTGCTCGAGCGGCTGCGGGCCTGGTCGAATGTCCCGCTGATCGTGCTGTCGGTGCGCTCGAATGAAGCCGAGAAGGTGCGGCTGTTGGAGAACGGCGCCGACGATTACGTGGTCAAGCCGTTCGGCATGGCGGAGCTCCTGGCGCGGGCGCATGCCGCCATGCGGCGGCAGGTGCGGGCCACCTCGGGCGAGCCGGTGGTGCGCGC